>CAZHCB010000044.1:0-12601 GCA_964530935.1 uncultured Oscillospiraceae bacterium
ACTATATTATTTTTTCCTATTATTGCAAGTTATCTATCTCTTCTTGACGCAAAGTACGCCATTTTCCGGCTGGAAGACCGTTTAACCGGAGATTACCCTCGGCAACCCGTTTCAACCGCAAGACCGTTAAGCCTGCCTGCTCACACATCTTGCGTACCTGCCGATTTCGTCCCTCATGTATGGTAACGGATATTAATGCGCAGTCACCGTCGTGACTTTTCATGGATACCTTTGCGGTTGCAATCGGTTTGCCATCGATCTCAGATACAGCGCGCAATGCTTGAACGGCTTCATGCGGGGCTTTCCCCTTGACGCGAACCTCGTAGACTTTTTCCACGTTGTGAGAGGGATGCATCAGCCTGTTTGCAAAGTCTCCGTCGTCGGTCATGATGAGCAGACCTTCAGACTCCATATCAAGTCTGCCAACGGGATATACTCGCACCCCAACATCCGCAGTTAGCTGGGCAACGGTTTTCCTGCCCTTCTCATCACTCATGGTGGTAACGTAACCCCTGGGTTTGTTAAGCATTATGTAAGTCCTCCCGCCGGATTCGGCGAGAGGTACTGAGTCGATTGAGATGAGATCTGTTTCTTCCGCACGGTCTCCTAAAGCGGCCGTTATGCCGTTAACCGTTACCCGACCCTCTTCAATGAGAGTTTCGGCAGCGCGTCGTGAGCAATAGCCCGAGGCGGAAATTATCTTTTGAAGCCTTTGTTTCATAAGATCACCATATAAAAAATTGTTTAACTGGCTTTACCAAGCACGAAACCGTATTTATTGGAAAGATACCATGCCCTCTGGAATCTTTCCCACGGGGTCATCTTGATCCCGTCTGCAAGCCCTACGTCCTCAGTGTAAACCAATGGAAACTCTCCCAGCTGTTCGCCGTCCAGACTTACAATTACTTTTCCCGCAACATCACCGCTGCGAACTCCGGCATAAACGAATTTGGGGAGCTCAATATAGAGCTCAGGTTTAGTGCCCTTTGGACACAGTAATTTAAGCTCACCTGATATCGCAACGCTTACACTCGATTGTTCGCCCGAAATAACCGGCACGCTGCTCATATCCCCCGTAGGAAGAATGTTGCGGTACTCATATTCGGAAAAAGCCCAATCATAGAGTGCCGTATGGTCCTTCCAGTCGTCCGGATCGGAGAGCGTCACGCAAACAAGTGTCAGGCCGTCGCGCCTCGCGCAGGAGACCAGAGTTCGTCCGGCTGCGATAGTGTAGCCGGTTTTAATACCCACACAGCCCTTATAGTTCCACAGCAGCTTATTGTGGTTTACATAAGTCTGTTCCTTTACTGTACGGGTCTTTGTTGAGACAATCTCTGCAAACAACGGATTTTCCAAGGCCTTACAAGTTAGCTTGGCTAGATCAGCAGCGGTTGAATACTGCTTCTCACCATCAAGGCCGTGGGGGTTTTCGAAGGAAGTGTTTTCAAGGCCAAGCTCAGTGGCTTTTGCGTTCATCATAGCGGCAAAGCCCTCGATGCTGCCTCCGCAATAACATGCCAAGGCCGTTGATGCATCGTTACCGGATGCTAAAAGCATACCGTACAGCAAATCAGAAACACTATAACTCTCCCCTGCTTTCAGATACATGGACGAGCCTTCAATGCCGGTGTACTCAGGTAGTATTTCTACCTGCTCATCCGGAGTGCAATTATCTAAAATAACCAGCGCAGTCATTATCTTGGTTGTGCTGGCGATTAACATCCGGGAGTCTGCGTTCTGAGAATACAGAATCTGCCCAGATTCCGCATGTACTAATACTGCGGCGCCCGCACTTGTTCCGGGAGAGGCGTATGCGAGGCCTGCTAATGAGATAATGATGATCAGTGCGAGGGAAAATGAAAGTAGTCTTTTCAAAAATAAGCACCACCCTTGGTATTATTGGGCAGTGCTTATTATTGACTCAGTTGCTATTTTTTATTCTCGAAATGGTTTATTAGTCCTTCTTGCGTTTGGCAACGAATTGCTCGACCTTTTCAATTACACCGGGAATCTGCTCAACAAGTCTGTCAACCGTTGTATTTGCAGGTGCACCAATATTGAGCATTTTTACAACGCCATCGGCAATGGTCAAGAAACCAACAGGATCAAGCTTTATGCCTGCGCCGCAGCCCCCGCCGAAACCGTTTTTCTCATTTTTGGGGAACTCTGCTCCGCCGCTTGTAAAACCGAAGGTCACTTTTGTAATGGGGATAATGGTAACGCCGTCAGGAGTGAGAATGGGATCGCCAACTATGGTGTTTACGTCCACCATTTCCTTGAGCTTTGCCATTGTTACCTCGTTGATTTCACTGATTGGATTTCTGTCCATTTGTTTCATTCCTTTCGTCGGTGCGTTTTGACCGCTTATTCTTTATTTTGAGTTTTAGATAATCTATACCAAATGCAATTGCAATGTAGCACAAATCCAGAAGATTGACCGTAGCTGTAAGCCATACGTCAATACGGGACTTATTGGTACAGAAGTCTGCATAGATCCCGTAATCCCGTTCTCTGATGTTAAACGCATCATCTACCAGAGGGAAGATTGCACTAACTGTGGCGTTGGCTGCGGCGTAACCTATGGCAACATTAAAAGGATCGTCTGATGCGAAAGTGTAGTGGATTCTCAGATAGTCGATGTTCAGTTTTCGCCTGAAGCGTTTAAGCGCCCTGAGTCCAATTCTTATTATGTCCATAATTTGCTTAAAATCAGGACTTTTTTTCTTTTTCGGCTCTTCGGCCTGACCCTCAGTGGGCTCGGCTGCAGGTTTGTTTTTTTTCTTTTTAGCTTTCTTTGGCTTTTTAGCTGTTTCATTAAGCTTCGTTTTTCTAGGAAAAAGTTTGAAGTTTATAGGGCCGATTTTTACGCCGAGAATCAGCGCATTTTGTTTATAGCCGCCGTCAATTCCGATTGGGATGAGCAAAAAAACCGTAAGCACCAATATGATTATTATAAGCGCTTTCAAAGTGCACATCCCCCCTATCAAGTATAATTAAATGCAGCTAGTTCCCCTCGATGGTCAGCTGACCGGCTTCTTCGGCCTTTAAGGCGTCAATTACCTCGTTTAATTTGGCAACGCCCTCTTGAGAAGTCATGTCCGGCAGTTTGGGAAGCTCCGACAGATTTGTTATGCCCATTGTTCGCAGAAATAAATCCGTTGTCTTGTAAAGAGAGGGTCTTCCGGGCGCTTCCAGCTTCCCGCAGCTTTCAATCAGACCCTTTTCCAGAAGGATACCCATGGTATATGAGCTGTCTACCCCTCTTATTTGCTCAACATAGGCCCTTGTAACAGGCTGGAAGTAGGCACAGATTGCAAGAACCTCCAAAGCGGGCTGACTAAGCTTTGCGGGGCGTCTGCGTTCCAAAACGTGAATAATATCATCTGCATATTCCGGAGCGCTGACAAGTTGAAGATTATCATCTGTACGAATAAGGCGAATTCCCCTTTGACCAAAGCTATATTCATCGGACAGCTTTTTAGCGTGTTCGAAGACGCTTTCTTCGTCAATACCAAGAACAAGGGCAATGCGCTGGGCGGGGATTGGCTCGCCTGACGCGAAAAGGATCGCTTCGATAGTGGATTCAATTGTTTTATCGTTCATTATGCTTTCATACCCCTATTCGGAGATAGTGTCAGTGGGTTCAAATTCGCCGTTACCACAAAGGCGAACAGTTAGTTCCCCGTTTTTCTCGGCAATGATGAGATTTCCCGTTGCGCACAGGTCAAGAACGCTAATAAAAGTGGCTACCACCTCTGACCGGCTTTGGCTTAAAGCGTAGAGGTCCTTCAGCGTGTGTACGGCTTTTGATTTGAGCAGATTTATAAGCTGAATACTTTTTTCACGGACATTAAAAACAATGCGTTTTGGGACTAAGATATCTGAGCTGGAAGCCTGCTGCCTTCCTCCCCGGGTGAGCACCGATGCCAGTGAAAGAAGAATCTCCAAGGGTTTGTGACTGTATGCGTAGTCGTTGCTGCCAATTGCTTTTGGGGGTTCGGCTTCTTTTGAAAACAATAGCATGCCCTGCATGGATGCGGAAAGCAGCTCCGGTGTGACCGCCTTAATACTGACATAGGCATCCTGACACTTGAGCTGTTCCAGAGAACTCATAAGCTCCTCAAGCTCGGAAATTTCCTCGTCACCAACTAAAAGCGTACGGGTTTTTATGTAAACCAGATGGGAGGCCATTTGAACAAATTCGCTGGCGAGTTCCAAATCCAGTTCTTGCATCTTCGAGATGTGCTCCAAGTACTGCTCAAGGATTTCAGATATCTTGAGGTCACGAATTTCTATTTTGTTTTTTGACAGGAGCATCAGGATCAGACTTAGAGGGCCTGAAAAATCCTGCATTTCGTCCCGCGTACGAACTATGCCTTCAAGATGAAAGGTTGGGTTGTCCATCATTCCTCCGAGCTAACTTGCAGATGTCTAATCGGCTATACATTGCGCCATAAAAGTGAATTATTGTTTATTATAGCAAATTTATCCTCAAAACACAATAGCGGGACGGCATAAACCGCCCCGCTATATTTCGGTTAAACATATTTCAGAATATGGGTCATGAGTTCACTGCTTCCATCGCCTTTTTCGGCAGAAAATACGATGATGGGAACGTCATCCGGAAGCTCCAGAGTCATGCGGATCAGATTCATATTAGGCTCGATTTCGCTCTTTTTCAGCTTATCGCATTTGTTTGCAACAACAACCATCGGGCAACCGGTTTCTTTAAACCAATTAGCCATCGTAATATCATCGTTGGTTGGCTTGTGACGGGAGTCAACGATCATAACCCCGAGACTGATTAAACCTTCCTCAGCAAAAAACTGCTCCATAAGCTTGCCCCAGCGCGCCTTTTCTTCCTTAGAAACCTTGGCATAGCCGTACCCGGGCAAGTCAACAAAATATGCTGTCTTATCAATAAGGAAGTAATTAATGTGTACGGTTTTTCCGGGGGACTGGCCTACTCTGGCAAAGTTTTTGCGGTTGAGCAGCCTGTTAATAACTGAGGATTTGCCCACATTTGATTTTCCTGAAAAAACGATTGTAGGCAAGCCGTCCCGCAAAAAATCCTTGGGACTTGCGGCAGAAAGAATAAACTCTGTTTTATTTATATTCATGCCGCTCACCTACTGCCGCATTTCCGGGCTGCGCTTTACTGATTCCACTGCCGGAATTATTATTTCCGAAGCCGGAGTCTCAGGCAAGTCAATTTGCTTGTTAAGAGCAACTGAGAGAACTTTGTCAACGTGATCTGTAGAAATAAAGTTAAGAGCGTTGCGAACAACCGGATCAATTTCACTCAGGTCCTTTTCGTTTTCCGCCGGAATAATCACAGTAGTGACACCGGAACGCATTGCAGCCATAGTTTTTTCTTTCAATCCGCCGATTGGCATTACCCTGCCGCGGAGGGAAATTTCTCCGGTCATGGCAATGTCACGACGAACAGGGATTCCGGTCAGCGCGGAGATAACGGCAATGCAAATAGTAATGCCGGCCGACGGACCGTCCTTGGGTACAGCGCCCTCAGGGAAGTGAATATGAATATCTTTTGTTTTATAGAAGTCATGGTCAATGCCCAGAACGTCGGTTCGCGTGCGGATATATGAAACCGCGGCCTTTGCGGATTCCTTCATAACATCCCCAAGGTTACCGGTGAGCTCCAGCTTGCCGGAGCCGTCCATAACACCAACTTCGACATCCAGCACAGCACCGCCCACAGATGTCCACGCAAGTCCGCGAACCAGACCAACCTCATCTGCGGGACGAAGCTTGTCGGGGTTGTACTTTGCAGGGCCGAGGAGTTCCGTAAGCATACCGGCTTTCAGACCTAAGCGCTTACATTCTTTATCGGCAATTTTCCGTGCGGTTTTGCGGCATACTGCCGCGATTTCCCGTTCCAGTATACGAACGCCGGATTCCCGGGTGTAGGATGAAATAAGCTCACGAATAGCATCGTCACTGATTTTCAGCTGTGCGGCGGAAAGACCATGCTTCTTGCGCTGCTTGGGAATCAGGTGGCGTTTTGCAATTTCGACCTTTTCTTCGTCAGTATAGCTGGACATTTCAATCACTTCCATCCTATCCAGCAAGGCTCTGGGGATGGTGTCAAGATTGTTTGCCGTTGTGATAAAAAAAGTTTCTGAAAGGTCGTATGGAATTTCCAGATAATGATCGCGGAAGGCGTGGTTCTGCTCAGAATCAAGCGCCTCAAGGAGAGCGGCTGAGGGGTCTCCCCTATAATCGCTGCCCAGCTTGTCAATTTCATCCAAAACTAAGATGGGGTTCTCACTCTTAGACTGAATAACACCGGCAATAATACGCCCGGGCATAGCGCCCACATATGTTTTGCGGTGACCGCGAATTTCGGCCTCATCATGTACGCCGCCAAGTGATATTCTGGCAACTTTGCGGTTTGTGGCGCGACCAATACTCAGCGCGATGCTGGTTTTGCCTGTTCCCGGAGGGCCTACGAGGCACAGCACAGCGCCCTTTAGATTCGGAGAGAGTTGGCGAACCGCCAAGTATTCAATAATGCGCGCTTTCACCTTCTCAAGCCCGAAGTGATCCTCATCAAGCACTTTGCGTGCTCTCTTAATATCACGGGTTTCCAAGGTACGCCTATGCCAGGGAAGCTCCAGACAGGTGTCCAGATATGTGCGGATAACAGCGCCCTCAGACGTGCTGGGGGGTTGCTTTGATAGACGAAAAACTTCTTTTAGGAGTTTTTCCGTAATCTCATCGGATAGCTGCAGCTCAAGAATACGCTCACGGTATTCGTTGAGATCTTCAAATTCGTCATACTCACCCAATTCGGACTGAATAGCCTTCATTTGCTCCCGAAGGAAGAACTCCTTCTGGTTTTTTGACATCTGTTCGTGGGTACGTTCAGAAATGTCACGCTCAAGAGCCAACACAGTAATTTCGTGGTTTAAAAAGCGTGTCAAGAGCTCAACGCGCTTTAGTGGACGAACTTCTTCAAGAAGCTGCTGTTTTTTCTCCGGACGAAGATATATGTTCTGGGCAATATAGTCTGCAATATAGGCGGGACTATCGCTGGCAGCAACCTTTGCCAGCATTTCCGGGGGAAGATTAGTTGCAATATGGGAGTATTCATCGAAAGTTGAGATACAATTGCGTATAACCGCATCAGCTTTTGTGCCAATTTGACGGACATTTGAATCCTCAACGGGTACTACTTTTACATGGAGCATAGTTGTGCGTGTTTCAAAATCTACTATACGGGCTCGCTCAACACCCTCTGCAAGAACCCGCACCATATCAGTGCCGGGAACTTTCAAAAATTGTTTTATGCGACAAATAGTGCCGATTTCATAGAGATCACCCAGCTCAGGGCGCTCTTTTGAAATGTCCTTCTGGGCAACCATGAAAACCATTTGGTTTTTGTTGCTGGCTGCGTTCAGAGCAGCAACAGACATGGGTCTGACAACATCGAAGTTAATAATCATCCCCGGGAAAATTGAAAGTCCGCGCATAGGTAAAAGCGGGTATCCCATAATTTCGTTGTCATTAATATTATCGTTCATTTTTGTCCTCCTTTCGGGGGTGAAAGAGCCGCACAGTCAGTGCGGCTCTTCAAACAATATGAAGGCCGTTTACGCCTTATTTCGCCTAATTGGCAATTTTTTTCTGACGGAAAACCAAGGGCGGATTATTGTTTTTTATACAGTCGGCCGAAACAACAACCTTGGTAATAGTCTCATCAGAGGGTACATCGTACATAATTTCGGTCATTGTGTTTTCCATAACGCTACGCAAACCGCGAGCGCCAATTTCCATTTCGATTGCCTTGTCAGCTATAGCTCCAAGAGCATCGTCTTCAAAAATCAGCTCAACATCGTCGTAGTCAAGCAGAGAAATATACTGCTTTGTCAAGGCGTTTTTGGGTTCTTTCAGGATTCGAACCAAATCTTCGCGGCTGAGTGAGTTCAAAGAAGCCACAACAGGTAAACGTCCGATTAGCTCTGGAATGATACCGTATTTCAGCAGGTCGTGAGATTGGACTTCCTGCATGATAGTGCCAACATCACGCTCTTTTTTGCTCTTAATTTCTGCGCCAAAGCCCATACTTTTGCGGTCGAGACGGTTTTCGATTATTTTATCGATTCCATCAAAAGCACCGCCGCAAATAAAGAGAATGTTAGATGTGTCGATCTTGATGAACTCCTGATGTGGATGCTTTCTTCCGCCTTGGGGCGGAACATTTGCAACAGTGCCCTCAAGAATTTTCAGCAACGCCTGCTGAACACCCTCGCCGGAAACATCTCTGGTGATGGAGGTGTTCTCGCTCTTGCGAGAGATTTTGTCCATCTCATCGATATATATTATTCCGCGCTCAGCTCGCTCAACGTCGAAATCAGCAGCCTGCAAAAGACGCAGGAGAATATTTTCAACGTCTTCACCAACATAGCCTGCCTCGGTTAAGGTGGTGGCGTCGGCGATGGCAAAAGGAACGTCAATAACCTTCGCCATAGTTTGAGCGAATAGCGTTTTACCGCTGCCGGTGGGGCCAATTAGAAGAATGTTGCTCTTTTGTAATTCGACGTCCGATTTGTCGCCATACAGTATGCGCTTGTAGTGGTTATACACGGCCACGGAGAGGGTTACTTTGGCCTTCTCCTGCCCAATGATGTAGTCGTCCAGCACCGCCTTAATATCAGCGGGGCGAGGAAGATTATTAATGCTGAGCCCGAACTTTGTGTGTGTTGTGTCGTTCTCGGGAGCATCAGTATCTTCAATGATGCTCATGCATAAACGAACGCACTCATCGCAAATATACGAGCCGTTGCCTGCAATCATGCGTTCCGCAAGGGTTTGGGTCTTTCCGCAAAAACTGCAGCGAATGTTTCTATTGTCCTCGAATTCTGCCATAATATCCTCTTAGTTACTCTCGGTTTTTAATTACCTTATCGATAAGACCATATTCCATGGCGTCTTCTGCGGTCATGAAATTGTCACGTTCGCAGTCCTCTGTTACCTGCTCGACAGATTTTCCGGTGTTATTGGCAAGAATCTCATTCATGCGCTTTTTAATAATTTCCAAACGCTTAAGATGGATTGCCATATCGGTTATCTGTCCCTGAGTTCCTGCGGAGGGCTGGTGGATCATAATCTCAGCGTTAGGCAGAGCCATTCGCTTGCCCTTTGTGCCGGCGGAAAGCAAAAATGCACCCATGGAAGCAGCAAGGCCGATGCAAATGGTGGAAACATCGCACTTTACATACTGCATGGTGTCATAAATGGCCATGCCTGCGGTAACACTGCCACCGGGGCTGTTAATGTAGAACTGGATGTCCTTATCGGGATCCTGAGACTCAAGATACAGCAGCTGCGCAACAATAAGGCTTGCTGTAGTGTCGTTGACTTCCTCGGAGAGCATGATTATGCGGTCATTGAGAAGTCTTGAAAAAATGTCATATGAACGCTCCCCGCGGGAAGTTTGCTCAACAACATATGGTACTAAACTCATTTGTGATACTCCTTTTCCATTTTGATATTAACTAAGAAACCATATCCCGTTGTAAAGGAGATTATACCAAAACAACTAGCTTTGATATATCGCCGGACTATTCAGCGTCTGCCGCAGCTTCGTCTTTGGCTTTCGGTGCAACAGGGATAGCGGTTTCAAGAATAAGGTCGTTTGCCTTTTTCTTCTTCATATCCTCTTCCATAATCTCTCTGGGAAGAGCATTTTTAATCTGCTCGGGGTTGGTGTTATAAGCCTCGGCCATGCCGTTGATTGCTTCTTCAATTTCCTCATCGGTAATTTCGAAGTTCTCTTCCTTAACAACGGCGGCAAAGAGAAGGTCGGACTTAATCTGTGTAACGGCCTGGGGTCTGAGCATTTCCAGGAAGGCGTGCATGTCCATGCCCATCATGCGGACATACTCTTCAAGGCGCATGCCCTGTGCCATGAGATTGCGGTCATATTCCTGTACGCTCAGGGACATACGCTCCTCAATCATAGCTTCGGGAATTTCGCAGGTCATCTTGTCGGCGGCAGCTTCAATAGCGGCAAATGCAAAGTCTTCTTCAACTGCTTTTTTGCGGCCTTTAACAAGCTCTTCCATAATAGCCTCACGGTATTCGGAAAGACTGTCAAATTCGGAAACGTCCTTGGCAAATTCGTCGTCTATTTCAGGAAGCTCAGTCTCGAGAACTTCATTGCACTTAACCTTAAATACAACAGCCTTGCCAGCCAAATCGGAGTGGTATTCCTCGGGGAAAGTGATGTCGATGTCTTTTTCAGAGCCGGGGGTCATGCCCACGACCTGCTCTTCAAAACCGGGAACAAACTGACCGGCACCCAGCTCAAGCTTGTGTCCTTCGCCCTTGCCGCCCTCAAAGGGTACGCCGTCCAAGAAGCCTTCAAAGTCGATGTCAGCGGTGTCGCCAAGCTTTGCAGCGGTATCAACGGAGACTTGACGACCGTGACGCTTCTGCATTTCTTCAAGATACTTGTCCACATCGGCGTCGGTGATGTTGATTTCTTCCTTGGGAACTTCAAGACCCTTGTACTGTCCGAGAGTTACCTCGGGGTAAAGAGCGGATTCAAAGCTGAGAAGAAGAGTTTTATCATCAGCAACATTTGCATCGGTGCAGCTGGGACGGCCAACTGTGGTAAGGTTTTCCTCACCAACAGCAAAGGTGAATGCCTTGCTGGAAGCTTCTTCTATTGCATCGTCATAAAAGACATTTGCGCCGTACATTCCTTCGATTACCATTCTGGGAGCCTTGCCCTTGCGGAATCCGGGAACATTGATGTTCTTTTTGTTCTTCTTATATGCTTCCTGAACGTTTTCTTCAAACTCTTCCTGATTGAGCTCAACCTGGAATGTTACGACATTTTTTTCTTTCTTTTCGACGTTTTTGACGATCATTGGGTTTATTCCTCCTAAAATTCTGCCGATAAATTATGCGGCACTGCAAATTTCATACGATGTATTGTATCAGATGTGTATATTAAAAGCAAACACTTTTTGTGAATAATTTACTTATTCCAGGACGCAAATTGGTGCAAAATCCAAATAATCTGCGGACACTGTTTTAAAAAGCGTCCCATTTAAATATCCTTCAAAAACATGCTTGAGACTTTTGCTGTGGATATGACCGGAACAGCACATTTTCACGTCATATTTTTTCAGCAGTTCCAGAATTTCGGGACACTCGTATGCCCCGTGTTTTGGCGGATAGTGGAGAAAAACGTATTTGTCCCTATCCCCTGCGGCCCTGAGCGATGTGTCTAAGCGCCCCAGTTCTCTGGCGAGAATTTTTTTGTCATGCTCCGAACCGGTCTCTTCCTCATAAAACCACCCGCGAGTGCCGCAGATCGCTGCGTTTTCGCCATAAAAAAAACAATTATTGTTCAGAATATCCAAGGTATAAATGCCGACTTGGGAAAAAAATGCTTTTGCTTTGGATGCCGTTGACCACCAGTAGTCGTGGTTGCCCTTGAGAATTATCTTCTTGCCCGGCAAAGCGTCAATAAACTTAAAGTCCTCTTCGCACTCTTTGAAATTCATACCCCAACTGATATCACCGCAAATAACAGTAACATCATCCTCGGTCAAGGATGAAAAACCGCTTTTTAGCTTTTCTGCGTGGTTCTCCCAGGCTGTACCGAAGATATCCATGGGTTTGTTTGTCGAAAACGAAAGATGCGGATCACCAATTGCGTAGAGAGCCATAGTCATTCTCCCGAATAAAATTAAGAAAAAAGTTGATACTAAAACAGCAAAGGGAAATCATCCCTTGCATAAAAAATAGCGGAGGACAATAAGATGGCAAAAAATTCAAACGAATGCATTAATAGAGTTGGCTGCAATGTTCAATCCTGTGCACATAACACAGACGGTTGCTATTGCATAGCAGAAAAAATTGACGTTGCAAATGAAAAAGCAGAACGCAAGGCAGAGACCTTCTGTGCTACCTTTGCACCCAAAGGAACGGTAACCCACGGGACCATGCACTAAGCACTTTACAAACATGGGGAGATTATCCCCATTACTTAGCGAGAAACTCCAGCACTGCCTTTGACATATCTTCTTTTAAAATACAATCGTTAAAACGAACGCTCCTGCCTTTTAGCGACGCTAAGGGTGCGGGGGCTTTTTTCCCGGTAGCCGTGCTTAGTGCATTAATGAGCTGAGCCCCGGGCTCGGAGCTGTCAGCGCCCAGCGCGTCTAAAACGCTGTCGCAAAACTTGAATGGACTGGCGGTGGAAACAACAATAGTAGGAAAGCTCTCGCCGCTGCCCTCTCTCAGCTCTTTTAGAACGGCATATGCATCAGCGGTGTGGGTGTCCATAAGGTAGCCTGTTTCAGCGAAAACTTTTGATAGTACGGCTTTAGCCGTAGCATCGTCGCAATACCCACAGTCAAAGTCTTTTTTAATAGCTTCAAAAACTTCTTTTGTGACCTCGTACTTCCCTTCTGATTTGAGCTGACCCATCCAAGTACGAACGGCATCATCATCAGAGTGCATGAACAGAAGTCTCTCAAGGTTTGAAGATACCAGTATATCCATTGATGGCGAAGCTGTCGTATAAAACTTGCGTTTGCTGTCATAAATACCGGTGCTG
>CAZHCB010000045.1:0-12428 GCA_964530935.1 uncultured Oscillospiraceae bacterium
GGCTTGGGCGAGGAGCAGGTCGTTGCGAAGTTCCCCGCCATGTATAACGCCTTCTGCTACGGCGCACCACCCCACGCAGGCATCGCCCCGGGTGTTGACCGCATGGTAATGCTTCTTGCCGGGGAGGAGAGCATCAGGGAGATAATTCCCTTCCCAATGAACAAGAATGCTCAGGACTTGATGATGAACGCCCCCTCCCCGGTCGAGGATAAGCAGCTGAAAGAACTGCATATTAAGCCGGTAACAGAGTAGGGCGGCATTTCAGGAGAGAAAAAAGACATCTTCTGAAAAAACATTGAGAGAAGCGGGAAAACAACATGGTATCGAAGATTAATTCACTTGGAATAAAGGGCATAGGCGGCTATGGCGTTTCAGTAGAATGCTTTCTAAGCTCCGGATTACCGGCTTTTGAAATTGTCGGACTGCCGGACACCGCCGTGAAAGAGGCTCGGGACAGGGTTCGGGCAGCAATCAAAAACTCAGGCCTGAGCTTTCCCCTTTCCCGTCTCACGATCAACCTTGCCCCTGCTGACACGAAAAAAGGCGGCACTACTTATGATCTGCCCATGCTCATGGCGATTTTATCCGCCAACGGCGCAATAAAGCAGCCGGCTGACGACTGCGCCTTTATCGGAGAACTGGGGCTGACAGGTGAGCTGCGTCCGGTTCGGGGCGCTCTGCCAATGGCTCTCGCCGCCCGAAAGCTAGGGATAAAAAAACTGTTTGTTGCCCAGGATAACGCACTTGAGGCTGCTTTTGCCGAGGGCTTGGAGGTTTATCCTGTTGCCGACGTAAGCCGGCTTTTGCAGCATCTCTCCGGGGAAGAGCTCATACAGGCGGCTCAGATGCCGGATGTTGGAGGCTACACCACAAGCGTGTGTGATTTTTCCGAAATAAAGGGACAGGACAATGTTCGCCGCGCGCTTGAGGTCGCGGCATCGGGCGGGCACTCTGTGCTTATGGTAGGCCCTCCCGGAGCGGGAAAGTCCATGCTCTCCAAGCGCTTGCCCACAATTTTGCCTGACATGAGTCGGGAAGAGATTCTGGAAACTACCGAAATTCACTCGGTTATGGGTCTTACCAGCAGGGATAAACCCCTTGTAACTCAAAGACCCTTCCGCACACCCCACCATACGACCTCCGCCTCAGCCATGGCGGGGGGAGCGCTCCTGCAGCCGGGTGAGATCTCTCTTGCCCACAACGGCGTCCTGTTTTTAGACGAGCTGCCGGAGTTCCACAGGGATGTTATTGAGGTTCTGCGTCAGCCCTTGGAGGACGGGGAGGTAACGATCTCCAGAGCTCATGGCAACATTACATATCCCGCGCAATTCATGTTGGTTTGCGCCATGAACCCCTGTAAATGCGGGTGGTTTGGTCACAAGAGCGGCAGATGCCGCTGCTCAGACGCAAGCATTGAAAAGTACCATAGCAAGATTTCCGGACCTATGCTGGATCGCATGGACATTATTATTGAAGTGCCTGCCCTTGATTTTGACGGCTTACGTACACGCAGGCCTGCCGAATCCAGTGGCGAGATTCGAAAGCGCGTCAATGCTGCCAGAAATATTCAGCGTGAGCGTTTTGCGGAAGAGAGCCTTGACTGCAATGCCCGCATGGGGCAAAAGCAGCTTCGTGAACACTGCGTTTTGACGGACGAATGTGAGCGGTTAATGAAAATGGCCTTTGACAAGATGGGCATAACCGCCCGCAGCTACGACAGAATCCTGCGTGTTGCCAGAACCATTGCCGACCTTGACGGATCAAAAGAAATCAACACAAACCATCTTGCAGAGGCTATTCAGTACCGTACCTACGATTTTCGTGAGGCGGGGAGCGCACAAAGCTGATAAAATTATTGACCGGATATAAATAATAATGGTGTATATTTGATCTTGCAAGGCTTTATGCAATATGTTAGAATCCTAACAAATACCAGCAGAGTGGGAGTTAGGAGCATTTGGGAGGGGCTAATTATGAGCTCGAAAACGCCTATAGTTGAACTGAAAAACGTAGGCAAAACCTTTAACACTCCTGACGGTGAGCTGGTTGCGCTTGACGGCGTTAATATCAGCATCAATGAGGGTGACATCTTCGGCGTGATCGGCATGAGCGGTGCGGGAAAGTCAACGCTTATCCGCTGCATCAACCTTTTGGAGCGGCCCACAAGCGGCAGCGTGCTCTTTGACGGTGAGGATTTAACTAAGATGACGCCCAAGGATTTGCGCACTGTCCGCCGATCCATGAGCATGATTTTCCAGCAGTTTAACCTGCTCATGCAGCGCACCTGCTTAAAAAACATCTGCTTCCCCATGGAGATCGCGGGCGTCAGCGCGGCTGACGCGAAAAAGCGTGCCACGGAGCTTTTGGAAATTGTAGGTCTGCCCGACAAGGCCAACGCCTACCCTGCCCAGCTATCCGGCGGACAGAAGCAGCGCGTCGCCATTGCGAGGGCGCTTGCCTCCGACCCGAAGGTGCTCATGTGCGACGAGGCGACCAGCGCCCTTGACCCCACCACCACAAGGTCAATTCTGGAGCTGATAAAAGACATCAACCGCCGCTTGGGGATAACGGCCATTATCATCACCCATGAAATGACGGTAATCGAGGAGATCTGCTCCCACGTTGCCATTTTGGACGGCGGTCACGTGGCGGAGATAGGGACAGTTGAAAATATCTTTTCAAACCCCCAGACGGATGCCGCAAGGAAGCTTGTCTTTCCGGACGGCATGCCTGTTTCCCATTTAAAGAGCGAGCGGGTCGTCCGCATCGTCTTTAACGGCGGCAGCTCCTATGAGCCGCTGATAGCCTCTCTTGCAATAGACTGCGGCGTTAAGGTGAACATTCTGGGCGCCGACACCAGAAACGTGGGCGGAAAGGCCTTCGGCTCAATGCTTATCGGACTTCCCAACGATCCTGAGGACGCGGAAAAGGCGCTAAACTACATCCGCCGCCAGAAGGACGTTACTGCCGAGGAGGTGGAATACGATGGCTGACTTTTTTGCATCTCCGGCATGGCTTGAAACCATGAAGGTCTTCAAGGCGGTTGTAGTCACCGACATCTGGGAAACCCTGTATTCAACCGTTCTGGCAACGGGACTTGCGTTTGTCATCGGATTACCTCTGGGAGTTCTTCTTGTTGTGGGCGAGGCTGACGGAGTTAGACCTCTTCCCGGTTGGCTTATGAAAGCCCTGAACTTTCTTGTTAACCTGCTGCGCAGCGTGCCATTCCTTATTCTGATGATTATGGTTCTGCCCTTATCCGGGTTTATCGTTGGAACACAAATCGGAACTATCGCCAGCATTATCCCGCTGACTATTGCTGCGTTTCCCTTTATTGCCCGCCTTGTGGAAAGCTCTCTGCGCGAAACTGATAAGGGAGTTATAGAAGCGGCTCAGTCCATGGGCTCAACACCCTTCCAGATTATCTGGAAGGTGATGCTGCCGGAGGCAAAGCCCTCTCTTATTTCAGGTCTCACCATTGCATTGACCACCATAATGGGCTATGGCGCAATGGCAGGCATCATCGGCGGCGGCGGTCTTGGCAGAACGGCAATCAACTACGGCTACTACCGCAAAATGCCATTAGTCATGTATATTTTTGTCATATTGCTGGTGATCTTAGTACAAATCTTCCAGTCAATCGGTACTCGAATGACTGTTAAGAGCGACAAACGCATAAACCAAACTAAAATTAGGAGGAGAAAATGATGAAAAAGATTCTTGCACTTGTCCTTGCGGTTGCGCTGGTTTTTTGCCTTGCAGCCTGCGGCGCAAAGAAGGATGACAAGACCGTTAAGGTTGGAGCGACCCCCGCACCCCACGCAGAGATCCTTGAGATTGCCAAGGAGATAATGGCTGAAGAGGGATACACACTTGACATCGTTGAGTTTGAGGATTACGTTCAGCCCAACACGGCAGTAGAGAGCGGCGACCTTGACGCTAACTACTTCCAGCACATTCTCTACATGGGCAGCTTCAACGAAGAGAACGGTACCCACCTTGTTGCCGCTGCTGAAATTCACTATGAGCCCTTCGGCATCTATGCCGGGAAAACCGCCTCCATTGAAGAGCTTGCTGACGGCGCAAAGATTGCAGTTCCCAACGACGGAACAAATGAAGCCCGCGCACTGCTTCTTCTGGAGGAACAGGGTCTGATTAAGCTTGCTGACGGCGTTGGCCTTGAAGCAACTAAGCTTGACATTGTTGACAACCCCAAGAATCTGGAGATCGTTGAGATGGAAGCGGCTCAGCTCACCGGAGCACTGACCAGCGTTGACCTTGCTGTTATCAACGGCAACTACGCGATTGCCGCAGGCCTGTCCGCAATGACAGACGCGCTTGTAACCGAGGATGCCAACTCCGAAGTTATCAAGAGCAACTACGTTAACGTCCTTGCGGTTAAGGAAGGTAACGAAAACAACGAAGGCATCAAGGCGCTGATCAAAGCCCTTCAGAGCGAAAAGGTCAAGACCTTCATCAATGATAAGTACGACGGCGCTGTTGTTCCCATGTTCTAATTGAAAACTACATAAATTAGAGGTATAATACTATGTGGTATTATACCTCTTTTATTTTTGCAGATTGGAAGAAACAGATGAACGATATTATTCTGCTCAAGCAGGGCGAAATTGTCCTGAAAGGGCAAAACCGCAGATTTTTTGAAGATAAACTCATCGCCAACATAAAGCGCAGACTAAAGGCGCACGGGGATTATGACGTATACTCCACCCAGTCCACAGTTTACGTTGAGCCCAGGAACGACTCTTGCGACATGGAGTCTGCCTTGGAGGCTATGAAAATGGTTTTTGGAGCGGTGGGGGTTACCCGCGCTCAGGCCTGTGAAAAGGATAAGGACGCAATTTTCGCCGCGGCAAAGGAATATTTGAGGGAAGAGCTGCTTTCGGCAAAAAGCTTTAAAGTCGAGTCAAAGCGCTCGGATAAGCGCTTTCCCATGTCAAGTATTGAGATTTCTCAGTACGTTGGCGGACTGCTGGCGGATGAATTCCCCAATGTTAAGGTGGACGTTCATAATCCGGAGCTGACGGTTTGTGTTGAGATTCGCGAGAGAGCGGCATATGTCCACGGCAATCCGTCCCCGGGGGCTGGGGGAATGCCCGTTGGCAGCAACGGCAGTGCGGTTACCCTGCTTTCCGGCGGAATTGACAGCCCGGTTTCCAGCTACCTTATAGCGCGCCGGGGGATCCATCTGATTCCCGTCCACTTTTTCTCTTTTCCGTATACCTCCGAGCAGGCAAAGGAGAAGGTGCTGGAGCTGGCACAGATTTTAACAGGCTATTGCGGCAGGCTAACGGTGGAAATTGTGCCCTTCACCCATATTCAGGAGGAGATTCGGGCAAAATGTCCCGAGGAGTATTTTACTCTTATTATGCGCCGGTTCATGATGCGTATTTCCGAAGAGATAGCCATTCTCAATGGCTGCAAAGCCTTGGTCACCGGAGAAAATCTCGGTCAGGTGGCCAGCCAGACAATGGAGGCGCTGCGGGTTACGGAAGAGCCCATCTCTCTGCCGGTTTTGCGTCCGCTCATAGGCTTGGACAAAGCGGACATAGTCAGGTATGCCGTGCAGATCGGCACCTTTGAAACATCGATTCTGCCATACGAAGACTGCTGCACGGTGTTCACGCCCCGACATCCCCGAACAAAACCCAGACTTGAGGATGTGCTTGAATGTGAAAAGGCGCTGGACGTGGAGACCTTGGTAAACGAGGCTCTGACGGGTATTGAGCGGGTTCGTTTGGATGTTAAGCAGTAGAAACAGTATAAAATGGAAGGAAGTGCGGTTATGGCAAGGCAGTATAGTGCGGAAATTATCTCTGTTGGAACGGAGCTGCTTTTAGGAAGCACTGCCAACACAGACGCCAGAGACATTTCGGTTTATCTCTCGGAGCTTGGTATCAACGTTTTTTATCACACTGTTGTGGGCGATAATCCGGAGCGTTTGACCAAGGCTGTTGAGATTGCCCGCAACCGCGCCGATATTATAATAACAACCGGAGGTTTAGGCCCCACCTGCGATGACCTTACAAAGCAGGTTCTGGCCGGAGCCTTCGGTCTGGAAATGGAATATCACGAGGAACTGGCACAGGAGATGCGCCGTTATTTCAAGGAAGTCATCGGCGTTGACAACATGACGGAGAACAATCTTCAGCAGGCGTATTTACCCGCCGGCTGCACGGTGTTCCACAACGAGTGGGGCACAGCCCCCGGCTGTACTTTTGAAGCTATGGACACTCTGGTTATTATGCTCCCCGGACCACCCAGAGAATGTAACGCCATGTTTAAAGCCTGCGCCATGCCATATTTGAGAAAGCTCTCGGAGGAAGTTATCTTTTCACACAGCCTGCATATTGTAGGCAGTGGAGAGAGCACGGTTGAAGCCAAGCTTGTTGACATGATGAACGAGCTTACAAACCCAACGCTTGCCCCCTATGCCAAGGAGGGTGAAGTGATGCTGAGAGTGACTGCCAAGGCAAAAACCGCTCAGGAGGCAGAGGCCCTTACGCTTCCGGTTGTTGATAGGGTGCGCCAGATTCTGGGTGACGTTATCTACGGCATGGACGTCAACTCCCTTGAGCAGGTGGTTTTTGAAGCTCTGCGGGATAGAAACATGACCATTTCCGTTGCGGAAAGCTGCACGGGGGGTCTTATTTCCAAGAGACTAACCGATCTCAAGGGGGCATCTGCGGTGTTCCTTGGGGGAGCGGTGACCTCTTCCCCGGAAAGCAAAATTCGTATTCTGGGAATCGATGAGCGGCTGATCGCCGAAAAAGGAGTTGTGTCAGCCGAAGTCGCCGCCCAAATGGCAAAGAACGCCAGAGCGGTTTTCGGTACCAGCCTTGCCGTTGCCACAACGGGGCTTGCAGGGCCGGATGGAGACGGGGTTAACCCCGTGGGTACGGTGTTTGTAGCTCTCGCAACGGAGGACGAGGTTTTTGTAAACCACATAAAATCCGGTGTCGGACGCTCCAGAGTCCGCATGATGTCCTCCTCCTTTGCTTTGGACATGGTGCGCCGGTATTTATTCGGTCTGCCCGTTGTTGTGGAGTATTATAAGAAGTAACGCTTCTTGTATTGATTTTTGGAAAATTCGCAGTATAATTGAAATGTTTAAATGACCTGTTCAGGCAGGATAAAAAATTATTTCTAGGAGGATGCATCTAATGCTAACCTACGAGATAGACATAGCCGGTTTAAAACGCGAGCTGCCTCTGTGCAGAGTTACCGACGATGTCTACATCGGCGCCTTTGTTATTTTCGGTGATGTTGAACTGACCGTTCACTGCGCCGAGGAGCTGCTGAAAATCGCCCCTGACTATGACTACCTGCTTGCCCCGGAGGCGAAGAGCATCCCGCTGCTGTACGAAATGGCACGGCAGAGCGGTGAAAACAAGTATTTTCTCGCCCGCAAAGTGCCAAAGCTCTACATGAGCGAGGTGTTTGAGGTGGAGGTCAAGTCGATCACCACCGAAAAGGAGCAGAAGCTGTATTTAGACAAAGCGGACGCCGACGAAATGCGTGGAAAGCGCATCCTCATTATTGACGACGTTATATCCACCGGAGAGTCACTGCGCGCGGTTGAGGAGCTGGTGATTAAGGCCGGCGGCATCATTGCCGGCAAGATGTTCGTGTTGGCGGAGGGAGAGTCCCAGCACCGCCCCGATGTTACATATCTTGCGCCTCTGCCCCTGTTCAATGCAGACGGCACTGTTAAGTAGACGATAGAACAAAAAAGACCTGCCCGAAGACGGATAGCCCCGGGCATACAGACAGCAAAAGAAGGCCCTCTGATGTAGGAAAATAGAACTGCATCAGGGGGCTTTTTGGATATTGTCCGTTTTTACTGCCTCACCTATTCACTCTCCGGCTCATAAGCTGTAGCGAATTATGATAGGAGGCGGTCATTGTATGGTATCAATTTTATCGATAGATGGCGGGGGTATCCGGGGCATTATACCGGCGACATTTTTAATTGAATTTGAAAAGCGTACGGGCAAACCGATCTGTGAACTTTTTGATCTCATCGCAGGGACCTCAACGGGTGGAATCCTTGCCGCTATGCTTACATTGCCGGACCGGTTCGGTAAGCCGAAATATTCGGCTAAGCAGGTGCGTTCCGCGTACTTTGAGCACGGCGGAACAATTTTCCACCGAAGCCGACTGCGCTCAATAACAACGCTGGGTGGCTTAACAGGGCCAAAATATTCTTCGAGCGGTCTTGACGCGATGCTTGAGAAGTATCTCGGCGGCGCGCGGCTACATACAACGCTTACGGAGATCCTTGTTACTGCCTACGACATGGCAAGCAGCACACCGTGGTTTTTCAAGACCTCTTTCGCCAAAAATAACCGTACGCCCGTGGGTGATCCTCTGCTGACGCAGGTTGTCCGTGCGACTGCTGCCGCGCCGACCTACTTTCCACCGCTCACCTTGGAGGATCACTGTATGATTGACGGCGGCATATTTGCCAGTAACCCGGCTTTGTGCGCATATGCGCAGGCGCGCAACATGTATCCGCAAGAAAAGGAGTTTCTTATCGTATCCCTGGGCACCGGACTGCAGAACCACAATCAGCCCTGCTCAGAAGTCAACGACTGGGGTATCGCAAACTGGGCTATCCCCATAATTGCCGTTACACTCAACTCCTCGAGCGCAACAGTCAATTATCAGATGCAAGCGTTGGTCGGCAGTGAAAACTATACACGCTTTCAGGTGCAGCTGGATGACGATACAACGGAAATGGACAACGCAAGCGATGAGAATATGGGCAGGCTTAAGGAGATTGCGCAGCAGGCCGTTAAACAGGAATCCGAAACAATTGACCGGCTGTGCCGTGTTTTAAAAAAGAAAACCGAAGGCAGCTCGCCGCATTATATGAACAGAATATTTTGACAGGCAACTCGATAGCGGGTCTCGGGTCAGAGCCTGATACTCATTAGCGGCGGCGATTATTTATATTTCGCCTGCGGGCTGAAGTGCTCGAAGATGACGGCGTCATTTTCGGCCTCAGCGGCGGGGCTTGAGGCAGTCCAGGCCACACGCATTGCGCCCATTTTTTCGCAGAGCCTCACGGTCAGGGGCTTAGAGCCAATGCGGTAGGCAATAAAATGCGGCCTTGCCAGAACGTTCGTCAGCAGGTTCCCGACGGCAAAGGCGTTGAGCGCGCTCGTATCCTTGGCAAGCTCGGCGGGGTCTGAGGCCAGCTGCCCGCGAAAAAGCTCCGGAGCGTTTTTTCGAAACCAGGCAACGATGCGTGGGTCAAAGCTTTCGACGCAGCAGGTGCCGCCAAAGCGCCGGAGCTCCTCATAGGTTTTCTCACAAAGCTCCGCATTGCGGGAGCCGCGCTTAATTTCGACGATCACCGGGCAGTTCGGACCGAGAGTCTCCAAAGCCTCAGAGAGCAGGGGAATGCCGAACTGAGTGCCGCATAGCCGAAGCTTCCGCAGCTGCGCAAGGGTCAAATCCTCCACTTTACCTTCCGTGCCGCAGAGACGGGAAACATCGTCATCGTGGAATACGATGAGGGCACCGTCCCTTGTCAGGCGTACGTCCAGCTCCGCCCCATAGCCCGCCGCCGCCGCCAGCGCAAAGGCGGGCAGGGAGTTCTCGGGTATGCTTTTATCCGGGCTATGCAGCCCCCGGTGGGCAAAGTTTCGGCCATAAAAGGGTGCGCGGCGCGCTTCCTCCGCCTTTTCCGGCGCAACCAGAAAAGCTACGGCGAGAGCCCCGACAGAAGCGAGAGCAAGACCAATAACAAGTTTATTCATGTAAACGCACCTCCGTTTCTAATTTATTTTAATCCAGAGCGCTTTTGTAGTCAAATTTTAGTTGAAGCCTAGGTAAAAAGCAAGTAAACTGTTGTTTAGTGGAACTTTATTAATAAAGAGAGAGTGATTGTATGAAGCTCGGTTACCGGAAAGTTATCTTCGTTGGATTTGCCTTCTTCCTGATTTCCGCCTTCTGGCAGGCATACGATACCATAATCCCCAAAATTCTCACAGACAAGTTCGGCATGTCCCAGAGCTGGTCGGGTCTGGTTATGGGGCTGGACAATGTCATGGGTCTGTTTTTACTGCCGCTCTTCGGCTCGATGTCCGACCGCTGCAAGAGCCCCCGGGGCAAGCGTACGCCCTTCATCGTCGTGGGAACTCTGATTTCCGTCGCCTTTTTCATCCTCCTTTCCTTTGTGGAGGGGGCGCAGATTCAGCATCTTGACGCCGTTATGCCTGAGAACCCCACGGCGCAGGAGACGCTCTATGACGCGGCGCTTACGGTGAGCACGCCCGATGGCAGCACGATTGTGATTCAGGATGAATTTTCCAAAGAGGAGTTCACCGCTATCACAATCACGACGGCAGACGGCTCTGTCAACCCCGACTACTCCAAATTTGTAATCCCTGCCCGCCAGGCTTTTGCCGCCGCGGTCACAGCAGGCGACCGGACACCTTTTGTGATTTTTATGGTGGTTCTCACCTTCCTACTGCTGTCCATGGCAACCTTCCGCAGCCCCGCCGTGGCGCTTATGCCCGATGTGACCATTAAGCCCCTGAGGAGCCGTGCCAACGCTGTGATTAACCTCATGGGTGCGGCGGGCGGTATTCTTGTGCTGCTTCTGGGTGCGTTTTTGGGTACGGGCAGCCCCGTAAACGCCCTGATGAGCTACAAGCTGTTTTTCACCATGGTGGCGGGGCTCATGCTCCTGTCGCTGGCGGTTTTCCTCTGGCAGGTCAAGGAGCCAAAGCTTGTGGAGGAAATGCAGGAGGAGAGCCGCAAATTCCACCTGGATAACGTGCCGGACGAGGAGGAACAGGCCTCCGGCGACGGTAAGTTCTCCAAGGGAGCCCGCCGTTCGCTGATTCTCATTCTCGCCTCGGTGGTACTGTGGTTCTTCGGCTACAACGCCGTTACGAGTAAGTATTCCGTCTACGCCAGCAGCGTTTTGAACCTGGATTATAACCTAACCCTGATGATAGCGACGGGAGCCGCCATTGTGTCCTATCTTCCCGTGGGCGCATTGGCCTCGAAAATCGGGCGGAAAAAGACAATCCTTATTGGAATCGCCATTCTCGGTATCTCCTTTCTCTGCGCCTCGTTCATCCGCGCAGGCAGCTCCACCCTGGTGATGAATCTATTATTCGCCTCTGCCGGCGTTGGCTGGGCGACGATCAACGTCAACAGCTACCCCATGGTCGTCGAGCTGTCCCGGGGCGGCGAGGTGGGCAAGTTTACGGGCTTTTATTACACCGCCAGTATGGGGGCCCAGACCCTCACCCCCTATATCTCCGGACTCTTCCTGGACAAGGTCAGTATGACCACACTCTTTCCCTACGGCTGCATCTGCGTGTTCCTATCCTTCGTGACCATGCTCTTTGTGAGGCACGGCGACAGTAGGCCGACACCTGCTTCCAAGGCCGGTTAAGCGAAGGACCGTACGCAGGAATTTATACATATCGGCTCCACCACCATAATTTCATTTTACGACAATATTCGGCATCTTTTATGGCATGAGCATATTATAATATGCTCATGCCATAAAATTAATACTTATTAGGATTTTTCTTCCAAAAAGTGTTTGCTATTTTACATTAGATATTATAGACTATATATATATTGTAACTATAGCTGTTAGTTTTATGATAAGAGTTTTTTGTAATAATGGAGGGAGCAGATTATGAAAAAGAAAGCGACAAAAAGGCTAATATCGGTACTGCTTGTGCTGATGATGACCGTAACCCTTCTGCCCACATTCGCGGCAGCGGCTGGAGGCTGGGACGATTACGTAACGATTGCTAACACCCCGGCCGGAGTGGGTGCTAATAAGGACATCACGGTCATAATAAAAAGTGGCGCTACCGAGCTTGCCAGAGGTTCATACACAGTAAAAGGTGCGATTCTTAATGCCTTGGAGATAAGCCTGAAGAGTGATTGGCAGACCGTATATAAAATGCATGATGACAACATCAGTGAAAATCATGCAGACATTAGCGGCGGATGGACCGATACGGCTCAGACACGTGTTAAGTTTAATTTCTATACTATCAGAATCAAAAACGATGTTGAGCTTATCATCAATCTTACATATGACCATACCGTTCACACATTCGAAGAAATCAGCCGGACTGCCGCTACCTGCGACGTAGATGGTGCAATAAACAGAAAGTGTAAATTCTGCACTCAGACCGAGACAGAAGCCATACCCATGATAGGACATGCTTGGGGTGCTTGGGCCTATGACGCGGGCTCTGACACTGCTGCGGATCATTCTGACAGCACACATTCCCGCCTCTGCGAAAATGATGCCATCCACACAGACGGCCCTCAAAGTTGCACATTCGCGATAGATGCAACTAAATATATTGCTCCTACTAAAACTACTGAAGGAAGCAATACCTATGTATGCAGTGTCTGCG
>CAZHCB010000046.1:0-12395 GCA_964530935.1 uncultured Oscillospiraceae bacterium
AGTATTCCATAATTACCGGATTGTTATCAACAATAGGGTGGGGAATACAGCCAAGTCCCAGACCTGACAGCAGGCAAAAGAAGCAGGCTACATTTAATGATACAAGTATAACGGGAACTCCCACACAAGACACCTTGTGTGGGAGTTCCTGCTTAATACACAGGTTAGATTTCCCTTCACTTGTATTAAGTAATATAGACATATTTTCAGGTAAAAGTATTATGTATTTATACAAAAAGTTTAAAAGGACTTGAAGTAGACTATACCGTGGTTTATAATTAAGAAAAGCTGTAATACAACATACAGCATGCCACATACATAATTTGGAAATTGCCAATCATTTGAGGCGTGTTTTTCACTGTGATTTCTTATTAGATCGCATAACTGCGAAAGGGTGGAACAAGGATGGATGTAAATAATAAACTGAACGAGCTGTTTTCATTGGAAGGTAAAGTCGCTCTTGTAACAGGTGCCGCGGGTGCAATAGGAGGCGAACTTGCGAGGGGACTTGCCGCAGTCGGCGCTGCTGTTGGACTGTGCGATTACAATATTGCCGGACTAAAAGAAGTAGCTGAAAAGATCCGCGAAGACGGCGGAAGAGCGATTGAAGTGGAAGTTAATCTCTTGGAACTTGATTCGATTTCTTCCTGTGTACAAACAGTTTATAATGAATTCGGCAGAGTCGATATTCTCCTCAACTGCGCCGGAGTTAATAAGCGTGTCGGCTGTCTGCACGGAGATGAGGCAACCTTCGATAAAATTATCGACGTTAATCTAAAAGCGGTTTACTTTATGAGTCAGGAAGTTGCAAAGCATATGATTGAGCAGGGCGGGGGCAGTATTATCAATGTTACGTCCTACAACGCAGTCATGATGCTTGGCGGAAACGGTATATACGGCGCCAGCAAAAGCGGAGTTGCCGCTCTGACAAGAGCACAGGCGATCGAATGGGCCAAATATGGCATTCGATCCAATGCACTGTCTCCGGGACATATCAGCACCCCGCTTACGGCACCTCTTTGGAACGATCCGGTTCGTTCAAAGTATATGCTTGATCGCATTGCTATGGGAAGGCCGGGCAAGCCGGAGGACTTGCTTGGAATGACAATTCTGCTTGCAAGCGATGCCTCCGCCTATATGTCAGGAATGCTCTATCATGTTGACGGTGGCTGCCTGGCGGGAGGTCAGCCTTGGGATATCGATTGAGAAGTCGAACCCGTGCCTGAGCAATATAATCCGAACCCACTTTTGAAAGGTGAGAGCAGTATGGAAAATCTATTGATTCAAATGGTAGGAATATATAAATATTTTTCCGGTGTGCCGGCCTTGCAGGATGTAGGCTTTGAGCTGAAGCGCGGTGAGGTTCATGCACTCATGGGTGAGAACGGTGCAGGAAAATCCACCCTTTCAAAAATTATGACCGGAATTTACAGAGCCGATGCAGGGCAGGTGTTTTTGAATGGCGAACCGGTTAGATTCACGAGCACAAAAGATGCGGCGGATCATGGAGTTGCCATAGTCACACAAGAATTTTCACTTTTACCGGATTTTTCGGTAGCTGAAAACATTTTTCTGGTTGACAACAATTTCTACAAAGGCGGAGTTATTTCTTCAAAAAATAAAATGGTGAAAGAAACATACTCCCTCTTAAAACTCTTTGGCATGGAAAAATACATAGATCCCTATGCAAAAGTGAAAACCCTCTCGGTCGCACAGATGCAGCTTGTTGAAATACTCAAGGCAATTGCAAAAAAGTCCCAGGCGATCATTCTCGATGAGCCAACGGCCTGCCTGTCTACGAACGAGATACACCTGCTTTTTGATTTAGTGTGCAAACTGAGAGACGAGGGCGTAGGCTTCGTAATAGTCTCACATAAGATAAACGAGATTTATACAATCTCCGACAGAATAACCGTTCTACGAGACGGCAAAATGGTTGTAAACGCAGCCAACACAAATGAGCTGACTCAGGATAAGCTGATTCATGCAATGGTTGGTCGTGAGGTCAGTGACCTTTACGGCGGAGCAAAGCCGCTGCCTGTTGAGCAAGTTGGAATACCTGCGCTGGAAGTCGAAGGGATAGCAGACAGCAGAGCGTATGTCCACGACGTATCCTTTTCGGTTTACCCCGGAGAGATAGTCGGTATCAGCGGACTGGTTGGCGCAGGAAGAACGGAGCTTGTCAGATGTATATTTGGTGCGGATAAGCGTTCGGCCGGCATTGTTAGGGTAAAGGGAAGGTCGCTTTCAGCGTTTAGCATAGTAAACAGCATGAAGAGGAAAATCGGTTTTGTCCCGGAGGATAGAAAACATGACGGCTTGCTTCAAGAACTGAATATCAGATTTAATATCTGCGCTTCAAAGATCGTTATGGAAGCCACGCCCTTTGTAAATCGGGCGAGACAGGAGAGAATGACCCTGCAGCAGATTGAGGATCTGGGTATCAAACTCAGCGATATGGAAGCGCCGGTTCGAAGCTTAAGCGGTGGAAACCAGCAGAAGGTGCTACTTGCAAAATGGCTTCTAATCGCACCGGATGTGCTCATCGTCGATGAACCGACTAGAGGTGTCGACATCGGCGCAAAGGCAGATATATATAGAATTTTGAGAGCCTTGGCACAGTCGGGAGTTGCGATTTTGATGGTTTCCTCGGAAATTCCGGAGATACTCAGTCTCTGCAACAGAATTCTTGTAATGCGCGAAGGCAGTATAAGCAAAGAACTCAGCGCTGAAGAAGCAAACGAAGAGCTTATCGGCTACTATGCAACTATTGGATAGGGCAACGGGAGACGACCCCGTGTCGCCTGTCGGCGGCCCTTTTCGGTGCTTTTCGCACCGTTGTCATCACTGGGCGTCAGCCCAGCTTCTTCCATCGAAGCAAAAATCCCTCGAAAATTGCTCGCCGATAGGTGCTTGCGGTTTTTACGGAGCGGTTTTTTGCTCAGGCAATGATAAGCACGATGCTAATACTGGCGTATTGGCAAGGGATTAGAAGCAGCATGGGCGGAAAACCGCCCGTAAAAACCGGCA
Source organism: uncultured Oscillospiraceae bacterium (assembly GCA_964530935.1). GTDB lineage: Bacteria > Bacillota > Clostridia > Oscillospirales > Oscillospiraceae > UBA2658. The sequence goes on from CAZHCB010000046.1 coordinate 3,031, forward strand.
CGGGTTCATCTCCCGTTGCCCTAAGGAGCATTATATGGGACAAAATGCAACTGTAAAAATTAAAGATACTAGAAGCGGAAAGCGTTTGGTTAAGGAATATCGTACAGAGCTGACGATGACCGGTATTTTCATGGCGTTTTTCGCGATCATGAGTTTTTCGTCCGAGTACTTTTTCACAGCCCAGAACATAATGAACGTAATGTCGCAGGTTTCCTCCAATGCCATGCTTGCAATCGGTATGACGATCGTTATCATCACCTCCGGCATTGACCTTTCAGTGGGTGCGAATCTGGGACTTTCCGGTATGGTCGGCTGCATGGTGCTAATGAACACCCAGAATATCTTTTTGGGCGTTGCCGTGATGCTCCTTGTGGCAACGACAGTCGGACTTGTAAACGGTTTCCTTATTGGATACCTGAGAATGCCTGCCTTTATTGTAACACTGGGCATGATGCAGATTTGTCGAAGCCTCGACTATGTTATTTCAGACGCGAACACTGCCTCGAAGTTCCCCGTGGTATATAGCTTTCTGGGAAAAGGCAAAATCGGCGGTGCATTTCCGGTATATATTATTTTTATAATCGTTATTTTCGCAATTTTTATATGGATCCTCTCAAAAAGCAAATTTGGCCGTTACCTCTATGCAGTTGGTTCAAATAGTGAGGCTGCAAGGCTCTCAGGTATCAACGTCAAGTTCAATACCATGATTGCGTATGCCATTTCCGGTCTCATGTGCGGACTTGGGGCCTGGATGATGACATCGCGTCTCATGGCCTGTGACCCTACATATGGTAATGGCAACGAAATGGACGCAATAGCCGCCGCCGTTATCGGCGGAGTGAGCATGAGCGGTGGCAAGGGAACGCTTTGGGGAACAGCAGTGGGGATTTTGCTGGTCGGCTTCCTGAGAAACGCTCTGAATATCCTTGGTGTCAACCCGTATTGGCAAGGAAGCGCAATCGGCGCTGTGATCGTCATTGCGGTACTGGCCGAAAAGATATCAGGGCTCAAGCTCACTAAACTCAAAAATAGCGGTAAATAGAAATGCCGTTATTATATTTTGTAAAGGAGAAAAGAAATGAAAAAGCTATCACTTATCTTGGCAGTAGTTCTACTTCTCGCTTGTGTCTTCGTAGGTTGCGCGCCTAAAGAAACCACCGATGATACAGATACTCCCGATGTATCCACAGAAGAAACAGTTAAGGTTGCATACCTGACACCATCACTTGACGTTCCATTCTGGCGTTATATCCGTTATGGTGTTGAAGACGAACTCAAAGCACTCATCCCCGGCGTTGAAGTCAATGTTTATGACTCCAAGGACTCTGCAAGCACACAGCTGTCCAACGCACAGGACGCAATCACAAAGCAAGTAGATGCAATTATTATCTCCCCGACGGACAGTGCTTCCTGCGTTGCAGTTCTTGATGCAGCAGAAGAAGCCGGCATCCCCGTTGTAATCTGCGATATAGGAGCAGACTCCGGTACATATGCCGCTTTCATCTCCACTGACAACGAAGGCGGAGCAAAAGAATTGGGAGAATACATTTCTTCCAAACTTGAAGCCAACAGCGAAGTTGCTCAGATTACTCTGAATCAGGCCCGTATCAATGGCGTTCTCCGTAAAGAAGGCTTCACAGCCGGTGTTGAGAAGAACGGAATTAAGGACGTTGATTTCAAGCAGATGGAAAAAGTAAACCGTGAAGAGGGCGAAACCTTTGCACAGGATCTCATCACTGCACACCCCAACCTCAAGGCTTTATTCTGCCACTCTGAAGACCCCTCCATGGGCGCTCTCTCTGCTATCGAAGCAGCAGGCCGCACAGACATCCTGATTGCAGGATTTGACTGCTCTCCCGAGGTCGTTGAAGCAATTCAGGCAGGCAAGGTCGCTGCAACTGCAGCTCAGCAGCCCGTACTAATGGGCAGATATGCTGCCCAGTCTGTTGATAAGATTCTTAAGGGCGAAACTGTTGAGCCTGAAATCAAGCTCGGAACCCTTTTGGTAACCAAGGACAACATTGCCGATGTTTATGACACTCTTGTTGAGGTAGCCCTCACCGAGTAAGGAAGGTGTGTTTAAGTGGCACAGAAATACTTTGATCTCTCGCAGCCTGTATATGAAAAATGCCCCGGCTGGCCGACTTATGAGCTGCCGTCGATGCGCTATGAATACTTCTATCCCAACGACAAGGTTAATGCTGAGCAATTAACCATGAATGTTCACACGGGTACTCACGTTGATGCGCCTTACCACTTTTTTGATGACGGTGCGACTATTGATGAGCTTCCCTTGGATGTGTTCGAGGGCAATGCGGTAATAATAGACCTGTGCGGCATCATTGCGCCCGGCGGCAGTATAACTGTGGAGCATTTGCAGCAACAGTGCTCTGCAGTCGAACCCGGTGACATTGTTTTGATAAACACCGGCTGGTGCTATAACAGAGGTTTTTCAAAGGAGTATTTCCGCGACTGGCCCTACATGACCGGAGAAGCTGCGCTTTTTCTGCGTGAATTAGGAGTCAAAGGCGTGGCGACCGACTGCATCAGCCTGGGCGGCTGGGAAGAAGGAACCGGCAGACCCTGTCATGAAACGCTGCTTGGTGCGGGAATCTGGATCATTGAGGAGCTAATGTTCCCCCAAGAGTTTATGAAGCATAAAAAATGTCATTTCATGGCGTTTCCAATTAAGCTCAAAGGTTTTTCAGGTGCACCAACGCGAGCTGTTGCCACTATTCACGAATGATTTTTGTTGTGGTAGGGCGGTGTGACTGCCGCCCTGCCATGCAGATATTTTTGATTGCATCTATTCTGCGAATAGTCTATAATTAATACCAAATATTACTATCAAATGTTTATTAATATTGGAGTAGGGAAACGTGGATTTTAAAAAGATAGACAGAGTAAGCGTTAGTTCGCAAGTATATGATCAGATGCGTCAGATGATTCTGGAGGGAAAGTGGAAACCGGGAGATAGAATCCCCTCTGAGAACGAACTCGCCGAGGCCTTTGGTGTCAGCCGCGTGTCAATTCGCCATGCCTTGCAAAAGCTCGGTGCAATAGGTTTGGTTGAGACAAAGCTTGGTGACGGTTCCTATGTTTGCCAGCTCACAATGGGCGCAAATATGAATCAGCTTATCCCTGCAATCTATCTGAGTGAAGACTCTATCCGTGAAGTCTTGGAATTCCGTATCATGACAGAGGTTGAAGCAGCAGCTCTTGCAGCAACTCGTGCAACCAAGGAAGACATCAATAAGCTGCGCGCTTGCTACGAGAAAATGCTCGAGAGTCAGGATGATTTGCGTGGCTGCGTCTATTTAGATTTTCACTTCCATCGGCTTATTATGAGCATAAGCCGTAACAGTGTTGCTGTGCAGGTGCACTACATTCTCCGTGAAGTGCTGCAAGAAACTATGGTTGCCATTACAAAACAGGTCGGCAACCGCAGTGGTAAGAAATATCACAAGCTTATAATCGATGCAATCGCGCGACACGACAGCGAGGATGCCAGGCAATATATGAAGGAGCATTTGGTTGAAACCCTAAAGCTCTATGATGAAGACACAGGTCGAACAGAAGAATAATCAGTATGTAAAGTTAGCTTTTTCTTTTCATCAGACCCCTACTCATTTTTATGAGACCGGGGGTCGTTTACCCAGACCTGTATGACAAGTAGATGTAATACACTTATGGCGACAGCCGCCGCCTTAAACCATGGAGGAAATACTATGAAAGCATTAAGATATCTTGCACCGGGGCAGCTTGCCGTAGAACAAATGCCTGATCCGAAACTCGAGGAAAACGAGGTGCTCATAAAAGTGTGCGCCTGCGGTATCTGTGGCAGCGATGTTCATGGATATCTTGGCATAACCGGACGCAGGATTCCTCCAATGACAATGGGACACGAGTTTTCCGGTATTGTGCTGGAAAACGGCAAGAATGCCAATAAATTCAAAATCGGTGAGAAAGTTGTTGTTCAGCCGATCGGTTTTTGCGGTGAATGTGATAACTGCAAAAAGGGCCTCACCAACATGTGCTTAAATAAAAAGTTTTTCGGTGTTCTCACAAAAGACGGTGCTTTTTGCGAATATGTGGCGGTGCCGGAAAAGCTTATTTACTCGCTGCCGGAGAATTTCCCGGTGGAGCGGGCAGCCTTGGTTGAGCCTTACGCTGTAGCTTACGGCAGTTTAGTTAAGTCCGGCAGTATTAAGGATCTTACCGTTATGGTTATCGGTGCCGGAACGATCGGGCTTTGCATTCTTCAGCTTGCAAAGCTTCATAATCCTAAAAAAATCATAGTCTCTGATTTGAGTGACAGACGGCTTGCCCTCGCCAAAGAGCTGGGTGCAGACGAAGTGATAAATCCCGGTAAACAGGACTATTTAGAAGAAATATCCCGCATAACAAACGGAGGGATGCTGGATGTGACCTTTGAGGCAGTCGGCGTTGAAGCGACTGCGAATCAGTCAATAAAATCTCTGCGAATTGGTGGCATGGCAGTTTGGGCCGGAATGAGCCAAAAGGAAATGACTATCAATATGCAGGACGTTGTTTGTTCGGCACGGGAAGTGCGGGGAACATTCAATTATACCCACGAAGAATTTGGACAGGTCGTTAAAATAGTTGGAAGCGGAAAAGTTGATACGACAAAAATCGTTTCTAAAACAGTTTCACTTGAGGAAGCTCCGCTTGCCTTTAGTGAACTTCATAAACGACCTGATGAGTTTATAAAAATAATTGTTGATCCGAGAAGGTGAGGTGGCAACCGTGAAAATTGGATGCTGTACCAATATGGTTTCAACAGCTCCGGATGGGACCGGGATCGAATGGATAGAAAAGCTTGATAAATACGGCTACGACTATGTTGAACTGCCACTGGCACAAATGGCGGCTCTATCACAGCAGGATTTCAGCGCCTTGGTCGAGCGCCTTGAAAAAACATCGATTCGCTGCGAAGTCTGCAACAACTTTTTCCCTACAACTCTTAGTCTTACGGGGGAAAATGTGAGCATGGACGCAATTGACGACTATCTCAAGACTGCCTTAGAGAGAGCCCAAAGACTTGGTGTGGAGACCATTGTCTTCGGCAGCGGACCGGCAAAGAATGTGCCGGATGGTTTCCCGATGGAAAAAGGCTATGGGCAGGTTGTTTCTTTACTAAAACACGTTGCACCGCAAGCAGCTAAGCGCGGGATCACTATTGTAATTGAACCGCTGCGAAAGCCGGAGTGCAATCTGATTAACAGCTTCCGTGAGGGCTGCGCTCTGGCCAGAGATGTTGCAGCAGATAACGTAAAGGTGTTGGTGGATTATTATCACATGAGCGAAGAAAATGAACCGGCAAGCAATGTTGCCGAAGACGGAAATGAATTTCTCCGCCATGTTCATTTTGCAAAGCAACTGGGTAGAAGCTACCCCGAAACAAAACAGGAAGACAGCCGCTACATAGCGTTTTTTGATGCACTGAAAACCGCAGCTTATGATAAGCGGATCAGCCTTGAGGCATATACTAATGATTTTGACAAAGAAGCGCCGCTTGCATTGGCGTTTTTGCGGAATTTTTTCTAGGGAGGTACTCTTATGCTTAGTTCAGAAAAAAAGAAAGAGCTTCAGCTTCTGGCGGCAAACATTCGCCGCGATGATCGGTGGCGATGGCCATGTCGGTCACTTGGGCGGCTCATGTTCCAGTGCCGATATAGTGGCTGCACTCTATGGATATAAAATGCGTTTCGACGCAAAAAATCCCGACTGGGAAGACAGAGACAAGTTTATTTACAGCAAGGGTCATGCGGCAATTGCACAGTATGCCGCCATGGCTGAGGTCGGTTACTTCGAAAAAGAAGAGCTCCTCAAGGTCAAAAGCCTGGGCTCAAGATTACAGGGCCATCCTGACAGACTGAAGACCCCCGGGATAGAAGCGGGAACCGGTTCCTTAGGTCAGGGACTTTCCATTGCAAACGGACTTGCCCTTGCAATGCGCCTTGATGGGAAAAACGGCAAGGTCTATTGTATCGTGGGTGACGGCGAAATGGCAGAGGGCCAGATTTGGGAAGCGGCAATGGCAGCAGCGAATTTCAAGATTGATAATGTTATTGCCATATTAGACAGAAATCGTCTTCAGGCAACGGGTGCTATTAAAGACCGTTTTGACTCGGGCGATTTGAAAACAAAATGGGAAGCTTTTGGCTGGAATGTGATAGAAGTTGACGGCAATGACATAGACGCAATTGTTGCAGCTTTGGACGAGACCGACTCTGTCAAGGGCAGACCTTCCCTTATCATTGCAAACACGATCAAGGGAAAGGGTGTTTCTTTTGCCGAAAACGTAGTTAGCTTCCATAACGGCGCTCTTACGAAAGAGCAGTATGATGACGCTTTGAAGCAGCTGGATGCACAAATTGCGGCATTGCAGGAGGTGTAGACATGAGTATTACAAAAAGTCAGCGCAAGGCTTACGGTGAGGAACTGGTGGCTCTGGGTGCAGAGAACCCCAGAGTAGTCGCCCTGGAAGCGGATCTTGGAAAATCAACAATGTCAAATATGTTTCAGGAAGCATATCCGGAGAGATACTTTGAAATGGGCATAGCGGAAGCTAATATGCTCTCCACCGCTGCGGGTCTTGCTGCAGGCGGGAAAATACCGTTTTGCAGTACCTTTGCAGTTTTTGCAGCAGGTCGTCCCTATGATCAGATTCGTCAGACAATATGTATCGGCAACCTAAACGTCAAGATTTGCGGCTCATCCTCGGGACTTTCCGACTTCGGTGACGGCTCAACACATCAGGCAATAGAGGATGTTGCAATTATGAGCGCAATTCCGAACATGACTGTACTCACTCCATGCGATGCAACGGAAACCCGTCAGGCAGTCCGGTATGCCGCCCAGATCGAAGGACCGGTATATATCCGTGTTGTCAGAAATGACACACCGGACGTGATTAACGAGGATGCAACCGCTGCATATCAGCCGCTGAGAGTCATAAAAGACGGCACGGATGTTGTAATATTTGCCCACGGTGTTATGGTTGAGCGGGCGCTGGATGCGGCAAAGCTGCTTGCCCTTGAGAACATCGGCGCAAAGGTGGTAAACATCGCGGCGATGAAGCCCTTTAACTATGAGAAAGTCGCGGAGATCGCAGCGGGTGCAAAGGCGGTTGTAACCGCAGAAGACCATACCTACATTGGTGGATTGGCAAGCGCAGTTGCTCTTTCGCTGAAACAAAGCGCTGTGCCAATGGATTGTGTTTCTATCCAAGACGTTTTCGGTCAGTCGGCGTATGGCATTGATGAACTGATGAATTACTACGGATTGACAGCAGAAGCTATTGCTGAAAAAGCAAAAGCCTTGATATTATAGCAGAAAGGATGATAATATGAAAATAGCATTTATCGGACTTGGAATCATGGGAAAGCCCATGGCAAAGAATCTTCTCAAAGCAGGACACGAGCTGGTTGTATTTGATATAGTCCGCGAAAACGTTATGGACTTGGTTTCAGCAGGAGCTGCCTCCGCTGAGTCTGCCGCGCAGGCAGCGGGACAGTGCCCTGTAGTAATTACAATGGTGCCCAACTCTCCCCACGTAAAGGCGGTTGTTATGGGTGAGGGTGGAGTGCTCGAGAGCGCAAAAGAGGGAACTATCCTGATCGATATGTCCTCCATTGCCCCGGGAGCGTCTCAGGAGGTTGAAAAGGCTTGCGCCGCAAAGGGCGTTAAGATGATCGACGCTCCTGTTTCCGGCGGCGAACCCAAGGCGATAGACGGAACCCTTTCCGTTATGGTTGGCGGGGACAAAGAAGTATTTGAGCAGGTCAAGGATGACATTCTGCTTAAGATGGGTGCGTCAGCGGTCTATTGCGGCGCAATTGGTGCGGGCAATACTACTAAGCTTGCAAACCAGATTGTTGTTGCCTGCAACATAGCCGCCTGCGCAGAGGCTTTCACCCTTGCAAAGAAAGCGGATGTTGATCCTGCTCTCGTTTTTGATGCCATCCGCGGCGGTCTTGCCGGCTCAACTGTTATGAACGCGAAAGTACCCATGATGTTGGAGGGTAACTTTAAGCCCGGATTCAAGATTGATTTGCACATAAAAGATCTGGGCAACGCTCTTGAAGCGGGGCACAGTGTGGGCTCACCCTTGCCGCTCACGGCCGCTGTTATGGAGATGATGCAGACTCTCCATGCTGACGGCAAAGGTCAGGATGACCACAGCAGTCTTGCAAATTATTATGCAAAAGTCTCCGGAACCAAAATCGGCAAATAAATCAGATTTTTTCATTATCCTCTTTTTTATTTTCCCCGTAACCGCACCGGCTCGGCGATTGATTCGGTGCGGTTTCAGGAATGTGAGCGGGCCTTGGATTGGAGGCAAGTATGGACAGATTCGTAATAATTCCGGATTCCTTCAAAGGCACTATGAGCGCCATTGAGGTTTGTGAAGTCATGGGCGATGCTGTGCTTGCAAATAACAAAAACGCTCAGGTAAAAAGCATTCCCGTGGCGGACGGCGGAGAAGGAACCGTTGACTGCTTCCTTACGGCAATGGGTGGAGAAAAGGTAAGGATAAACGCCCAAAATCCCTTTGGCAAGCCTATGAATGCCTTTTTCGGCTTACTTCCGGATAGCGAGACGGCGGTCATTGAGATGGCTGCCTGTGCCGGTCTGCCCCTCGTAGAAGGCGCAAAAGACCCCAAGAGCGCAACAACTTACGGCGTGGGTGAAATTATTCTGGAGGCAGTATCAAAAGGCGCAAAGCGAGTGTTGATAGGTTTGGGCGGAAGCGCGACTAATGACGGTGGCTGTGGCGCGGCAGCGGCAGCCGGCGTGCGTTTTTTTGATAAGTCGGGCAGCTGTTTTGTCCCAACAGGCGGGAGCCTGACAGATATTGACCGTATAGATGCGTCCGCGCTTGATTCAAGGCTGGGACATATCGAGATAATTGCAATGTGCGACATTGATAACCCCATGTTCGGTGAAAACGGAGCAGCTTATGTCTTTGCACCGCAAAAGGGTGCGGATTCGGAAACGGTGAAGCTGCTTGATGAGGGCTTGCAGCATTTAGCGGCAATCATTGAGCGCGATTTAGGCGTAGATGTTGCAAATGTACCCGGCTCGGGAGCCGCAGGAGCCATGGGCGCCGGAATGCTGGCATTCTTCAATGCAAAGCTGCAGCGGGGCATTGATGTTGTGCTGGACACGGTGGGCTTTGACGCCTGTCTCCGTGATGCCGACATCGTTTTCACAGGCGAGGGAAAATTTGATTCCCAGAGTCTTCAGGGCAAGGCAATCTCCGGCATTTCCTCCCGGGCAAAAGCTGCCGGAGTTCCGGTTATTGTTGTTGCAGGGGCAATTGATGCAGATATTGAAGA
>CAZHCB010000047.1:0-12154 GCA_964530935.1 uncultured Oscillospiraceae bacterium
CTTGCAATGGATTTCAGATTTATTTCAAACGTAGCACCGCTACGCATTCAACGTGTGTGGTATGTTCAGTGTAGATATGCTTATTTACCTCGTATATAGACAGTAGATATATCAGTTTTATATATCAAACCTAACTTTCACTCTTACTTCTTCATTTTGTTTTTTTCTCAAATTAACATCTTTTGCTCCCTCATAAGAGAAGAAATTTTGAAAACTGATAAATTCCATTATTAAAGGTTTATCTCCTGTTTTAATCTCTGGCTTTCCTAAATTCTCATAATTATTCTTGCATAAAAATGTAATAGTATATGGATATGAAACACCATCTATTTCTTCTCCTATTATAACCCTACTAATTAATGATTCAAATAAATTCGAATCAAATTCTTTTAATTGTTCATTATTTTCAAAAAGCGATTTCATTTTATTTAAGCCTTTTCTTATATCATCTTCAGCATTCATTGAGTCTTTTAAGTATTTCATCTCTTTTTCCATTTTTTCTATTTTATTAATATTAGCTTGTTTTTTACTTATATACTCATCTTGGCTTATCACTCCATCAACTAAAAAAGCTAATAATTTTTCGTTTTGTAATGTTAGTTCTTTTTTCTGCATTTCAAATTTATTTAACTCTTTTTCAGATGTATTCTCTTTTAGTGTTTTTATTACTTCATTTAGGAAATTATTTAGCACACTTTTATTATTCTTATACATAATATTATACATATCTACAAAACATTTTTCAATTATTTGCTCTTTTATTGTTTTACAATTAGGACAATGTACTTTACCTAATTTCACAAAATTCATACATTGCCAAGTTTTTTGGCTATATGGGGTACTAGAGTATAAATTTCTTCTAGTCATTACTTGTCCACAGAAGCCACAGTACAATCTACTGCTAAAAGCATACTTTCTACTATAATTTCCTTTTTGTCTACCAGTATCTCTATTTGCAATTCTCTTATTTAATATCTCTTGTGCTTTTTCAAAAGTTTCAGCAGAAATAATTCCCTCGTGATGTTCTCTAATATAATACTGATCTTCTTCTCCTTTATTTATTAATCTCTTATGGGTAATAGGATCTGTTGTAAATGTTTTTCCTTGTAAAATATCTCCCTTATATTTTTCATTCTTTATTATTCCTATTATTGTAGAAGTACACCAGTTGTTATTTCCTTTAATAGTTTTATAATTTAGTTCTTTAAGTTCTCTAGCTAAAACTTGACATCCTATTCCTGATATATATCTATCAAATATATATCTCACAATTTCAGCTTCACTCTCTATAATAGTGAGTTCCTTTGTTTCTTGATTATAGTCATAACCCAAGCATCTATTAAAACCTATTAACTCTCCTCTTTCTTTTTTCATTTTCAAGCCTAATTTTACGTGAGAAGAAATTGTTTCGCTTTCCTGTTGGGCGACTGAACTTAATATTGTTAATAAAAGCTCTCCTGCCATTTCTAAAGTATTAATATTTTCTTCTTCAAATATAATTGCAATGTTTCTTTCCTTTAACATTCTTACATATTTAAGTGTATCTACTGTATTTCTAGCAAAACGAGAAATAGATTTTGTTAAAATCAAATCAATTTTTCCTTGTAAACAATCATTTATCATTCTCATAAAATCAGTTCTTTTATTAGTTTGTGTACCAGATATTGCTTCATCTGCATAAATATCTACTAATTCCCAGTCAACATTTTCTTCAATCTTGTGTTCATAATATTTAACTTGTGATTGATAGCTATTTAACTGGTCCTCGCTATCAGAACTTACTCTACAATACGCTGCGGCTCTCATTCTTTCTGTTAATTTTGTACCAAGTCTTCTATTAACTCTACCATCTAACTTTTTTATTAATTCAATCTCCATAACTCCTCCTTCCCACAAATAATAACCATATTTATTTTACCATCTTTATATAGTTACTTGTCCACCCCACTATTTTTAAGTGTTTGCGAGTCTTTCAATTTTCTCTTTTAGCTGTATATACCTATCTTCTGGTATTAATTTTTGATTAAATAATTTGCTTAAAGCCATAATTTCTATACTTTTTCTAATTACTTTACTTTTTATCATTTCATCATTTATAAAAATCACTTTTACATCTTTCATCATTAACACCTTCTTTTACTTCATCAAATTGTCCATTTTTTCTCCAAAAGCTTTGCGTCTTAACTTTTTACTTCTTTGATATATGTAGTTTCTTATCAACTTTATAAATATAAAAAACAAAAAACCTAATACAAATCCAAAAGCAAACCAAAATATATAATCAATCATTTTTATTACCTCCTATACAATGACCACACATTAATACCACTAATAAGTTTTTTCCTTATTAGTGGCATTATCTGTGGTCATATAAACTTATTTTTATAAATTACAGCTGATTTGGTAATCACATAGGTCAAGTTTTTATTACTTGCCTCCTCCCTAATCGACAGGCAACCCCTTAATATCACACTAGCTAGGTTGAAGTATCATTATTTTCTCTGCATAGGTCATCGCCACTCATTCTTACCATCAAATGATTTTTCCCTTTTTATATTCCTATTGCTATCTGTCACGAATAGCAGGACTTCTTGGAGCTTTCCTTTTCTAGGCTACACAGATAAAGTACTGTAACTTTTATTATTCAATTTTCAAAGTTCGGTGAAAGGCTCTTCTTTTCGCCTTTCGCCTATATAGGAGTCAACAATGTGTTTTTTTTAGACAAATTTTAAAAAATTTTTAATATTTTTTATTTTTAAATCCTGCAATTCCCTCTAATACTTTAATCAAACATATGTGCATAAATTCATCATCTTTTGAAAAACTCATAATTATTTTCAAATAGTAATTTAATATAGCTTCAATCGCCCCATTATCTCCATTTTTAGCTTTTTGAATAGTTTGAAAATCAATCATCACATTTTCCCCCTTTAATCTTATTCCTAATTTTGGATATAGCTCTTTCGCAAGTTTTATAAACCGATTGACCACTAGAATATCCAAGTATTTCTGCCACTTCGCTTTTATCCATTTCTAAAATAAAGCATAAAAAAATCGCCAACTTTTCTTTTCTAGTTAGCGATTTAACAGCTCTATAAATAGAAGCATCTTCAAATATTAATTCTAATTCTTCTGGGGCGAAAACCTCCTCTATATAAATATCTTTCTCTCCTATAAGATTTTGGATACATTCAATTCCATCGTAAGAAATTTCATTTAATGATGAAACTCTTCTTTCTTTTGCTTTACTTTTTGAGTACCTAATGTACTCGTTCTTTATTATTCGCATAATATACCCATTAAATCTTCTTTCGTAATCTTCTTTCTCTTCTTTACTAATATACATATCAACACCTCTTTTTCAAAATTGGCTGATATGCCACTTGAAAGAGATGATATATATTAAATTCAACCCTCCTCTCAAAAAAATAGTGACAACAAAAAGAAACGAACTTACTTTACATCTTTAGTACATTTAGTTCTTTTGTATTCATCTCTTTTGTTGACACTATCAACCTTATTGAGATGATATAATTTTCAAATCAAGAAATGTGAAAAGTGGAAAAAAATCAGAAAAAGTCGAAAAAAATGGAAAAAAAGACACTCTATTGTCGAAAGTTGTCGATAATTTTTTTCATATTTTATAATGTTTTTAAAGTTAATGTATGGATTTTTTCAGTAATTTGATGTACAATATTGACAGTTTAAGGTTTCGTATTTTAATATGAGGTGGAGAAATGTCAATATCTGTTTTAATTGCTGATGATAATCTTGAGTTAGCAACTCTTGTATCATCATTTATTACAAAAGATAAGGCAATTAAAGTTGTTAATATTGTTTGTGATGGAGAAAGTGCAATCAACTCATACTTCAGCTATGCTCCGGATGTTATGATTTTAGATTTAAAAATGCCTAACAAAAATGGAATTCAAGTTTTGGATACCTTATGCACTCAAAACAGTACTGACTCACAAAAGTGTAACATTATTGTTACCTCTGGAAATCTTGCCGACTTTAAGTTTAGATATACTTCAAAAGTTTTCAGAGTATTTGAAAAGCCTTTTGACTTACCTGCTCTACTTGACTGCATCCACGATATATATAAATTAACAAACAAAAAGCCTAGTTGTAGGGAACTGTGCGAAAATACAGTTTTACAACTAGGCTTTAATTTTACTAATTTAGGTACGAAGTATTTAATTGACATTGTCGAGTATTTACACAAAAATAATATAAATACATTTTCAATGAAAAAAATATATGAAAATATTGCAGCAAAAAATAATATTACTATCAGAAATGCTAAATGGAATATAGAAAAAGCAATAAAATCTATGTATCGTTATTCTAAAACAGAAGATTTAAAAAGATGGTATCCATACTACGATGGTAAAAAGCCACCTCCTAAATATGTAATTTCAGTAGCCTTATATAAAACAAAAGCCACTAAAATCCTATAAAAAGGACGAGATAAGTTTATTTATCTCGTTTTTCTAAAACTTTTGAGTCTGTAGAAAAAACTGTGTAAACTAATGAAAGATAAATCCTTTCTATGTTAGAATAAATATAACATAGGAGGGATTTTTTTATGGGAGATAGACACGCACCAAGAAAAAATAGAATACCAAAAGAAAGACGAGATTTAATTAAACAATTCATAGCACAAAATGAAATTAGTTCAGCAAAAGATATTGAAGAGGCATTAAAAAATATGTTTAAAGACACTTTGCAAGAGCTTTTAGAAGCAGAACTAGATGAAAGTTTAGGATATGAAAAATATGAATATTCAGATGAAGAAAAAGAAAATTATCGTAATGGATACTCTAAGAAAACAGTCCACTCTACTGCTGGGGATATTGAATTAAGCGTGCCAAGAGATCGTAACGGAGAATTTGAACCAGCAATAGTAGAAAAAGGTGAAAAAGACATTTCAGGAATTGAAGAAAAAATAATACGAATGTATGCAAGAGGAACATCGAATCGAGAAATATACAATCAAATGCAAGAACTTTATGGAGTAAAAATATCACCAGATATGGTAACCGCAATAACAAACAAAGTAATACCTCAAATAAAGGAATGGCAGACAAGACCATTAGATGAAGTATATCCAGTTGTATTTGTAGATGCAACCTACTTCTACGTAAAAGATAATGGAGTTTCTGGTAAAAAGGCTGTGTATATAATTCTTGGAATAAATGCAGATGGATATAAAGATGTGTTAGGTTTTTACGTTGGAGAAAGTGAAAGTGCAAAATATTGGTTAAATATTTTAAACGAGTTAAAAACGAGAGGTATTAAAGATATTTTAATTATGTGTGCTGATGGCTTGAAAGGCTTACCAGAAGCAATAAACAGCGCTTTTCCTAGAACAGAATTTCAAAGATGTATTGTACATATGATTCGTAACACTATGAACTATGTATCTTACAAAGACAGAAAAGAATTGGCAGCAGATTTAAAGACAATTTATGCTGCAAATACTGAAGAAGAAGCGTATAGCAATTTACAAGAATTAAAGGAAAAATGGAAACCTAGAAAAGTTTTACTAGATAATTGGGAAAATAATTGGGAGAACGTTTCTACATTTTTCAAATACAGTCCAGCTATTAGAAAAATTATTTACACAACAAATTCTATTGAAAGTTTAAATAACAGCTACAAGAGAATAAATAAAGGTAGACGAGTTTATCCTTCTGTTCAATCTCTTGAAAAATGCATGTATTTAGCTACTACTATGATTACTGAAAAATGGACTCACCCTTACCACAACTGGGGAGCTATTATAAGCGAATTTAGGATATTTTTTGAAGGTAGAATATAATTTTATTTAAATATTTTTAGGCATAAATTAAAGGATTATAGCCTCAAACTATAACCCTTTAATAAGTGCACCATTGACTTAATTTTGATTAATTATATAATAACAATATAATCAATTTCGGTCAATTATTAATTTTTGTTTCTTTACATAGAAAGGATTGTGCTAGTTTACACAAACTTTTCTACATACTCAAACTTTTAAATAATTCTTCCATTTTTCGTTCGTGTTCTTCAGAAAATTTAACTTTTCCTATCATAATTTTTTCTAGTCTTTTTCTTTCTTCTTTCATGATAGAAGCAAAAATTTCATCGCTATAAGTATCTAATATTTCATCAAGTTTTTTTAAAACTTTTTTGCCTTTTAATTTTCTTAAAATTTCAATATCTTCTTTTAATCCCATACACATCTCCTAACCATATAACTCTATAAATTTAGGTACAAAACCCGCTGTTGTTTTCATTACTTTGGTACTACTTTCAATATATCCCCCTATTGTTCTGTAATATACAAGTACCATTTTTAACTTATTTTTGTACCATACAGGCAAAAAAACTTGTCCTACATATACAGTTGAATCATTTTTAAATAATGGTATTGTTTCTTCTGCATTTTCAATAAAAAGTTCTTTTGTTGAGTTTATATTCCTTTCAAATTTATCTAATATTCTTCGTATATCATTGCTTAATTCTGTAAATACTAATTTATTATCATCACATTGTGGAGATTTCCAGTAAATAATCTCTCCATCAGAAACTATCATTAAATTAAAATTTGATAATAATACAGACGAATCAATAAAACCTTTTAGCTTATTATTTAGTTTTTTCATAGATTATTACCCCTCCAGTAAAAAAGACAAGTATGCCTTTACCTATGGAGTAATAATATCATCTTTTCTACTTCAACGCAATGAAGTACTTCGATAAATTGAATTTTTTTATTTTATTTCAACTCGCCCAAGTAGTTTTTTATCCTCCTTTGCTATGCTTTTTACATAAAGGAGGGCGGATTGAATGAATTTATCAGAAGCTATTAGACAACGAATTTTGATTTTACTTAAAGAAAAAGGTTGGAAAATCTGGGATTTGTGTAAAGAAACTGGTGTTCCTTGCTCTACAATTACAACCTTTATGAATGGAAAAACATCACTAATTAAACTAGATACTTTGCTTCACATTTGCGAAGGCTTTGGAATTACACTTGGTGATTTCTTTAATCATCCAGTATTTAAAGATGTTGAAGCTGACTAATAGAGAATGTCAAGTAAAATGTGTAATTTTTTTTGAAACAATAATTTCTTTGTAGGTGGTCAAAAAATGGCCACCTATTTTTTCCCATTATAATCCCATGCTTAAAATAGCACATATTCGCTCATTTATGCATATTTTAAGGTACACAAATAAAGAGAATTTTTCTCTTGCAAATTCATTCACAAATTGGATTATAAATTTTCATATAATGAAATTCTGTTTTGTATTTCAGAATTCATTGACAGTTGATTTCGGACTAATGCCCAGTTAGATACAGGTCTTCCACTCCATTTTTTATAAAGTTCCGTTATTCGCAAATAAAGTAATTTTAGTAGTGCGTTTTCATTAGGAAATGCTCCTCGCTTGGTTACTTTGCGAAAACTCGAGTTTACACTTTCTATTGGATTTGTTGTGTACATCACTTTTCGTATTGCGCTACCATAGTTAAATAGTTGTTCTACATGCTTCCAATTTCTTACCCATACATCTACTGCTCCATGATATGAACTCCAAGCTTGCTTAAATTTCTCGAATTCTGCTTCTGCTGCTTTCAAACTTGCGGCTCCATATACTTTCTTTAATTGTGAAGTAAACGCCTTGTAATCTTTACTTGGAACGTATTTAATAGAATTCCTGATCATATGTACCATGCACCTTTGAACTACCGTATTCTTAAATATTGATTTCGCTCCTTCTTCTAGTCCGGATACTCCATCCATAGATATGAATAGAATATCTTCAACTCCTCGATTTTTTATTTCATCGAAGATTTGCATCCACGTGTGTTTACTTTCCGTCTCATTTAACCAAATACCTAATATATCTTTTACTCCGTTTACATCGTACCCGAGTATTGTGTATACTGCATAACTTTTTGTTTCGTATTCTTTTTTTATTGATACATACATGCAGTCTACAAACAAGAAGGCATAAAACTTTTTTAGTGGTCTGTTTTGCCACTCTTCTACGTGTTCAATTACTCTGTCGGTTATTTCCGATATTGTTTCATGTGAGATATTAAAACCATAAATATCCTCAACTGTTGTTGCTATATCCCGTTGACTCATTCCTCTTGCATACATTGCCAAAACTTTATCTTCTATACCGGATACATCTTTTGTTCTTTTAGGTATTATTTCAGGCTCAAATGTTGCGTTTCTATCTCTTGGAACTTTAATAGGTAAATCGCCGTAAGTAGTTTTTACTGTTTTGTCAGCATATCCGTTTCTTCGATTTTCTGTGTCTTTAAAGTCGTGACTGTTGCTTTCATATCCAAGATGTGACTCCATTTCTCCTTGAAGCATTGCTTCAAAAATAGGCCCAAAAACATCTTTCATTGCATCTTGCATATCTTCTCTTGTCTTTGGCTGATATTCTTCTAAAATTGCCTTTGCTATTGCCACGCTTTGTGGACTTCTCTTTACTCTTTTCGTCATAAGTTCATTTCCCATCCTTTTTCTTCCTTTCTCTTAGTATATATTAGTTTAAAACAGAAATAAAGTGCATAAGTTTTGTTACCGGTAACTTACACACTTTATTTTACACTCTCGACTAATACAAAAATACACGATCATCAAAAATCGTGTATTTCTAATTTATTTTTCTAAAATCATATTTATCCAATACTTTATATTATTAGGCATTAGCGCATAATTATCTTTTATGAACTTTTCTAACTCTTTTTTAGTAATGCATATTGCATTCTCACATATTTCATTCCCATAATTTTCAGAGGTGGTAAATAAAAAAACTTTGTCACCTTTCTCTATATTACCAATATAATCAGATGGTTTTAATTGTGTTTCCCTTTTTACCTGTGGATATGCCCTATGACTTCCATCTTTATAAACTAATACTGTTTCAAATTGTGCCGAACTTCTTTTTAATGTAGAAGAATATATGTAATAACCTCTACTTTGTAAATATAATAATACCAAACACTCTAATTCTTCAGAGCCAATCGACATCCAAAAATCATCTTTCCCTAAATTATTCAATTCATATTTTTCAAATCTCGTCTTTTCCTTTGTTAAGTCATTCCAAATATATTTACTTATAAATTCAACATCACAAATTGATTGTACTGTACTTCCAACACAAAAACTATTTACTACTTTGCCAGGAACTTTATCTTCATTACCAACCTTAATCCATTTAGCTGATACAAAATTACCAATATCAAATTCCTCTAAATCACTATTCATCTCTCTATCTTTCCATAGTTTTTTATCTACTCTGCAAAGATAATATTCAGAAGCTCTACCTCCTACCCTAGTCCAAATCAAATCGCCCTCTTGCATTTTGCTTATAGCATTGACTGCTTTAAAGCCAGATGTTTTCTCTTTAGCACTATATGTAGGAATATTATTAATAAATTCCCATAATTTACTCTCGTCATCATCTTTTATATCAATAGTTTTCCAACCAACACCAATAATACTATTCTTCATACAATAATTTAATAAATCATCATAGGTATATTTAGGATTCATATCTGGCTTTAAGTTTATTCTCCATATATTCATAAAATTCTCTCCCCATCAATATATAACGAATCTTTATTTTTCTTCATAAGAGCATCACTTAACAAAACTGATTCTCCATCACAACCTAATTTCCATCCTTTTGTCTTTTTATCTTTTTCAATAAATTCTCCAGCCATACAAAGAGATTCAATATATCTTTCAATAGTACGAATAGATACTTCTTCCTGTATATACTTCATTTTATTATAAAGTTCTTCAGTAGTTATATTAGGGTGCTTTAGAATTTGAGTTAATATATAAAGCGAATTTACTAACATTCTACTATAATTATTGGATCTTTTAGTTTTACTACTCGCTGATAATAAAATGTATTTTAAACTTATTTTAAATTCTTCAAAACTATCATATACTTTTATTTTTCTTTTTAATTTAGCTGGCAAATTAACATTTCCTATCAAAATAATAGTTTCGCTATATGGTATAATTTCTTCATAGAAATTAATAAAAGATTTCAAATCATCTTTAAGAACATTATTAATATTTGCAATAACCATAAAACACGAATGAGCTATAATGTCAGCTAAAGTATCAGCTACATATATCTCACACTCTTTATTAGGTTTATTTACCTTTACTAAATCAACTTCTTCTAATGTTAAATTACACAAACATATTCTATTATCCACATTATCATACTCCTAAAATAATTATAGCATATATTCTCGACAACATTGTGGTAATAACCAATTTTTATTTATATATACCGATAATCATTATTATGAGAAGTTTGAAGATGGTACTATAAATGATATAACTGAAGAAATACCTTTTGATATACCAGATAATTGGTGTTGGATTAGACATAATCAATTATTTGAAGTTATAGGAGGATCGCAACCACCCAAATCTAAATTTTCTAATGAATTATTAGAAAATTATATTAGACTTTATCAAATACGAGATTATGGAAAAAATCCAGTACCTATATATGTTAGTAAAAAAAGTGTAAGTAAATTTACAATGAAGAATGATATTTTACTAGCTAGATATGGAGCATCTTTAGGAAAAGTGTTTTGGGCTGAAGAAGGTGCTTACAATGTGGCATTAGCAAAAGTGGAAAAAAAATATGTATCACAAGAAATAATTGATGATAAATATTTATTTGATTATTATTTATCAAATATTTATCAAAATTTTGCAAAAAACACTTCACGAAGTGCACAAGCTGGGTTTAATAAGGAAGATACGCAACTATTATTTTTCCCTCTACCTCCATTTAATGAACAGAAAAGAATTGTTGCAAAAATCGAGAATTTTATTCCATATATAGAAAAATATGAAAAAACTTCTAGTGAATTAGAAGTATTAAATAATTCTTATAAAGAAAATTTAAAGAAATCTATTCTTCAGTATGCAATTCAAGGAAAATTAGTTAAACAAGATATAAATGATGAGTCAGCAGAAGTTTTGATTAATAAAATTCTTGAAGAAAAAAGAGAATTAATTAAAACTAAGCAAATCAAAAAAGAAAATTTATCTGTAATATATAAAGATTCTACTGATAATCAATTTTATGAGAAGTTCGATGATGGCACGATTGTTAATATCACAGATGAAATTCCTTTTGAAATACCGGAAAATTGGTGTTGGGCAAGAATGAAAAATATTTGCCTTATTAATCCTAGGAATAGTTTAGATGATGATTTAGAAACATCATTTATTCCAATGTCTCTAATTGATGGCGGTTATTCGAATTCTCATACTTACGAAATAAAAAAATGGAAAGAAATAAAAAGTGGTTTTACTCATTTTAAAGAAAATGATATTGGTTTAGCCAAAATAACACCTTGTTTTCAAAATAAAAAATCAACAATATTTTCAAACTTAAAAAATGGTTTTGGCGCAGGGACAACAGAATTACACATATTAAGACCTATAAATAATTTAATATACACAAAATTTATCTTTTGGTTAATAAAATCTCCTTATTTTATTGATAATGGAGTGAAAACATATTCTGGAACGGCAGGACAACAAAGAATAAATAAAGATTTTCTTCCTAATTTTTTAGTGCCTATACCTAATTACGAAATGCAAGTACACATTATCAATAAATTAGAAAACATTTTTAATGCACTATAATCATGTATAATTCCATACTGGAAAGGAGGTTTTCAGTATGGTTTTTTCTTTTGAAGATTACTTAAAAAAGAAAAATCTTTCGCAAAATACCATAAAATCTTATTTGTTTGCAGTTAAACAATACCAATCAAAATATTTAATTTTAAATAAGAAAAATTTACAAGCTTATAAAACATTTCTTGTTTGTTTAGTGTAAAATAAAAATACCCAAAGTTGCAAAATAAATTCCCCACTATTGCAAAACTTTTTCCTCACTATTGCAAAAAAATCATTGAAAGCGTCAACCAAATCAAATAACCTTGTTATGTCGAAAAATACAATGACAAGGAGGATAAGGAGATGCTATCAATGACTCAAATAGAGTATATCAGAAAAATGTACTACATGGAAGGAAAAAATATCTCAAAAATTTCAGAAGAAACAGGAAAAGATAGGAAAACCATAAGGGAATA
>CAZHCB010000048.1:0-11939 GCA_964530935.1 uncultured Oscillospiraceae bacterium
CAGCGCAAAATATCCGAGGACGGCAAAACCTCTGCCCGTGTTTGCGGCACACCCGTTACAGCCTCGCAGCTGCGGGAGCTTTCCGCTTATCTTTTGGATATCCACGGACAGAACGACGGTCGCCAGCTTATGGATGAGAGCCGTCATATGGAGTATCTGGATTCCTTTGGAAACTACGGTCAGATAATCGCAGACTACAAAACCGCGT
The DNA here is from genome assembly GCA_964530935.1 of uncultured Oscillospiraceae bacterium. GTDB lineage: Bacteria > Bacillota > Clostridia > Oscillospirales > Oscillospiraceae > UBA2658. The sequence continues at coordinate 209 of CAZHCB010000048.1, forward strand.
ATGGCAATTACAGGGCAACCGAGCGGGAAATTCGTCGTTTAAACATGGATGAGACTGAACGGGAACGACTTTTTGACAGCCTCAGAATGCTGGTTGACGAGCTGGAAGCCGCGGAGTTAACGGTGGGCGAGGAAGAGGATCTGACCCAGCGCAGGGACCTTCTCCGCAATGCGGAAAAACTTACCGAGGCAATAAACAATGCTTACGGCGCACTTTACGGCGATGATCAGAATGCGGTTTCACTTACTCAAAACGCCCAGCATTACACCGAGCGTGCCGCCACCTATGCAAAAGATCTGGAAGGCGTGTCAAAAACTCTTAACGATGCGGCCCTCATGCTGAAAGACGCTGCCGAGACCCTCAACGACAGCCTGCGCAGTCTTGATTTTTCACCCAATGAGTATGACAAGCTGGAGACTCGGCTTGCTCAGATAAAACGCCTGTCCAAAAAATACGGAGGGGACATACCCCTGCTGCTTAAAAAGCTGGAGGACGCAAAGCAAAAGCTGGATGACATGGAATATGCGGACGATAAGCTGCAAAAGCTTGAGCTGCGTATGCAAAAGGAAAAAGAGCTTGTAGTTGAAATAGCAAAGGATCTAACCGCCGCCAGAAAAATATCATCATTGGAACTTGAGGAACGAATAGTTTCGGAATTGTCTGCCCTGTCAATGCCATCAGTCTCCTTTTTGGTTGACATAATGCCTGTAGACAGCGATAATGGCTTTGACTCGACCGGCGCGGATGAAATACGTTTTTTAATGTCTGCCAACAGGGGAGAGAAGGCCGGGCCAATTAGTAAAATTGCCTCCGGTGGTGAGCTTTCCAGAATAATGCTGGCAATGAAGAACGTGTTTTCCCGGCGTGATATTGTCGAAACCATGGTTTTTGATGAAATCGACACCGGTGTCTCGGGTATTGCAGCGCAAAGGGTTGCTGAAAAGTTGGCGGAGCTTTCAAAAAGCAAACAAGTGCTGTGCGTTACTCATCTGCCCCAGATTGCAGCAATGGCGGACACCCATTTTCTCATAGAAAAGGCAGAGAGAGACGGGCGAACCTTTACTGATGTCATTGAACTGGATAGGGAAGGCAGATGCCGGGAACTGGCAAGATTGCACGGGGGCGAGAATATAACGGAAAACACTTTGAAATCTGCTCAGGAACAGCTTGAGGCTGCCGACAGTTTCAAGAAATCACTTAAGAATAGGTAGGTGAGAATCATGGTGGACAGAGAAGAGATCAGTCGTGTTCATAAATCGGGGTTTAATTGCGCACAAGTAGTTGCATACTTTTGTCGCGACATTAACGGAGCAGAAGAGTTGGATGTTCTGGCGGCGATGGGCGGCTTTGGCGGAGGCTTGCGCAGCGGTGAAGTTTGCGGTGCCTTGTCCGGCGCGGTTTACAGTCTGGGGCTATGTTTTCCCTATAATGACAACAGCGATGTTGACAGTAAAATGAGAATTGCCGAGCTAACCAAGAAAATTGCGGAGCAGTTTAAAGATGAGTTTAATTACTTGACCTGCCGTGATTTGGTTGGTGCATATACAAATGCCCGCTGTGAGGAGTTCATGGCCCGAGCAGTGGATATGGTTCACGAAATAGTAGAAAACGAAAAAGGAAACTAAAAGATGAAAATTTACGATGAGCTGAAAGCGCGTGGTCTCATTGCGCAGGTAACAAATGAAGAAGAGGTCTCTCGCCTGATTAACGAGGGCAAGGCGATCTTCTATATTGGTTTTGATCCCACAGCGGACTCCTTGCATGTGGGTCACTTTATGGCCCTGTGCCTAATGAAGCGTCTTCAAATGGCGGGGAACAAGCCGATCGCACTTCTGGGTGCCGGAACCGGTATGGTGGGCGATCCAAGCGGCAGAAGCGACATGCGCAGCTTAATGACGCTGGAAACAATCGACCACAATATCGCCTGCTTTAAGAAACAGATGGAAAAATTCATTGATTTCTCTGAGGACAAGGCTATCATGGTCAACAACGCCGACTGGCTGCTTAAGCTCAACTATGTTGAATTTTTGCGCGATGTCGGTCCCCACTTTTCCGTCAACAATATGCTCAGAGCGGAGTGCTACAAGCAGCGCATGGAAAAGGGTCTGTCCTTCCTTGAATTTAACTACATGATAATGCAGAGCTACGACTTCTATGAGCTCTATCAGCGTTATGACTGCAACCTTCAGTTTGGCGGTGACGACCAGTGGAGCAACATGCTGGGCGGCACAGAGTTAATCCGACGTAAGCTGGGTAAAGACGCCCATGCAATGACCATCACCCTTCTTCTTAACTCTGAGGGAAAGAAGATGGGCAAAACTCAGGCAGGCGCGGTTTGGCTCGACCCCAACAAAACAAGTCCTTATGACTTTTATCAGTACTGGCGCAATGTGGACGATGCGGACGTTCTCAAATGCCTGCGTATGCTCACCTTCCTGCCTATAGAGCAGATTGACGAGATGGACAAATGGGAAGGCAGCCAGCTAAACACCGCAAAAGAAATCCTTGCCTATGAGCTCACAAGTCTTGTCCATAGCCCGGAGGAAGCTGAGAAGGCAAAGCAGGCGGCAGCGTCACTGTTTTCCGGCGGCGGCGACAGCACAAATATTCCCACCACCAACATTTCAGAAGCTGACTTGGTTGACGGCAAGGCTGATATTCTATCGCTGTTGGTTCTGTCCGGTCTTTGCCCGTCGAAGTCGGAGGCGCGCCGTGCGGTTGAGCAGGGCGGAGTAGAAGCTGCCGGAGAAAAGATTAGGAATATCGGCAAGGCATTCTCCGGAGAAGAGCTTTCCGGGGAAGGGCTTGTTATCCGCCGGGGCAAAAAGAGTTATAACAGAGTGGTTCTAAGGTGACGGAATTCTAACCGATACCGACTGTCGGCGGCTGATTTTCGGTTTTATTATTTATAAATTTATGTTACAATGACCGTCAGACGACTTATCGGACGGTCATTGTGCATTTATTTGGAAACCACATGGTGCAAATATCGTCTAATATTCTGTATTTTTGGAGGTGAGAGCAGTGACAGAGTTTTTCCAGAGCATATCAAATTTCTTTTCTTCGGCGGCGTTCGACAGCGCTGGAAACGCATTTTTGAGATACATGCTGTATTTTTCCCGATTTATGCTGCCTGTCGCAGCTATCGCCATTCTTAGCCGCTGTGCGCGGTCAATGCTAAATGAGCGTTACGAGCCGGAAGTTTGGGGTTATCTTGACTTGCCTAACGGAGCAAGAGTGCCTATTCGAAATTGGGAGTGTACAATCGGCAGCTCAGGCTCCTGTGACGTAAAGCTGCGTTCACCACGGGTGTCGAACCCGCATATGGTTTTAATTCGTGATGAGTTTGGAAACTGGCAGATCTTTGATATCGGTTCAGGCGCAAAGGCCCGTGTTAACGGTGTTGAAATCGATGAGGACGGCTTGGAGCTGCGGGATAGCGATGTTATTTATTTAGACGGTAACGAGCTGCGATTTTACAACCTGACTGAGAAAGAACGCGAAATAATTGCCAACAGAAGAACCGCCCCCGGCGGAATGATCGCACCAGGGGCAATGTTTGGCTATTTGACTGTTTTCATGTTAATCCTCATGTTCCAGCATCTGTGCAATGCGAAACCTGAATTTCGCGCCCAGATCGGACTTGCCTTTTCTGCGCTGCTTGTGATTATGTGGCTGTATTTCATCATAATGCGGGCAGCCGGTCGAAAGGGATTAGAAGTAGAGGCTTTGGCGTTTTTTCTCTCGTCCATCGGCCTTTCTGTTGCGGCGACCTGCTCTCCTGAAGCAATGCTTAAGCAAATTATACTTATTCTGTGCGGCATTGCCCTTTTTATTGCTTTCGGAGCGTGGCTTCGAGACTTGAAGAGAGTTAAGAGACTGAGCCTTATTGCCGCGATAGCCGCAGGGGTGCTGCTGGCCGCTAATGTGGTTTTCGGGCTGGAGCAATTTGGAGCAAAGAACTGGATCGAGATTGGCGGCTTTACCTTCCAGCCATCGGAGTTTGTTAAGCTGGCTTATATTTATGCCGGAGCTGCAACCCTGGACAAGCTCTACCGTGGACGCAACCTGTTCCTGTTCATAGTGTTCTCTGCAGCCTGTGTGGGCGCTCTGGCGCTTATGGGCGACTTTGGAACGGGGCTGGTGTTTTTCGGAACATTCCTCGTCATTTCTTTTCTGCGAAGCGGAAATATCGCAACTATTATTCTCGCGGTAACCGGTGCGGGTTTGGCAGGATTTTTGGCGATCAGCGCAAAACCATATATTGCAAAGCGCTTTGCACTGTGGGGCAAGGCCTGGCAGGACGTTAACGACGCCGGATACCAGCAGACCAGAGCAATGTCCGCCTCCGCAAGCGGAGGCCTTTTCGGAACCGGCGGCAGCAAAGGTTGGCTCAGCAGTATAGTTGCAGCCGAAACTGACCTTTCTTTTGAAGTTGTCAGTGAGGAGCTTGGACTAATCGTCGCTATTTGCGCTGTTTTGGCGATTGTTATAATGGCAGTTTTCGTGGTTCGCAATGCCGCTCAGGCAAGATCCTCATTCTACGTTATAACCGGAGTAGGGGCGGTTTCTATGATGATGATTCAGATGAGCTTTAACGTATTTGGCTCTTTGGATATTTTGCCCTTTACCGGCGTTACCTTCCCCTTTGTTTCCATGGGCGGGTCAAGCCTGCTCTCCTGTTGGGCGATGCTTGCTTATATCAAAGCCACAGATACACGGAAAAACTCAAGCTTTGTTGTGAAATCACCGACCGGCATAAAGGATAGAAATGAGTTTACCCAAAGTGAGCGCGAAGACGAATTCACAGGAGACGAGAATCCATTTACCGGGGCTGCCCGTAAGCTGGCCAGTAAAAATGAGCGTGACCTTTTTGACCGCCCAAGGGAGAAAAGGGGGCGTAAAAAATGAAAAAGATAAAAAACCGCTCAAATTTCGCAATAATAATTGCTATAGCAATAGTGTTTGGGCTATGTTTCTATGTAGTTAAGCTCTGGGGCAACGGCAGTGATTGGGCAATGCTCAGAGCGAACCAAAGTGTCTACGCAAACGGCGTTTTAGCCACCGGCACGCTCACAGACAGAAACGAGATACTTTTGGCCTCGGCGCAGGGTGGCGTTTTCCGTTACGCTGATAACGAAACCGTCCGCAAGTCTTGCTTGCACGTTGTTGGAGACTATGAGGGCTTCATAGGTACAGGTGCAGTTACCGCTTTTTCTTGGAAGCTCGCCGGATATAGCTTTTGGAACGGAACCAACAGGCTTGGAGACCAGGGAAAAGAGATCGCGCTCTCTATCGATTCTGATTTGAATACTGTTGCTTACAACGCTCTGACAGGACGAAAGGGTGCGGTTTTGATGATGAATTATAAAACCGGTGAAGTTCTGTGTATGGTCAGCACGCCCACTTTCGACCCCAATTATGATAACGATTTATCCGGCAGTCAGTATGAGGGGGCGTATCTTAACCGTTGCATAAGCAGCGCCTATGTGCCGGGCTCCGTGTTCAAAATTATTACTCTGACAGCGGCGGTTGAAACCATCCCAAACCTTGCGGATATGCGTTTTAACTGCGCAGGTTCGGTTAATGTTGGCGGCGAAGTTATCACTTGCACAGGGGTTCATGGCGAGCAGACCATTGAACAGGCGTTCGCAAACTCTTGCAACTGCGCTTTTTCGGAGATTAGCCAGCTTCTGGGCGCAGATAAGATTGAAGAATATGCTCGAATGTACGGCCTTTTGGACAGTCTGGATGTAAGCGGAATTGAAACGCTTCCCGGCAGTTTCGAAAAGGCTGCCACCGGTAGCGCAGACCTCAGTTGGTCCGGAATAGGGCAATCTAAGGATATGGTAACGCCCATTTCAATGCTTCGGGTTGTATCTGCCGTTGCTAACGACGGCACTGTGGCAGAGCCGCGAATTTTCTTGAAAGGCTCGCCAGATAGAAACCGAATTTTGAGCGCAGAGACTGCCCAAACAGTGTCAGATATGATGAACTACAACGTGGTTTATCACTATGGCGAGGAGCTTTTTCCAAATGTAACAATGCATGCAAAAACCGGTACTGCAGAAGTGGGGGACGGCACGTCCCACGCGTGGTTTGTGGGCTTCATTGATGATGCCAGCCATCCATATGCCTTTGTTGTTATGATTGAAAAGGGCGGCGGTGGACTGGCAAATGCCGCACCTGTTGCAAATCAAGTAATTCAAGCGGCAATTAACAAATAGTAGGAGACAAAATGACGGACGTTTCTATTCAAGGAATTACAAAGTCCTTTGAACAGGACAAAAATATATTGGACGGCCTTACGTTTGACGTGCTTCACGGGGAACGCGTAGGTATTCTCGGCCAAAACGGAGCAGGAAAAACAACCCTGTTCCGTATTATTACGGGGGAAATTACTCCCGATGAGGGCAGAGTTGCAATCCGCGGCGGCTGCAGACTGGGACTTATTTCTCAGATTCCCGTTTATCCTGCAGACTATACCGTTGAGCACGTGCTGGAGGCGGCGCATGAGCGTATTTTTGCCCTTGATGCAAAAATGAAGCAAATAGCTGGAAAAATGTCGGAAGAAAGCACACCGCAGCTTTTGTCGGAATACGACAAAGTGGCTGCCGAATTTGAAAGATTGGGCGGATATAATGCCGAGTCTGAGCGAAACCGCATTGCAAACGGGCTGGAAATTACCGCCGCCATGCGTGGGCAACTGTTTTCAGAGCTATCAGGCGGCGAGAGAACCAGAGTTAACCTTGCCCGACTCATTCTGGAAGATACGGACATACTGTTGCTCGATGAGCCCACAAATCACCTTGATTTGCGCGCAACCGAGTGGCTGGAGGAATACCTTCTTCGTTTTCGCGGAACGGTTTTGATAATTTCCCACGACAGGTATTTTCTTGACCGCACAGTATCGAGAACAGTCGAAATTTCTGAGGGCAAGGCTGAGTTTTACAGCGGTAATTACAGTTTTTATCTCGATGAGAAAGACCGCAGATATGAGGAACAGCTTCGCAAATATGAAAAGGAGCAGGCAAAGCTTGCCCAATTAAAGGCGGCGGCTGACCAATTGCGGATTTGGGCATATTCGGGTAACGACGCCGTCTTCAAACGCGCCAAATCAATGGAGCGACGCATGGAAAGGCTCCGTCAAACCGACAGACCCAAGCAGGATAGGGCAATGAAAATAAAATTTACTGAGCGCAGTTTCACCGGGGATGAAGTGTTAGTTATTGACGGAGCCGGAAAAAGCTTCGGTGAGCGCAGCCTTTTTGAAGACCTTGAGCTCATAGTCGAAGGCGGCGAAAGAATTGCTCTTATTGGCGATAACGGCACCGGCAAATCGACTCTTATCCGCATGATTATGCAGGAAGAAGAGCCCACCAGTGGAGTGATTCGCTGCGGTCCCTCAGTTAAGGTTGCTTATTTGCCCCAGATAATTCATTTTGACCATCCGGAGCGCAGCTTGGTTGACACCATGCTCTACAGCGAAAAATGTACGCCTCAAACAGCCCGTGACCGTTTGGGCAGCTTCCGCTTTTCCGGAGAGGATGTTTTCAAGCCCGTATCAGCCCTTTCCGGTGGGGAACAGAGCCGTCTGCGTCTGTGCATGTTGATGCGCGGTGAAGTCAATTTCCTGATACTTGACGAACCCACAAACCACTTGGATATCCTTAGCAGAGAATGGATTGAAGAGGCGGTTGACAGCTTTGAGGAAGCTATCCTCTTCGTATCCCATGACAGGTATTTTATTGAGAAGTTCGCAACCCGAATTTGGGTCTTGGAAAACGGAACAATCACCGATTTCAGAGGCAGCTTTTCCGAATATAGGGAATACTGCCGTCGTCAGAACGAGCTGCGTCAGGCTGAAAAAGCCAATGAGGTTAAATCTCGAGAGCGGCCGCAGGCGCAGAAAAGGAACAAAGCTCACAATACTGATAAGCAACTGGCAAAAGTTGAGCGCGATATTGAAAAGCTTGAGCAGGAAATCGCTGAAATTGAGCAGCTTTATCAGCAGCATTCCAGCGATTATGAGAAGCTCATGGAGCTGGACAAGAACAGGGAATCGGTTCACACTGAGCTTGACCGACTTTACCTGACTTGGGAGGAACTGACGGACGGCTGATAGAAAGGAAGGAATATGAAAAACAAAACAGTATTTTGGGTTACTGAAGCTGTTTTACTTCTTGCTGCGGCGTTTTTTGCCTTTGCCCTCATTGGATACACTGTGCTTCCACTGCTTTTTCTGGCAATTGCAGTTGTTTTGGGCTTATACAGGTTGATTTTCATCAATAGCAGTAAAAACCCGCGTAGAGCCAAAGGTTTAAAGACCACTTTGACCGGGTTAATCATTATTGGTGTCATCTGCCTGACTGCGGTGGAAATTCCGATTATTTCAGGCGCACATACAGACAAAGAGCCCCGGGCCGACTATGTTATCGTTCTTGGCGCCGGCGTAAACGGAACTGCGCCCTCCCTTTCTCTCCTAAACCGTTTGGATGCGGTGAAGGAATATCTTGAAACCTACCCGGATTCTATTGCTGTTCTCAGCGGAGGACAGGGAAAAGGAGAGGATATAACGGAGGCAGAGTGCATGCGCCGCTGGCTTGTTTCGAATGGAATCGAAGAAGATAGGCTGCTGCTGGAGGAGAAATCCACTTCCACCAAAGAAAATTTGCAGTTTTCAATGGAGATAATAAACAGACATTTTGAAGATGATGTTGAAAAGCTCGCTATAGTTTCCAGCGACTATCATCTATACCGGGCAAAATATATGGCATCGGAAATGGGTGTTGAGGCTGTGGGTGTCTCAGCAAGAACAACCATTCCCCCTCTGATGGTGAACTACTTCCTGCGTGAAGCGCTGGCTGTTGTTCGTATGTGGATTATGTAAACCGTTATTATCATTTCTTTGAAGTTCATAACTATTTGTCTCATGTGCTCTTTTTATTGCAAAAATAATAACCAAATTGAATAAGCTCGAATTAACGTGTTGCTAAAATATATGGGGTAAACACGATAATTCGGGCGTTTTTGGCTTTTATTCATTGATTTTTATATGCAATGGGATTAATATATTAGTGTATTGTTGTATGAATTGTCCTTTTTCCGTTTCTTACGATTGAAGAGGCGGCTGCGTGCGTAAAATAAATAATATTAAAAAACAAAGCGTGCGCTGTGTGGGCATAAGGAGGGAGCTACTATGTACGATTCTGAAACACTAAAAAACATGACGAAGTACCGCACCCGATTTTCTAATAATCAGGAAGCCATCTATGATGTTGACAATGAGAAGCATTACACTTACCAAGATCTGGAGACCCGTTCTGACAAGCTGGCTTGGTTTTTAACAAAGAAGCTCGGCCTAAAAAAAGGAGATCGCATCGGCTTCTGCGCTTTGAGCTCTGTGCAGTTTTTTGATGCTTACTATGTGACCTTCAAAACTGGTATAATTATCACAACCTACAACTGCCTTCTGCGTGAGAAGGAGTTGTTTTCTCTAATTGAAAACGAAGCGCCCAAGGTTATGTTCTATTCCGGCGAACTTGTGTTCGTTGCAATGGCACTCAAGGATGCAGGATTTGACTCCATGGAGTATATCTGCCTCGACGAAAAGGTTGAGGACGATAAATACTGCTATGAAGATATCATGAGCATCAGCAACTTCGAACCCGTGGAAGCTCCTGACCTTGACTTTGAAGACATTCAAATGCTTATCCACACAGGTGGAACAACAGGCAAGCCAAAGGCTGCGATGATGTCCTTTCGCTCGATATTCTTCAATGCGTTGGTTGACATAATGTATCTTCAAGTGACGGAGACTGACTCGGCAATTCTCACCCTGCCACTTTTCCACACGGCGGGCTGGAATGTTTTGACTCTGGCCTTGCTCATGGTGGGCGGTAGAGTCATTATTTGCAGAATGTTTAACCCGGAAACTGTTTTAAAGCTTATTCGTTCTGAGCGTCCTACAATCGGGATTTCTGTTGAAACCATGTATAAAGCCATGGCTATGCACCCTGATTTTGCCGGAACCGATTTTACCTGTTATCGTTTTCTGTTAACAGGCGCCGCGCCCACCGGCAAAGATGTGTTGGAGATTTTCTGGAAGAAGGGCGTAAAAACCGTCAACTCATACGGCATGACCGAAGTTGGCCCGAATAATATGAGCCACCCCACATGGATGAAGATTGACGATGTTCGCAAAAAGTGGAACTCTTGCGGAATTCTTGCTCCTTTTAACCAAGTTAAGTTTGTTGACGACGAAGGAAACGAAGTTGCTCAGGGCGAAAAGGGTGAAATGGTCTTTAACGGTAAGCTCCTTTTCTCCGGCTACTGGAACAATCCTGAAGCAACAGCGGAGGTTATGCAGGACGGATGGGTGCACTCCGGAGACGTTGCCTATCAGGATGACGAGGGCTTCTGTTATATCTGCGGACGAAAGAAGAATATGTTTATTTCCGGTGGAGAGAACATTTTCCCACAGGAAATTGAAGACACGATCATGCTGATTCCGGGTGTGCTGGAAGCCTGTGTGATCGGGGTTCCTGACCACAAATGGGGAGAAGTCGGCCGGGCTCTTATTGCAACGGCCCCCGGCGCCGAAATAAGTGCCGAGCAGATCAAAGCCGCTGTTAAGGCAGAGCTTTCTACAATAAAGGTTCCCAAATACGTAACCTTTGTTTCCGAAGTTCCAAAGAACGCAATAGGAAAGCGTGACCAGGCAGCAATTTCCGAGCTATATGGCAAGGCAGAAGACTAAGTCAATATATATTCGGAGAGCGCGGGATTGCACCTGCGCTCTCTATTTTTTATGTTGCTTGGAGCAAGGAAGCAATCACTCCTAATTACACAAAAATATTGCTCGGTTTTTAGCGAGTTTTCCTTGACAAGTTATAAATGGAATGATAAACTAACAAAGCCGCATTGAAAGGGCATTGTAATTGAAACCACGGTTTCAGCCCCCAGAGCGAGACTTCTAGAGAGGCAGGTGCAAAAGAGTATATGAAGCACGCTATTATCGTAACCGGTGGCAAGCAGTATCGTGTTGCTGAGGGCGACGTGGTATTTATCGAAAAGCTTAACGTTGAAGGCGGTGACGAAGTTACCTTTGATCAGGTACTGGCAGTTATCGACGAAAACGGCAGCAAGTTCGGCACACCTGTTCTTGAGGGCGCAAGCGTTAAGGCAAGCGTTGTTAAGAACGGCAAATCAAAAAAGATTCGTGTTTACAAGATGAAGCCAAAAAAGGGTTATCGTCTCACCAAGGGCCACAGACAGCCCTACACTCAGGTACAAATCGGAACCATAAACGCATAGTTCCGCACTTTATTTGACACATGGAGGTGTAACAATGGCACATAAAAAGGGAATGGGCTCCACAAGAAACGGACGCGACAGTGAGTCTAAGCGTCTTGGACCCAAAAGAGCCGACGGTCAGTTCGTTCTGGCCGGGAACATCCTTGTCAGACAGCGCGGAACCAAAATCCATCCCGGCACTAACGTAGGCCGCGGCGGCGATGACACACTCTTCGCCCTGAAGGATGGCACAGTTCGTTTTGAGCGTATGGGCAAGGACCGCAAAAAGGTCTCTGTTTACGAGAATATTGCACAGTAAAACCGTTGATCGGGTGGGTGATAACGCCCACCCGATTTTATTCGTCTATCCGACTTTGGAGGGAAATATATCAGTGGCAACTACGTTTATCGACAAGGCAACTATTACCGTTAAGGC
>CAZHCB010000049.1:0-7211 GCA_964530935.1 uncultured Oscillospiraceae bacterium
ATAGGCAAAGCGACACTGACCATTACGGCGGAGAACAAATCCAAAGTGTATGGCGCCAATAACCCGGCACTGACTTACGTGGCTACAGGGCTTATGGGAACGGATACCCTTGCCGGCATCGGCATTACGCCTGCCATCGCTACCTCGGCGGGACGGAACTCTCCTGCGGGCGCTTACGCCATTACCTTAACGGCAGCGGCTACGCACCCGAACTATGACATCCGCGTGGTCAACGGTACGCTGACCATCAGGGCTGTTGTAGTTCCGACACCTACACCCACGCCGGCACCTACACCCACGCCGACACCTACTCCCGAACCTTCAGAAAAACCCGTAGTGGTTCAGGAGGAGGAAGTCCCGTTAGCGGCGGGCGCTTCATGGGCACTGGTGAACCTGTTACTCACCATCGCAACGGGCATCATCATGCTGGCGCTGTTTGTTACCTACTTCACTAACAAAAAGAAGCAAAAAGATCAGCCCGAAACGGAAGAAAACGAAGAAACCTTAAAGCGTAAGGGCGCGCTGCGGATACTCAGCATTATCCCGTTGTTGGTTGCGGTGCTCCTGTTCATACTGACGGAAAACATGAGCAACCCAATGATATGGGTAGACCGTTGGACCATCTGGATGGCGCTCATCACCCTTGTGCAGATCGTTCTTGCGGTGTTTTCAAGAAAATCCAAGAAGGAAAACGAAGGTCCTTCGAATGAGCAAATGGCATAAGCCATCCGCTTAAAACCTTAATTAAGCCGACTGACATCAGTTCCGGAAAGGTGTCAGCCGGCTTTTTAATTTTGATTAACCGGTAATTGCTGGAAAAAAACTGCTTTTTCGGCAGGTTTTTGTCTGAAATCGCTAACAACAATTACCATTGCAAAATAGTTACAAAAGGGTTACAATGACCTTGTCCTCGAGAGACAAATACTTATAAGGAGGTCCATCCAAATGTGTAACTTCAGTTTTAACTCCTGCTGGAAGCTTTTGTGCCAGTATCTTGGTTGGTCTTGCTAGTGCATAATTTTTGGCAGCCCTGTTTCGACAGGGCTGCATTTTTTTTGTCTTTTACTTCCGGGGTTCGAAGCGCGGCACCGACACCCCTAATGGGAAGGATATTTTATTCTCCGCGGCAAACACTACTGAAAAGTGAGGGCTTGACATGGAGTTTAAAACTATCTATTACGAAGCGGATACATTTAATTATGAACTGGGCAGGCAGCTGAAAAACAAGTTTCCAAGGGCGGACTGGATAGAGATAGAAAATCACAATAATATTGAACAGCTTCGCAAAAACCCGAACACAGAGTTTGCCGCCATGAAAAAACTCCTGGTTGTAGGTGTTCGTAAAACCCATACCTATCGCAAGAATCAGAAGGTGTCGGACTTCCTTGTGCCGTACACATCCTCGGGCTGCAGCGCGACCTGCCTATATTGCTATCTGGTTTGCAACTATAACAAATGCTCCTATCTGAGGCTGTTTGTAAATCGTGAGCAAATGCTCCAAAAGCTCATAAAAACCGCGGCAAACAGCCCAACTGACCTCACCTTTGAAATTGGCAGCAATAGCGATCTGGTGCTTGAAAATACCATTACAGGCAACCTGACTTGGACAATTGAAGAGTTCGCGCGTCAGGAAAAAGGCTTTATTACCTTTCCCACAAAGTTCTCTATGGCAGAACCTCTTCTGGAGCTGGAGCACAAGGGGCGAACAATCGTGCGCATGAGCGTTAATCCTCCCCAAATTATTGCCGATATAGAAAAGGGCACGTCCAATTTGACCGCTCGTATTCGCGGGCTGAACCTGCTTTGTGACGCGGGATATAAAATCGGCCTGCTCATTGCTCCCGTAGTAATGGTGGATAACTGGAGGGCGCAGTATGCCGGGCTCCTTGATATACTCGCGGATACACTGTCTGAAAAAGTCAAAAAGGAGCTGGTAATTGAGCTTATCTTCATGACATACAGCTATATTCACCGGGCTATCAACAACGAGGCGTTTCCCGACGCCGTGGAGCTGTACGACAAGGAGCTTATGACGGGTCGGGGCATGGGAAAGTACACTTATAATAAGGAGTCCCGCTCCGAAGGAGAGATTTTTCTGCGGCAGGAGATACTAAGGCGACTTCCCGAAGGAAAGATTTTATATATCGTTTAGGCTGGCGAATATGCCCCCCGCAAGACGCAAGGGGAAAATTGTTTTCCCCTTTTTGCCCTTAACACTTGCAAAAAGGTATCAAAAGAGTTACAATTGCCGTATTGGAAGCTAGAGCGGCCGTTCTGGCCAGTACGGCGAAAGGAAAGTGCCAAGCATGACTACCAAAGCTAACTTACATAGTACAATGATACTAAAACGCATAGTGGCCCTGTGCCTCGTCCTGGTTCTCTCTCTGGGAATCCTGTGTATCGGCGCGGGCGCTGTTAACCAGCAGGAGCTAAACGCACTGAAAGAAAAGCAGAATCAGCTTGCCCAGCAGAAGGCGGGAGTACAAGCCCAGTCTCAGGCATTGGCAAACGAGATCGACGCCAAGACCGAGCAGCTGGGACTGCTTGCTCAGGAGATCGACATTACCGCGCAGGAGATGGACGCGCTCACCGAGCTTATCGCGGCCTACACAAACTCTGTCGCCCAGATGGAGGACGAGCTGGCAAGATGCCGGGCTGAGGAAGAGCGCCTGATGGAGCATTTCAGAGTCAGAATGCGCGCCATGGAGGAGAGCGGCTCTGTCTCTTACATAGCCATACTTCTAAAGGCCAGCTCCTTTACCGACCTTTTAGACCGAATCGACTGTGTTTCGGAAATCATGAAATACGACAACGACCTCATATACAAGGTTCGTGAGGCTCAGCAGCAGGTTGCCGATGCCAAGGCGGCCATGGAGGCTGAGATCGTCGCCCAGCAGCTTGTTTTTGAGGAATACCAGCAAAAGCAGGCAGAGCTTGTAGCTCAGCAGGCCGAGGTCGAAGCCGCGCTGGCATCACTGTCAGCCAGCTCTGCGGAGTATCAGCAGCAGCTTGCCGCCATAAACTCCATGCAGGGCACCTTAAACAGTCAGATAAACACCATGGCCGCCCAGCTTGAGGACTTGAATCGTATGCAGGCCGAGCAGAATGCGTCTCAGGGTCTCCCGACCGGCGGCGGAAACGGTGGCGGAACAACCGGTGGAACAACCGGTGGCGGAACGTCTACGCCGTCGGGCAGCGGAACAGGTTCTGACGTTGCCACCTACGCAATGAGCTTTTTAGGCGTACCCTATGTCTACGGCGGCACCTCTCCCAGCGGCTTTGACTGCTCGGGACTTGTCTACTACTGCTACAAGGCCTACGGCTACTCCGTGTATCGCACCGCAGCCACCCTTGCCTACAACGGGACTGCCGTTACCAGGGACAGCCTTCAGGTGGGAGACGTTATCCTCTTTACCTCCTCCGGCGGCGGATACATAGGTCACGTGGGAATTTACGTTGGCGGCGGTCAGTTTGTCCACGCGCCACACACCGGCGACGTTGTGAAAATTTCAAACCTTTCCGACAGCTACTACAACAGTCACTACGCCGGCGCGCGCCGCATCGCATAGTAAGGGCAATATAAATAACTGGAGAACATAACAGACCGCCGACTTTTGTCGGCGGTCTGTTTTACTGTCGGGCTTTGTTACTTCCGCCAAGATCGCCGCTTTTGCAATTGCTTTAAAAATAGAAAAGAAGTATAATAAAGCAGGACACGGAATTTAGTAATTAAAAGGATGAAAAAAAGCACTATGTATAAGCGGGATTACACAAAAAACAAGTTCATAATTTTCGCCTCCTTCTACAGGGGGCATATGAGGATATTTCTGCTGGATCTGTTTTGCGCGCTGCTGATGGCGGCAATTGACCTTGCCTTTCCCATGCTCAGCCGCTACGCCCTGAATAGTCTGCTGCCCAACAACATGTTCAGCGTATTTTTTGTTCTCATGGGAAGCCTTGTGGCTATGTATCTGCTGCGCTCGGTATTTTCCTATATCGTTACATATATAGGCCACGACCTCGGCATCCTCATCGAGGCGGACATGCGCCGTGAGGTCTTCGGACATTTGCAGACCCTGTCCTTTAAGTTTTACGACAAGCACCGCACGGGTCAACTGATGAGCCATGTCACAACCGACCTCTTTGATATTACCGAGCTTGCCCACCACGGCCCTGAGGATCTGTTCGTCTCCATCATAACCATCGTCGGCGCGCTTATCATTCTCTTTCCCGTAAACCCCATGCTGACACTGGTCATTTTGGTGCTGGTGCCCCTGACGCTGACCTTCACCATCTCCCAGCGCCGCCGCATGACCCGGGTCTCTCAAGGTGTAAAAGAGCAGACTGCCGGTATCAATTCAGACATAGAATCCAGTATTTCCGGCATTAGAGTCGCCAAGGCCTTTGCCAACGAGAGCTATGAGGAGCACAAATTCCAGCGGGGGAACGAGCGCTTTAAAACCGCGAAAAAGGAATACTACGCCGCCATGGCCATATTCCACGGCGGCATGGAGTTTTTTATAAATCTGTTCAGCGTAACCGTTATCGGCGTGGGCGGCTACTTCATTATGACCAAGAGAATGGACACCGTGGATGTGCTGACATTTTCACTCTATGTCAGCGCCTTTTTGCAGCCCATACGCAAGCTGACGCAGTTTGTGGAGCAGTACACCAGCGGCATGGCGGGGTTTGCCCGCTTTGTTGAGATAATGAACGTAGAGCCCGATATTGCCGACGCAAAGGACGCAAAGCTGCTTAGCGGTGTTAAGGGCGGCATTGAGCTTAGGGACGTTTCCTTTTCCTATGACAGCAGCAACACCGTTTTGGAACACATTGACCTTACCGTGAGCCCCGGTGAAATACTGGCGGTTGTCGGCCCCTCAGGAGGCGGCAAAACCACCCTGTGCCACCTGATACCCCGCTTTTATGAGGCGACCGCGGGTCAGATCCTCATTGACGGTCAGGACATCCGCTCGGTCACACTCAAGAGTCTGCGGCAGAATATCGGCATCGTCTCTCAGGATGTATTTCTTTTTTCCGGCAGCGTCATGGAAAACATACGCTACGGTAAGCTGGACGCCACCGACTCCGAGGTTTATGAGGCCGCCAGACTGGCGCAGATATACGAGACGATAATGGAGATGCCCTACGGCTTTGACACCCCCGTAGGCGAGCGGGGGGTGCTGCTCTCCGGCGGACAGAAGCAGCGCATCAGCATTGCGCGTATTTTCCTGAAAGACCCGCCTATTTTGATCCTTGACGAGGCTACAAGCGCCCTTGATACCGTGACTGAGCTGAAAATACAAGAGTCCTTTGACCAGCTTTCTCAAGGCCGGACGACCCTCATCATCGCCCACAGGCTCTCTACCATCAAAAACGCGGACGAGATAATTTATATTGACGGCACCGGTATCAGAGAGCAGGGCAAGCACGAGCAGCTGCTTAGCCGGGGCGGGGAATATGCCCATTTGTACAGCACCCAGTTCGGTCAAATATCCGGTGATCAATAGAGCCTGAGCGGGAAAGCTCAGAGGAAAAAGGCGACGCTAAAAAAATTGCACGAACAGGAGAACAACAATGCCACACGATGAGCACTGCGGCTGCGGCCGCGCCAAGCAGCTTCCGGTCAAAAACTACATCGCGCCCCCTGAGGTGACGGAAAATCAAAAGGACTTTCTTCATAACTTGAGCCACAGCCAATATCTGCCTGTAGCCCGCTTTGTTGTGGAGGACAGCCGGGGAGGCGATTTCGCTTCCGTCGCTCTGGCGCCGGTTTTTATCCGCTCTGCCAATGATGACATGGCTGCTGTCAAGCAGGCGGGGGCTTTTCTGCAAAAGCTGGAGGGTATGGGCCTTATCACCCTGGACTACGACATTCCTCTCAAGGGATATGGCTATGAGGAATACAAGGGCAGCCGCCTTTATGAATACTTCTGCGCAACGGTTGCCAAGGGCGCCGCCAAGCCCGGATTTTTGGGGGATACCCCGGTGTTGGAGCAGGGAAGCATGGCCCTGACCACATGGGGTGAGAAAATTGCCGCCGCCCACTGCTGCCACGACCCTCATCACCGCTAAGGATATTAGAGTGGCTTACTGCCTGCCAAAATTAATATTTAGGATTTTTCAGAGTCTTTAATTCCGCTGGAATCAAGGTAAAAGTCGTCGAACTTGTCGGTTCGGCGACTTTTTATATTCTCAATCCCTTGGTATCTCCCGGCGGTGAGTGGGGATAAACCGGAAGCAAAAAACAATGTACAACCGTATAATGGGGTAGGTTTATAACCTACTATTATTTGGAGGCTCATTTATGAATTACTTTGAAAGCGACAATTATCCGGATAGCTGCCATAGACAAACCCATGTGCATGAGTTTTTGGGCAGTGTCGAGTATGCAGAGTGTGGGCAATGCCGCCATAATCACCGGTTTGCCGGTGTTACTGACGAGGTAATACCTTGCGGCCCTAATAGCCACGTTCACATGCTGACCACCAGAACAGATTTCTGTGGAGACCACTTCCACGATATATGTGAAATAACAGGACCTGCAGTTTACGTTGGTGAATGCAGGCATGTTCACTTCGTATGCGGCGAAACCTCTAAGCAGGATAGACACGACCATGAATTCATTTTTGCAACACTTATCGACAACCCGACCTGTGACTGAGAAAAAGATGGCGGTGCATAACCTGCGCCGCCATTTGCATATCGGGACGAAGTTTCACTATATTAGAAAAAAGGAGACCGGCGAGAGAAGTTGTCGGTCTCCTTTTGGCGTTTTCCGGCATTCAGTGGGGGAGCGGACAGATTTGTCATCCCGTGAACATCCTGCAAATTGTGGCATATCGTGTTATGAGGAGGTGTGTCCGACATGTCTATGCCTGAGTTTCCAACCCCAAATCCGGATATGACAAGTGAACAGGCACTTACTATGATATTATCCTCCATCGCATTGGAAGAAGTGGCTCTGAGCCATATTATTAATGCCGAGGGAGAAAAGATACAGCACGTTTTGCACTATGCCGCTAACAGCTATTGCCCCACCGATACGGCTGATATCTTAGCGGTCAATAAGAGCGTTACCAATATGTTAGAGATGGTAATGCAAAACCAGCTTCTGCTAAAGACAAAAATGGATAGGGTTTTGGAGTATCTTCCAAAGCCGGTTCGTCCGCCCTGTCCTCCGACACCGCCCTACCCTCCGACACCGCCCT
>CAZHCB010000049.1:7311-11742 GCA_964530935.1 uncultured Oscillospiraceae bacterium
CCTCCGACACCGCCCTACCCTCCGACACCGCCCTGTCCTCCGACACCGCCCTGTCAACCGGAGCTGCCCATCTGTGTTGAGGCGCTGCCCGGCTGCTATATGCGGGGTGAAGCTCTGGAGTGGACTTCGTCTTGCGACTGCTGCTGCGGCAGGTGTGCAGTCAACCCCGAGGACGCGACACAGATTTTCCTGCCCCGCACAGGTGAATTTATGGTGAACTTCACCGCCGAGTACTGCCCTCCCAGACCCCCGGAGGAGCCCGTGGAAATGGAGATGGTGGTTTACTGCGGCGAAAAGGTCAAGATCTGCAAGAAGTTTTATAATACTTCTTCCCACTGCCAAGGCGTCCTCCACAGCAGCACGGTCATTCGTATGCCATGCGCCTGCGAGCCTTGTCACGCCAGCGTATTCCTGCGCTCCCCGGAGCGTGTGCAGCTCAAGCGGGCATGTCTCACATTCACTCCACTGAAAAATGGCCGGTGAAATGCCGGACCATAATATAACAACGCTCAATTTTATGAGCTAATGAAAGGAAGGCGCCATTATTGTCTAAACCCACTTTTCCTGAGAATCCGGACGTCACAAGAGATGACGTAGTTAACCAGATCCTGTCCTCCATCGCCATGGAGGAGCTTGGTCTGAGCCATGTGATCAACGCCGAAGGCGAAAAGATCCAGTATGTGCTCGGAACTCTGCCCGGGCTTACGGGCCCGGCGGCCACTATTGAGGATCTGCTAAACACCAATGAGAGCGTTCAGCGCATGCTGGAGAGCGCTTCGCACAACCAACTGTTCCTGAAATCCAAAATGCAGGCGGCTTTGTCATCCTCCGAAATGAGAGGCCCCACGGGCGCGCAAGGCCCAATAGGACCGGCGGGAGAACCCGGAGGTCCGGAAGGTCCCGAAGGTCCGGCAGGTCCCGAAGGTCCCCTTGGTCCGGCAGGCCCTCAGGGCGATGCCGGAGACCCCGGCCCCACAGGCCCTCCCGGACCCACCGGCAATACAGCGGCAAGCATTTATCCGCAACACCGCTTTCCGACAGCGCTGCTGTTTCGTTTTGGAAATAGAAATCCGCATACCTTTTATTCAGCGAAGGAATAAAATCCGATTAGTCATTGCATACTATATTGTACCAAACGGGCTCAAAACGCCGGAATCTCAATGAATTATGGAGAGATAGCTATGTTCCAGTTTTTCAATAAACTGCGCATGAAAAAAGCTCAGTCTGTGGAGGATAGGATCGCCAAGTGGAACGGAGCCATTGAAGACCACGAATTCAGCGCGTCACTGGATGAGAATATCGAGGTCGTCAAACAGCTTTTTTGTGATGTGGATGTTGCGCGCTATAAGACGATCGGCGGGGATAGTGGAAACCCGATCCGTTATTTTCTTATCTTTTTTGACGGCGTGGTAGATGCGGAAATCATAAACAACAATATTCTGCGGCCGCTGATGACCCTGCGGGCAAGCGAATCTGCTTTGAAGATCGACTCACTGCTCAGGGGCGTGGTACAGGTGGGCGAAGGGGCGAAGATCAATACTTTCAACCAACTCATCCAGAGCGTAACCTATGGTGACACCGTCCTTTTCGCGGAGGGCTCTACGCAGGCAATTGCTTTCAATACCAAGAAGTTTGCCGTTCGTTCCGTAACTGAGCCGGATAATGAGAAGGTGCTCAGCGGTCCCCGGGAGGGCTTTTCGGAGTCGCTGATGCAGAATCTCTCTCAGGTCGTGCGGCGTGTGCGTACACATGATTTGAAAACCAAAATGATGTCACTGGGCAAACGCACCCATACCAGCGTGTGTATTTGCTACCTTGACAGCCTAGTCGACAAGAGTGTTCTTGAGGAGCTTATACGGCGGCTGAACAAAATAGACATAGATGGCGTGCTGGACAGCAACTATATTACCGAGCTTATCCGCGATCACCGTTATTCGCCTTTCAGATGCACGGGATATACGGAGCGTCCGGATGTGGTGGTGGGCAAGCTTCTGGAAGGTCGCATCGCCATCTTTGTGGACGGTTCGCCCATCGTGCTGACCGTTCCCTATCTGTTCATTGAAAATTTCCAGAGCAATGAAGACTATTATTTTAATTATTACTACACCTCTTTTGCCAGAATTCTGCGCATTATGGCCTTTATTTTGACGCTTTCGGTGCCGGGTATATACATCGCTGTGGTGGCATTCCATCAGGAGATGATGCCCCTGCAGCTTTTGATGAAAATTGCCATGGAACGTCAAAGTGTGCCCTTGCCGGCAGCCATTGAAGCGCTGATAATGCTGCTTGTATTCGATATCCTGCGGGAAACGGGAATCCGCATGCCTTCAAACATCGGTCAGGCGCTGAGCATCGTAGGCGCGCTGGTCATCGGTCAGGCTGCGGTGGAAGCCAGTCTGGTGGCAGCGCCCATGATTATTGTTGTGGCTACTACGGGCATTACCAGTCTTTTGGTGCCGAAGCTCAACGCGCCCATCATCTACTGGCGGGCAATAATACTGGTGGCGGCCTCGACTTTCGGATTTTTTGGTCTCACCATAGCCCTGTCGATATTGCTCATTCATATAAATAATCTGACCTCTTTCGGCATTGAGCAGATAGCCCTCAATGGTAATTTCAAATTCCAGAACAGCAAGGATATCTTCATCCGGGCTCCTTGGTGGACAATGCGTGACAGACCCGAGGGGCTCTCGAGCAACAAGGTGCGGCAGCAGGGGGAAAACAGCGATGTATAAGCGTGTATTGGTTTTAGTGCTCACCATTGTGATGATTCTACCTCTCTGCGGTTGCTGGAATTACCGGGGCCTTGACCAGATGGATATTGTGGTGGGCATAGCCATTGATTTTGACAAGGAAGCGGACAAGTATAACATGACCTTTGAAGTCGTCGACCTGACGGAGGATAGCAAGGATAGAAATATTAAGGGGAAGCTCGTTGAAGCCGAAGGAAAAACCTTGTTTGACGCGGTCAGAAACGCAAAGCGCCTCGAAGCGGACAGGTTGTTTTTCGGCAGCTCATATATTGTGATCGTCAGTCAGGAAGTGGCTCGGGACATCGGGCTTTCTCCGGTATTAGAATGGTTTTTACGGGATGGCGAATGCCGCGAGACCATGTTTGTGACCATATCCCAAGAAAATACGGCAAAGGCCATTTTGGAAAACCGCGATGAGACAAGTGTGATTTTATCCGTTATCATACAGGATATTATCAAGGAGGACAGCCAGGTTACCGCATCCTCCATGGATCTCAGGCTATACGAGGTTTTCAGCATGCTTCAATCGCAAAGGGACTCGGTTATGCTCTCGGCGCTGAGGAACGTCCAAGAGGGGGATAAGAAGTCTTGTCAACTCGACGGCATTGCCGTGTGCAAGGGGGATAGGCTGGTGGGCTTTATCTCCCCGGAGGAATCCAAATATGCCTTGTTTGTGGAAGATAAACTCAAAGGGGGTATTTTAACCCTTTCCATGGCCGGGATGCAGACTGACGATATCTCCCTTGAGGTTTTCGGCAATCACACAAAGCGGTCTTTCACCTATGAGCAGGGAAAGGTGAAAATCCTTATTGAGACCGACACTGAGGTATCTATCGCGGAAAATCAGAGCCGGTTGGATACTCAGGATGAACAGCTCATAAAAAGCATTGAGGATGCCGCGGCGCAAATGATAGAAAAAAATATAGCAGCTCTGATCGCCAAGCTGCAAAACGAATTTCACGCCGATACCTTCGGCTTTGGCGAAATGATCTACAAGCGGGATTTGCCCTTGTGGAAGCAGCTGGAAGGCTCCTGGGACCAAATGTTTCCCACGGTGGAAGTTGAAGTTTCCTCCCGCGTACAGGTGAAGTATTCCGGGTTTTTAAGTTAGGCGAGTGATAAAATGTTGATTGCCATGGTTTTGTTTCTGTATGTGCCGGCTATGCTCTATGAGTGGTTAAAGTATTTGAAGCACGGGGGGAAAAAGCTGATAATTCTCCACTCTTCCATCATGCTGGTCAGTTTCTGCATGCTTATTCTGTACAGCCTGGATGTTTCCCTTCCTTCCCCCAACGATATGATCATGAACGTGCTGGAACCCATATTAAAACTAAAAGGTTAGAAAGGGGTATACATGAAAAACGAAAAAGCCACATTCGCCCAAATGATGTTCAGCATCGTGCTGTTTAACTTTGGCAGCAGCGTGGTTATGGGAATCAGCGGTAGTGTGGCACAGGATGCCTGGGCTGCCATATTGCTGGGAGCGGTGTGTGCCGTCCCCCTGTTTTGCGTGTATGCGCGGCTTTTCAGGCTTTTTCCGGAAAAGGGACTGTTTGAAATCTTGGAGATCATTTTTGGAAAAGTCGGCGGGAAGATACTGACAGTGATTTTCATCTGGTATGCGCTTCATCTTTGCTCCATAATTCTTGGCAATTTCACAATATTCACGCAAACAGCG
>CAZHCB010000050.1:0-11500 GCA_964530935.1 uncultured Oscillospiraceae bacterium
CTTGCTCTTTTCGGTTCCCATGGAGGAGAACCACTCGGCGCCCTTGAGGATGATTTGGGGAATGTTCGCCAGAGTCTCAACGTTGTTGAGGATGGTGGGCTTTTCCCAAAGTCCCTTGAGAGCGGGGAAGGGAGGACGGGGACGGGGCTCGCCGCGCTTGCCCTCAATGGAGGTCATAAGAGCGGTTTCTTCACCGCAGACGAAAGCGCCCGCGCCCAGCTTGATCTCAAGGTCAAAGTCAAAACCGGAGTTGAAGATATTTTTACCCAGCAGGCCGTACTCTCTGGCCTGAACGATTGCGTCGGAAAGGCGCTTAACGGCGATGGGGTACTCAGCACGAACGTAAACATAGCCCATGCTTGCGCCGATAGCGTAACCGGCAATTGCCATCGCTTCGATAATAACGTGGGGGTCGCCTTCCAGAACGCTGCGATCCATGAACGCGCCGGGGTCGCCCTCGTCCGCGTTGCAGCAAACGTACTTCTGGTCGGCAGGGTTTGCAGCGGCAAATTTCCACTTCATGCCCGTGGGGAAGCCCGCGCCGCCTCTGCCGCGCAGTCCGCTGTCGAGAATTATCTGGATTACGTCTTCGGGCTTCTTGTTTGTAAGAACTTCGCCCAAAGCGCGATAGCCGTCAAAGGCTATGTATTCGTCAATTTGTTCGGGGTTGATAACACCGCAGTTTTTAAGGGCAACACGAACCTGCTTCTTGTAGAAGGTGGTTTCGTCAAGACTCTTGATGGTGTCGTTTTCCACGACTGTTTCATCGTAGAGCAGGCGGCGAACGGGACGACCCTTAAGCAGGTGCTCGTCGACGATTTCTTTAACGTCGGATATCTGGACGCGGCTGTAAAAGCTGGCTTCAGGATAAATAATTACTATTGGGCCGAGCTCGCAAAGACCAAAGCAGCCGGTGCGAACCACTTTAACTTCTTCCTGAAGGCCGCAGGCTTCGATTTCCGCCTCGAAGGCCGTGACGATTTTGTCACTGCCGGAGGAGGTGCAGCCTGTACCGCCACAGACCATTACATGGCTTCTGAACATATCTGATTTTCCTCCTTATCTTGCAGTTGCGGCGCCGATGGTGTATTCGGTAACTACCTTACCGCCCTTGAGGTGCTGGGATACAACACGGTCAGCGCGTTCCGGAGTCATTTTAACATAGGTGACTTTTTCTTGTCCACTGACAAAGACTTCAACTATAGGCTCATACTGGCAAATGCCAATGCAGCCGGTTTGTGTAACAAGAATGTCGTCAAGATTTTCTTCGGCGACCATCTTGGTAAACTCGTTTAGAACAGGGCGTGCGCCGGCGGCGATACCGCAGGTTGCCATACCCACAACCACACGAACACTGTCATGAGCAGCTTCACGGGTGTTAACTGTTTGCTTCATTCTGTCTCTAATAGCTGCCAGTTCTTCTAAGCTTTTCATAGGATGATGCTCCTTTTTCTTAAATTAGATAAATTTTGAACTCTTGTCCAAAATCTCCTGCGTATTCTCTGAAATATAATCCTTGAGCCAAAGTGCAATCTGTGGGATGTCAAAGCCCACGTCCGGGCCCAGAACCTTTCTGAACTCCCGGGTATCCGTTGTGAAGGCCCTTCTGTCCGCCCGTGCGGTGTAGACAAAGTCTATGTCCGGATTGCACTGAATGAGCGAGGCTACGGTGGCTGCCATGTCGCCAACGGGCATAAGGTCGATATGACCGAGAGTAAAGCTTGCCGTGACAACAGTTCCAAGGCCGGGAGTGCTGCTGATTTTCAGCTCACCGCCGGTTTGCTCCGCCGCCATCTTGAGAAAGGGAAGTCCCAGACCGACTTTCCGTGAGCTTCGGCTGGTAGTAAAGGGGTCAGTGACCGTCTCCAACATTTCGGGGGACATGCCCTTGCCGTTATCCTCAATTGTGAGGGTTAGAAGCTTTTGTTCGGTGCTGATCTCAAGAGTGATCTCCGTGAGCGTTGCACCGGCGGCAACGGAATTCTCGGCGATGTCAAGCACATTCATTGATAGCTCTTGCATTTTTATTTATACTTTTCCAGGATACCATCCAGCTGATCCACTGTAAGACGTCCGTATACGTCGTCATTGATCATCATAACAGGGGCCAGTCCGCAAGCGCCGATGCAGCGGCAGGCGTCAAGGCTGAATTTACCGTCGGGTGTGCATTGCCCGCTGGATATGCCGAGCTTTTCGCACAGTTCGTTGAAAATATCGCCGCTGCCTTTAACATAGCAGGCGGTTCCCAGGCAAACACGGATTTGGTACTGCCCCTTTGGATAGAGACTGAACATTGAATAGAAAGTGCTGATGCCGTAAATCTCGGCCAGAGGTACATTCAGGGCCTCAGCAACGATTTGCTGAACCTCAATCGGTAAATAGCCGTAAATGTCCTGAGCATGTTGCAGCGCGGGTAGGGTGGCGCCGGGCATGTTCTTGTTTTCGTCAAGCCACGTCTTCAGCGCAGTTTCTTGTTCCGGTGTACCGGTAAAAGGTACAGTAGAAATGCGTCTCATCTTAAAACCTCCTGTAAATTCGGTGACAATTGATACTCCTTGCCACACAAAACCTATTATAACACCTTATTAAAAGAAAAACGACAGCAAATTTGTGCCAATGCTGCAACAATTTTTATGAAATTTACAAATAATATCTGTGACATATGCCAAAATCTTTTGTTTGCATAGCCGGGATAAATTTTGTATACTACAACTGTGAGTATACTTAGAAATGTCATCTATTTAACATAGAAATGGGGAGAACATTATGACAATAAAGGAAGTGCAAACCACTTTGCAAGCCACCCTGCTGACTGAGGATGCGGACACCTCCAGGGAAGTCCACGCAGCCTGCGGCAGCGATATGATGAGCGATGTTTTAGCATACGTTAAAGACCAGGCTGTGCTGGTGACGGGGCTCAACAACCCTCAGGTAGTCAGAACCGCTGATATGATGGATATGGTCTGCATATGCTTTGTCCGGGGCAAAGTGCCGGACGAGAGTGTTATTGCTCTTGCAAGGGCGCGGTCTATTGCCGTTATGACCAGCAAAATGTCAATGTTTACTGCCTGCGGACTGCTTTATGAGGCCGGCTTGCGAGGAGGCGGACGTTGCGATGGCTGAACCCATTAATTTTCACTACACGGTGACCGATGAAGATTTTACTCAGGCGGGAGCCGCCAGCGCCGACCTTAAGTCAAAGCTGCGCACCATCGGGTTTCCGGCGGAGACCATCCGCAAGGCGACAATTGCTCTCTATGAGGGCGAAATAAACCTTGTAATCCACGCCGGAGGCGGTGAGGTTGACGTTACCGTGAACGATGACAGAATACATATAGTAATCAGCGACGACGGCCCCGGGATCGAAGATCTGGAGCTTGCCGTCAGCGAGGGCTGGAGCAGCGCACCGGACGAAATTCGCAGTCTGGGCTTTGGCGCCGGCATGGGCATTCCCAACATGAAGAAGTATTCTGATGTTTTCGACATCCAGAGCACCTTCGGCGTGGGTACGACCGTAACAATAGATATTATGTGCTAAATGGCCCAGGATAAGCAAAAAGCCGACATTTAGGAGGAAAGAGATATGGGTGAATATTTCCATGCCGTGGCTCTGGACAGGGATTTGTGCCAAGGCTGCATTAACTGCATAAAGCGCTGCCCCACCGAGGCTATTCGGGTAAGAGACGGGAAAGCCCATATTCTCAAGGAGCGCTGTGTTGACTGTGGAGAGTGCATCAGAGTCTGTCCTCACCATGCCAAAAAGGCGGTCAGTGACAAGCTGGACATTCTGGACAGGTTCCAGTACAAAATTGCCCTGCCTCCACCCAGTCTTTACGGCCAGTTCAACAATATGGACGATCAGGACATCATCCTCAATGCCCTTCTAAAGCTGGGCTTTGACGAGGTGTTTGAGGTGGGTAGAGCGGCTGAGCTCATTAGCGACGCCACCCGTCGTATTATTCAGAAAAACGCCGGCAAGCGCCCTCTGATAAGCTCTGCCTGCCCCGCGGTTACAAGGCTTATAAGGGTTCGCTTTCCCCATCTGATCGATAACATTTTACCTCTTATCAGCCCCATGGAGCTGGCGGCCAGAATGGCGAAGGCGGAGGCCGTCAAAAAAACCGGGCTTCCCCGGGAAAAGATAGGCTGCTTTTTCCTTACGCCCTGTCCTGCAAAGGTAACCGCAATAATAGACCCCATAGGCAGCTCCCGCAGCGAGGTTGACGGGGCAATAGCCGTTAAGGACATTTACCCTGCGCTCCTTTCGGAGATGAAGCCGGACATGCCCGTTAAGAGTCTTGCCCAAGTGGGCAGAATAGGTATTGGCTGGGGTGAGAGCGGCGGCGAGGCGGCGGCGCTCATGACTACTGACAGCTATCTGGCTGCCGACGGTATTGAGAATGTAATTCGTGTTTTAGAAGATCTTGAGGACGAGAAGTACGGCAACCTTGAATTTGTTGAACTCAACGCCTGCCCCGGGGGCTGCGTCGGCGGAGTTTTGCAGGTGGAGAACCCCTACATAGCCAAGGCGAAGATAAAAAAGATGCGCCGTTACATCCCGGTGAGCATGAACCACCTTCAGGGTCATATACCCATGGAGATGCTTTGGGACACCCACCTGCGCTTTGATCCGGTTTTCCAGCTGGGGCCAAACCGTAAGGAGAACATGGAAAAATACAGTATGATGGAAAAAATCTGCACACAGCTCCCGGGCCTTGACTGCGGCTGCTGCGGCGCGCCCACGTGCCGTTCCTTCGCCGAGGATATAGTGCGGGGCAAAAGCACCGTAGACGACTGCACGGTGCTCATGCGCGTGCGTATGGAAGGCGTCTTAAAGGCGCTTGGGAAGGACGGTAAGCATGTATGACAACACATGAGCTTGCCCAAAGCTGCGGCTTTTCGCTAAAGACAACCGCCGAAGCCAAAGAGATAAAAGGCGCGTTCGCCGGGGATCTGCTCAGCTGGGCTATGAGCCGGGTGACGCAGTCGGATGTGTGGTTCACGGTCATGGGAAACATCAACGCCGTTGCCGTGGCCTCTTTGAGCGACTGCGCCTGTATAGTGCTCTGCCACGGTGCGGCTCTTGCGGAGGACGCCCTCGCCCGTGCCCAGCGGGAGGGCATTGTCATAATGACAACGGAACTGTCCGAATATGAAGCAATAACAGCGTTTAACAAGGTCTCGGGCTAAGGCCCCGAGACCTTAATATCAGCTTGACGGGAGGTGAGAGCCTTGCTCTATGACCTGCATATCCATTCCTGCCTGTCCCCCTGCGCGGAGGATGACATGACCCCGGCGACCATATTGGGCATGGCTAAGCTTGCGGGTGCCGACTTAGTTGCGATCGCCGACCACAACAGCGCTCTCAACCTTCCGGCAGCCCGGCTTTGTGCCGAGGCTTACGGCGTTCGCCTGCTGCCTGCAATAGAGGTTAACACGGAAGAAGAAATTCATCTTCTCTGTTATTTTCCGACTGTCGAAGCGGCTCTTGAAATGGGCAAGAAAATATATGCGGCTCTGCCAAGCTTCCCCTATGACCCGAGGATATGGGGCAGGCAGCTGGTCGTCAACGAGGACGATGAGCAGACAGGGTCAGTGGATAAGCTCCTGAGCGGAGCGCTCGCCATGAATATTTATCAGGTGAAAAGCCTGTGCGAGTCTCTGGGGGGCGTGGCAATTCCCGCCCATGCGGAGAAGGACAGTTACAGCTTGCTGTCGGTAATGGGTTTTTGTCCTGAAGATTTAGATTTTGCCGTCTATGAACTGAAGGACCCCGAAAAATACCCGGAGCTTGTCGGACGCGGTCTGCTCATGCCGGACCGGGAGATCCTCACGTCCTCAGACGCCCACTGCATCGCAGCCATCTGCGGGAACATGAAAGAGTTGCCGGAGAACAGCATTATAAACACACTGCTAAAATAACCGGACTGCAAATGAAAAAGCAGTCCGGTTATTTTTCTTCGAAGCCAAGGCTTCGGTTTTTTTATGCGTCCAAAAGGTGCTCTACCCCTGCGCGATAGTACTTTTGGTAGAAGTTGTTAACGAAGGTTTTAGTGAAGTTAAGGAAGTTTGAGGAGTCTCTGGCATCGCTTGAATTTTCGCTGTAGCTGATAGCAATTTCGCCGATCGCGCCGGGGATATCCACATTGAGGCAGTATTTACGGATAGAGGGTTTACTGAAGATCATAGTTCTGGGAATAACCGCAAAACCCAAACCGCTCTTCACCGAGCGGACTATCAGTTCGAGATCGCTGCTCTCGCAGACGATAGGGGGGTGGTAGTCGTATTTGTCCATGATGCGCTCAATGTTTATTCGCAAAGAGGTGTCCTTGGGCGTGGCAACCAGCGGCATACCGACCAGATCCTCCAGTTTGATTGGAACACCGGCCTCAAGCAGGGGGTGACCGGGGGGAAGCATAATGCAGGCCAGTTCTTTAAAGATAACCTCGGTTACAATGCCCTTTTCCACATCCTCATTCAGAGGGGGAGAGCAGATCACATAGTCCGCCTCGCCGCTGCGCAATGCGTTTGCTGCCTCCTCCCGGGGCGCTGAAGTGATGGAGAGAGTGTAATCGGAATTTGTTATCTGGTAGGCGAGAAACAGCTCGGGGTAGTGAAACCCGCCGTTAGTAATTATTCTGATAGTACGGGCCTGACGGTCAATTGCAACGTCCAAATCGTCACGGAGGTTGTCAAGCTCGGCAAGAATCTTCTTCCCGTGGGAATAAACGATTTCGCCGTACTTATTGAGCTTGATTTTGCGTCCGATATTGTCAAACAGGTCAATGCCCACTTCTTCTTCAAGCTGCTTGATCACCTTTGTTAAGAAGGGCTGAGCAACGCCGAGCTTGTCAGCGGCTCTGGTGACGTGTTCCAGCTCTGCTGTCAAACAAAAGAAGCGCAAATCACGAATTTCCAAAATATTTACCTCCAAAACATCCCAAGCTAAATTGTGCAATATAACGAACGCATAATTTCGGCTTTGGGGCACAAAACGGGAAATATCAGTAAAAACAGGATAAATGAGTCGATTTACCATAAAAAAGCACAAAAAAATACAAGGAATATGTGGATAGTGCCATAATCAAAACAAATTTTTCTATAATTCAACATCATTATAAGGTAAAACAGGGTGGTATTATATTGGTATATTTAACAAAATATTATACTTTGATATGATGAAATTGTAAGATGTAGACAGAAGGAAAGAAAGACCCCAAGCCCAGCAACAAATAATAAACAAAATATTTAATGGAGGCAGACATCATGAACAACAAAAATATCGTGTCGATTAGAAACGCGGTTGACCAAATTAAGTCCAACGACTCCATTTGGGTCAGCGGTAGGCCGGAAACCACAGAGGAGTTCTTACTTGCTCTTGCAGAGCGTGCAAACGAGCTGAAGAACGTGACCATAATTGCGGACAATACTGAGGGAACCGAAGCTCTCATGAAGTACAGAGGTACATTCAGAGTAGTAGTTGGAATTTCCAACGCCATCCGCACAACCTACGCAAACGGCGACAAAATCAAGTTCCTCGTGGGTACTTCAAACACAGCTGTTTCTCTAATTTGCAAGGAGTTCGGCGTTAACACTCTGGTTGCTGAAACCTGCCCTCCCAACGGCAAGGGCGAATGCCTGGCAGGCGGCTCAGGAAAGTTTATCGCAGCAACTGTAAGTACTCTTCCCGAAACCGTAAAGCAAATCGGGATCGTGAGCGGAAACCTTGTTACTGAGACTACCGGAATTGCCAAGGCAATAATCCCCGTAGAAAAGCTGGATGTACTTTGCAGCCGGAACGTATTTGACGAGAACGTAACAAGATCCGCATAATCTGACAATAAATTCTGATCTATTCTCATTCTCTATCCTTTCTCTTTTCCCCGTTTCCCCGTTTCCCTTTATCCCCCTTTTCCTTTATGGCGGCTGTCCACACAGCCGCCATAGTGCTTTTTATAGGGCTGTGCCTTTTTTCGGTACAAAGAGTTTAGACATATCAACGCCCTCTAATTCAAGAAGCTCAATTTTTTTTTGAACACCACCGGCAAAGCCCGTCAGGCTCCCGTTTGAGCCGACAACCCGGTGGCAGGGAATAATGATGGAAATCGGGTTGTGTCCCACTGCGCCGCCAACGGCTTGGCTGGACATGCGCTCTTTTCCCGTTTTTGCGGCCATCTTCTTTGCGATCTCCCCGTATGTGATGACTTCACCGTAAGGGATTTCGCGCAAAATGCTCCATACACCCTGACGAAACTCACCGCCGGTGGGAGCAAGTGGCAGCTCGGAAATAGCCGGCTTTTCACCCGCAAAGTATCTGTCCAGCCATTTCTTTGCGGCGGTGAATATCTGCAAATCATCTTTTGGGATCAGTTCTTCGGGTATAGTGCCTCCGTGATACTTTTGCCCTTCGGTCCACAAACCCACAAGATTTTTCCCGTCACTGTCACAGGCAAGGGTAATTATACCCAGGGCGCAGGGGTAAGTTGTTGAATAGTACATTTCCATCCTCCTGACAACAGCTTGATAGCGGCATATAACGAGAGTTAACTTTCTCTTAAATATAACATTATCCGCGAAATAATTCCACCCGTTTTCGAATACGACCACACAGAAAAGAAGCAACACAAAAAGTAGCTTTTGTGTTGCGGCAGAGCCCGGCAAAGCGGGTCTGCCGCAAAGAGGAGGAGCGACGGAACGAGCGAGCGATGACTTTGTATAAAAAAGTCGTCGCGAGACTTAGTGAAGTCCGCGACGACGATGGAGCGGGCAACGAGATTCGAACTCGCTACCTCCACCTTGGCAAGGTGGCGCTCTGCCAAATGAGCTATGCCCGCAATTATTAACGCGAGGCTAATTATATCAAATATTTGCTTCTTGTCAAGTAACTTTATCAGGTTTTTTAAGGCGGTGGGTCAGCTCGCCTTACACAAACAATAAAGCTCCGACCATATAGATCGAAGCCTTACTGTTTTGAGAGAGGATTATTTAAGAGGATGAGGGGAAGAAAATTGAAACTAACCATCTTCTGACCTTACCGGTGCTTTGCCTTCACCGGCTTGGCTTTATTGTATAATAAAATACAGTTTTGTACTTGTTATGAATACATTATGAAATGTTTGTAAACACGAGTATTACACTGCTCAGGCTATTTGAGCCTTACGGTGAAAACGAACTTTGTCACACCGTCGCGACTGGTGGCGCTTATGTCTTCGTTGTGGTTATTTAGAATTGTTTTCACTATGGATAAACCCAGACCCACGCCGTCTCTGTCTCTGCTGCGGGACTTGTCTGTCTTGTGGAAACGGTCGAAAACAAAGGGCAGCTCCTCCGGACAAATACACTCGCCGTGATTTTTTATGGTGACAACGGCTTTGCCGTCCTGCTTCCACAGTGAAACGCCGATGGTGCTGCCTTTTTCCGAGAATTTAATGGCGTTATCCATAAGATTATAGAAAACTTGAGTGATAGAGTCCTCGTCACCCCGCACAATTATGCTCTCTTCGGGGATCTGGGCGTCCATATCCAGACCGTGCTCGGTGATTTTCGGCTCGAAGCTCACGATGGTGCGCATGATCACTTCGGACAAATCAAAGCTGCGGGACAGAAGAGCCGCGTTGTCCACATTCTGAATGCGGCTCATTTGCAGCATCTGCCGAACCATTCTGGACAGGCGTTTTGTCTCGCTGGAGATGATTGCTAAGTATTTTTTGTGGTCCTCAGGAGGGATCGTACCGTCCAAAATGCCGTCTGCAAAGCCGGAAATGGTGGTCATGGGCGTCTTCAGCTCGTGAGATACGTTTGCAATAAACTCACTTCGCAGCTGCTCAGACCGCTCAAGGGATTCGGCCATGGAGTTGAAGGATTCCGTGAGCGCGCCGACCTCGTCCTGATTACCGTAATTGGTTACACGCACCGAGAAGTCGCCGCGGGCGAAACGCCTCGCCGCCGCGGCCATCTCATTTATCGGTTCTGCCTGACGTTTAGAGGCCACATAGGACATAAACAGAGCCAGAAGCATAACGGTTACAGCCAGGGTAAAAAACAGCTTTGAGGTGACTGTCCAAGCGTCGGTAATGGCGGTGAAGTCCGAGCCGACAAAGACAAACGCACTGACAGAGTTGCTGCCATTTTCAAAAACAGGCACACCAACCAGGTAATAAGCGTTTTCACTGCGAAAGCTGTTAACAAAAAATACCTCGCCGGTGCTTGCGCTTTGATAGAGCTTTTCCATCACCTCGGCGCTGACCTGTTTACCCACCTTAGTAGAATCCGCGTCAAATTCGGAGCTGGAGAAAATAAGCCCGTTAATATCCGTCAGAAAAATTTCAGTATCGGAGCTCTGGGCAACCGTTCTTAAAATAAGTCGGAAGTTCCAGTCGCGGATCATTCCGCTTTCGGAGAAAACAGATGCCGTATCAGCAACGGCATCTGCAATTTGAGATATATTCTTCTTCTTTTCGCTCACAGCAAAGCTGCGCCCCAAGATAACAAAGGACGCGCCAAGAATCGTAAAGCTGAAAACCACCAGCAGTGCGATCAGCGAAAAGTTTTTAAAAAACAGACTTCTCATTTGCCCTCGTTCAGTTCGAATTTGTATCCGACACCCCAAACGGTTTTAAGCGTCCAGGCTTCTGAAACGCCCTCCAGCTTTTCACGAAGACGCTTAACGTGGACGTCAACTGTGCGGGAGTCGCCAAAATAGTCAAAGCCCCAAACCTCGTCCAGCAGCTGATTGCGTGTGTAAACACGGTTAGGCGTTGCGGCCAAATGAAAGATAAGCTCCATTTCTTTTGGGGGGGTGTCAACCTTTTTGCCGTCAACAATAAGTTCGTAAGAGTCAAGATTAATTATGAGTTTGTCAAAGCAAAGCTTTTTTTCCGCAACGCTTTCGATCTCGGTTTCCGTTCTGCGCAGAACCGCGTGGATCCGTGCCAGCAGTTCCTTAACTTCAAAGGGCTTGACAACATAGTCGTCAGCGCCCATTTCAAGTCCGGAGACCTTGTCGAAAATTTCGCCCTTGGCAGTCAGCATAATGATGGGCACTTTGGATGACTCCCGAATTTTGCGGCAAACCTGCCACCCGTCCAGAACGGGGAGCATGATGTCAAGCAGTATAAGCTTGGGCTCGTGTTCCATGGCCATGCGTACTCCGGCTCCGCCGTCATATGCTAACAGAACCTCAAAACCGTCTTTTTCAAGATATAGGCGCAGTAGATCCGCAATGTTGCTGTCGTCTTCAATTACCAGCGCTTTGTTTGCCATAAAGGCACTTCCTTCCAAAATAATAGACAAATATATCATCAGTATAGCTTATTGCCCAATAAAAAGGTTAACAAACTGTAAAAGTAAAGTCAAGTTGATGAAAGTTAAAAACACGGAAAAATAATGCTTGCTTTATCTAGCTAATGTGTTAAAATAACAGTGCGATAAAGAATCCCGTATATTTGGAGGAAATGAAAATGAAAAACATTAAGAGCATTATTGCGCTGAGTCTGGTACT
>CAZHCB010000051.1:0-4819 GCA_964530935.1 uncultured Oscillospiraceae bacterium
GGCAAAAACCTGAGCGTAGGGTTCGTAGCGTAAGCCACGCTCCAAATCCACATGGAGCGCGTTCTTGCGAAGAGAAACCCGCTCCTCGTAAACTTTATATATTGTGTCGCAATGAGCGTCAAACAGCGGAATTTTCATAAAATTCCTCCTCCGAAAAATATATGATACCATTTTATAGTATTCCCATCTGCAACGCAATAGAAAAAGCCCGTGCATACGCACGGGCTTTGAACTGTTTTCTTAAACTTCCATAATAACCGGAAGAATCATGGGGCTGCGCTTAGTCTGCTTGTAAAGATAACCGGAAAGGTTTGTTTTTACCTTGGCTTTAATTGTTGCCCAGTCGGTTATTTTGGAATGCTCACAGGAGTCCAAAGTTTCCAGAATAACCCGGCGGAGTTCTTCCATAAGGCTGTCGGATTCCTTAACGTACACAAAGCCGCGGGTAACGATGTCCGGCCCTGAAATCAAGCTTGCATCCTCTGCAGAAAGGGTCATAACCACAACGAGCATTCCGTCCTGCGCAAGATGACGTCTGTCGCGCAGAACAACGCTTCCCACATCTCCGACGCCTGTTCCGTCTACCAAAACCTTGCCGGAGGGAACTGTTCCGCCTAGCTTGATGCTTTTTTTAGTTACTTCAACAATTCTCCCGATATCACTGATAACAATGTTGTTTGGTGCAATACCCATAGATTTTGCCAGCTCTGCGTGGGTGCAAAGATGGCGCTGCTCACCATGGACCGGCATAAAGAATCTGGGCTTAATCAGAGCCAGCATCATCTTCAGCTCTTCACGGCAGGCATGCCCGGAAACATGCAGCTCCTCAAGCCGATCATAGAGCACTTCAGCTTTCTTCAGGAACAGCTCGTCAATAACTCGGCTGATGGTCGTCTCATTGCCGGGAATCGCGGAAGCGGAAATAATAACTCTGTCCTCCGCAGTGATTTCAACCTGACGGTGACCGGAAAAAGCCATTCGGTAAAGGGCAGACATGCTCTCGCCCTGACTTCCGGTGGTGATGATAACCAACTTGTTCTTGGGAACGGAGTTGATCTGATTTATATCCACGAGGATGTCCTTGGGAACATCCATATAGCCCAGCTCCATGGAAACCCGCATAATGTTTTCCATGCTGCGTCCGGTTATTGCAACCCTGCGCTTAACCTTAGCCGCGCTGTTGATAATAGACTGAAGTCTATGCACGTTTGACGCAAAAGTGGTTACGATAATACGCTTGTTGCAGTCTTTAAATAACTGGTCAAAGCGCGCGCCCACCTTTTTCTCCGAGTCGGAATATCCGGGCTTTTCAACATTCGTTGAGTCGGACAGAAGCAGCAAAACGCCCTCCTTGCCCAGCTGTCCCAAACGGGTCAGGTCAATCATGTCCCCGTCAATCGGAGTAACGTCGATCTTAAAGTCACCTGTGTGAATAATTGTGCCCAGGGGCGTCTTAATCGCAAGGGCAACGGAGTCTGCAATGCTGTGGTTGACATGGATCAGCTCAACATTGAAATTACCTGCGCGGAAGCTTTGCCCCGCCTCAAGGGTGTTTATCTTTGTCTTTTCCAAAAGACCGTGCTCTTCCAGCTTAATCTCAATGAGCCCCGCAGTGAGCCTTGTTGCATAAAGTGGACAATTCAGCTCACGCATAACGTAAGGAAGCGCACCAATGTGGTCCTCATGCCCGTGGGTGAGAACTATTGCGCGAATTCTGTGCTTGTTCTGAACGAGGTATGTTGTGTCGGGAATAACGATGTCAACACCGTACATTTCCTCGTCAGGAAAGCCCAGCCCACAGTCAACAATAAGAATGTCGTCACCATACTCAAACACGGTAAGGTTCTTACCAATCTCATTGAGACCGCCGAGAGGGATTATTTTAAGTTTTGATGCCATTATTTGTTTTTTCTCCTTTGAAAATATGTATTTATTAGTCTTACCAAATACGCGCAAGAAATAAGCGTGTTCAGACAACGGGAGTTGCCTCATGATTATAGCCGTCCTGCTCCACGGATATAATCATGCTCAGCCCGTTTCTTCGTATTCGGTTGTGAAATATATAATGTGTTCTATGGCAAGAGCACAAATTTCTAATCAAAAGCCGCCCTCTAAAAGCAATTGGGTTGCTTTCCAGAAAGCAAACTGTCTGGCTTGCACAAATAGACTAGCACACTTTTGTGTAAAATGCAAGCTTTTACAAAAAGCTACATCTCCCGCCTACCCTCAAGGGCACGGGCAAGTGTTGCTTCGTCGGCATATTCAAGGTTAGCGCCGACGGGGATCCCGTATGCTAAACGGGTCACTTTAACGTTAAATGGCTTTATCAGTCGGGAGATGTACATAGCTGTGGTATCCCCCTCTGTGTCCGGGTTGGTGGCCATTATCACTTCCCGAACAGTATCGCTGTCAACGCGATTCATCAGCTCGGTTATTTTCAGGTCGTCGGGTCCAATATGGTTTAGAGGCGACATCACGCCGTGAAGAACGTGATATACCCCGTTATACTCTCTGCCACGCTCAAAAGAAAGCACATCACGCGGCTCTGCCACAACGCATATTATGCTCTTGTCACGCCGGCCGTCGTCACAAATTGAGCAAATCTCCCCATCCGTAAGATTCTGGCAGACGGGACAGCAGTGAACACTGGTCTTTGCCTCCAAAATTGCCGCTGCAAAGGCAGCCGCCTTATCGTCCGGCAGAGACAAAACGTGAAACGCCAAGCGCTGGGCGCTTTTTTTCCCGATTCCGGGCAGCGCTGCAAAGCAATCAATAAGGTTCTCCAATGAAGGGGGAAAGTATGACATGTCCTGTGCTCCCTGTTGTTATTGTGTGTTTTTCGGGCTTATCCCCTAATTTGCTCAATGGCTTCGGCTCTATTTTCTCTGCCGAAAATCGCACTGCCGGCAACAAGCACGTTTGCTCCCGCCTGCCTGCATAATACCGCTGTTTCCGAATCGATTCCGCCGTCAACTTCCAGCTCGCACCCGGGGTTGCAAGCGTCGATCATTCTACGCACTGCCTCAATTTTAGGCAGCTGGTCGCTCATAAAGCTCTGCCCGCCGAAGCCCGGCTCAACAGTCATAATCAGAACCATATCCAGCTTGTCAATGTATGGCTCCAGTACCAACTCCGAGGTCGCCGGCTTCAGCACGAGACCGACCTTTTTCCCACACTGCTTAACGGTTGCGATCGCCTGACTTATCTTTTCCGGCTCATCGGCCTCAATATGAAAGGTGACCAAATCCGCGCCCGCATCGCAAAAAGCTTTTACATAGCGGTGGGGTCTGTCGATCATCAGGTGAACGTCCATGAACATGTCCGTCGCTTTTCGAAGGGACTGTACAACCGGGATGCCAATAGAAATGTTGGGCACGAAATTGCCGTCCATAACATCAACGTGAAGATAATCCGCACCTGCGTTTTTTACATCAATTATGTCTTTTTTTAAATCGGCAAAGTCCGCTGCCAGTATAGATGGGGATATCTTTATCATAACCGCTCCTTAGCTTCGTGCAAAGTCAAATCTCTTTTGTAACCGCAACCTTGCGGCAAGCATATTATTCTATAGCCGATGCGCGCGCAGCGGCTTTAATATACGGGGGCGGTTAGGCGCTCGCCTCTCCGTCCCCGGGTAGCTCTCGCGGATTATTATACCACAGGCGCAAAGCGCCGTTGTGGTATATGTGTTTAAATCATGTATAATGTTTGCCCTGCAATCATTATACTCTAAAGTACAAGCTTACGCAAGCCTAACACAGCCGCTACGGCAGCAAAAAAAAGAAAAGGTATTCGGAAAATTTTCCGTCTACCTTTTCACTAAATTCAGCAATAATTTCTAATGTAGTTGAGCTTTGCCTCGGCAATGACTTCCAGAGCATCTTCTCTGCCGCTAACTCCGCCGGTGATGCTTTCCTTGTTCTCAAGACTTTTGTAAACCGAGAAAAAGTGGGACATTTCGTCGAAAATATGGGTGGGCAGCTCGCAGATGTCTTTATACGTGTTGTATGTCGGGTCTGCGAAAGGAATTGCAATTATCTTTTCATCGTTTCTGCCGGAATCAAGCATGGAGATATATCCAATCGGATAGCAGCGAACCAGAGTCAGGGGGTCGAGATCCTCAGAGCAGAGAACTAACACGTCCAATGGATCCTCGTCATCGCCGTATGTGCGCGGAATGAAGCCATAGTTTGCGGGATAGTGGGTTGCTGTATGAAGAACACGGTCAAGAATGATCAGTCCTGTTTCCTTATCGAGTTCGTATTTTTTCTTAGAGCCTTTAGAAATTTCGATAACTGCGACAAAGTCCTCCGGCATAATGCGGGAGGGGTCAATATTATGCCAAATATTGTTCACTATTTCTTTCCTTTCCAGTATTGTTCTTTGTTGCTGAGATAAGTCTAACACGTTTAATAATGCCTTACAAGCTGATTTGTTAAAAATAACATAAAAAGTGCGATTATTGGTTGAAATGATAGTTTTGCATTGATTTATGTGGTGTATAATCTTCAAAATGGAGAAATAGTTTTTAAGTTTTTTTGTCAGTACACAGAACTTGCCGCATTTGTATTGTAAAATGTGCCATTTCACTGTATAATAATAGACTTGAAAGGTGGTTTTACCATGACTTTAGATGCATATTTCAGCTCTCTTGTGGGGAAGAGTGTTGCCGTGGTCGGATACGGTCTGAGCAACGCCCCGCTGACTGAGCTTTTACTGTCATATGGTTGCGACGTCACTGTCTGTGACAAGCGCAGCAGAGAAGACTTTGAAAAGGCGGACTCCTTGGAAGCAAGGGGCTGCAAACTGCGCCTTGGCA
>CAZHCB010000051.1:4919-11488 GCA_964530935.1 uncultured Oscillospiraceae bacterium
CCCGAAATGAAGCCGGAAGATTTTGCGGTTCTGGAGCTGAGCTCCTTCCAGCTTCACAGCATGAACTGCAAGCCTCAGGTGGCTGTTATTACAAATATATCTCCAAATCACTTGGACGTACACCCTGATTTTGCCGACTATGTTGATGCCAAGCGCAACATCTTCAGAATGCAGGATGCCGGTGACCGGCTTGTACTCAATGCGGAAGACCAACTGACAGCCGGTTTTGCAAAAGACGCCATGGCTGATGTGCGGTATTTCAGCCGTGAGCACTCGGTCGTCAGCGGAGCGTTCTATGTTGACGAGCTGCTCTATTCCGCACGCAACTACGAGGTGCAGGAAATCATGCCCTCCGCGGGAATCCTTATTCCCGGGATGCACAACATTGACAACTATCTGGCTGCATACGCAGCTACAGACGGCTTTATTACAGACAGCAGTTTCCGCCACGTGGCAAAGACCTTCCCCGGTGTCGCCCACAGGATTGAACTGGTTCGTGAGATGCACGGTGTAAAGTACTACAACGACTCCATAGCTTCAAGTCCGACTCGCACAATCGCCGGACTGCGTTGCTTCACAAAGGTTAAGCCCATCCTAATTGCCGGAGGACATGATAAGCACATTCCCTTTGACGATTTGGGGACTGAAATTGTTGAGCGCGTCAAAGCCCTGTATCTAACCGGCGAAACGGCCGAGCGTATAAGGCAGGCGGTTCTAAACACCCCCGGCTACAACCGGCTCACTCTGCCAATTTATGTAATCGACGACTTCACCGAGGCCGTCCGGAGCGCTTCGGCAACCGCAGAAAAAGGCGATGTTGTTATTCTCTCCCCCGCCTGTTCATCCTTTGATAAGTTTAAAAACTTTATGGAACGGGGAAACACTTTCCGTAAAATCGTTTTAGAATTGGAGTAACTATGCAGCTACACGAACTGATAACCGAGCTTTGCTCTCTGCCCGCGCCATCAGGCTTTGAAGAAAAGGCCTTTGAGCGTTTGTCGGAACTTCTTTCGCCCTATGTGGACGAGATTCGTTCAGACGTCATCGGAAACTTAATCGCGGTTAAGCGCTGTAATAAGCCCCACGCCAGATCACTTATGCTTAACGCGCATATGGACGAAATCGGCTTAATCGTCACCGGCCACGAAAAGGGCTTTTTGCGCTTTTCCACTATCGGGGGAATTGACTCCCGGATGCTGCCTGCCAGAGAACTTAAAATCCTAACAGAGCCGCCTGTTTATGGTGTGATTGACACAATGCCTCCCCACACCTTGTCAAATGACGAGAAAGAAAAGTCCATTGATGCCAAAAAGCTTTTCATAGATATTGGTATGAGCCAAGACGAAGCTGTTAAACATGTACCCTTGGGAACGCCCGCCGTTTTTCTCGGCGGCTGCGACCTTTTTGCGGACAACCATATCTGCGGCAAATCTCTTGATGACAGAGCCTGCGTTGCCATTCTTGTTAAAACCATGGAGGCTCTTGCAGATGCAGAGCTCTCCGCAGATATATATTTGCTCATCAGCACTCAGGAGGAGCTGGGTATGCGCGGCGCTGTCACGGGAACTTACGGAATCGAGCCGGATTATGCGGTGACGGTTGACGTTACTCACGCTGCAACTCCTGATTCAAAAAAGGGACAAACCATGGAGATGAGCAAGGGCCCCGCAATCGGAATTGGCCCGAATATGGACCGCAAGCTCACACAAAGGCTTCTTAACATCGCAAAGGACAAGGATATCCCCTACCAGAGCGAAGTTATGGGTGGTTGCACCGGCACAGACGGCTGGGTTATTCAGGTTAGCCGAACAGGCGTGGCAGTTGCGCTGGCATCCCTGCCGATTAAGTATATGCACAGTCCGGTGGAGCTGATGGACCTTGCCGATGCGCAGGCCATTGTTTCGCTTCTCACCGAGCTAGCGGTGTCTTTGGGGGAGGAATAATATGCTTGACACATTAAAAACGCTCTGCTGTCTTAGCGGTGCATCCGGCTACGAGGACGAGGTTCGTGATTATATTCTTGAGCGTGTAATGTCCAATGTAGACAGCATTGTGACCGATTCCATGGGAAATCTTATCGTCACGAAAAAGGGAAGAGTCCATGACTGTCCCAAAGTTCTTATTTGTGCGCATATGGACGAGGTGGGCATCATAGTCACCGGTATTGATGACGATGGCTATCTGCGTTTTGATTTTCTGGGAGGTATCGACAGACGCGTAGTAATCGGAAAGCGCGTTTTTATCGGCAGTGATAGAACTCCCGGAATAATCGGCATCAAGGCTTATCATCTGGTTGACGAAGAAGAGGAAAAGACCGTTCCGAAACGTGAGGACATGTATGTCGACATTGGCGCAAACTCGAAAAGCGCCGCCGAAGCCTTGGTCAGTCTGGGTGATGCCGGCGTTTTCGATGACAGTGTTGTGGAGTTCGGTGAGGGCTACCTTAAGGCAAAAGCTCTTGACGACCGTGTTGGCTGCGCCGCTATGATCAAGCTCATCGAAAGCGACCTGCCTTGCGACTGCACCTTTGCATTTACCGTTCAGGAGGAGGTTGGCACTCGCGGGGCAAAGATAGTTGCTGCCCGCATTGAACCCAATATCGCCATTGTTTTGGAGGGCACAACTGCCGCCGACCTGCCGGAAGTGAACGCCGGACAACAGATATGCAAGCTGGGCGACGGACTGGTGATCCCCTTTATGGACAAGGGGACGATCTACAGCAGAACGCTGTACAAAACCATTACAGAGCTGGCTGACAGCGCCCAAATTCCCTGGCAGACAAAAACCATGATCGCCGGGGGAACAGACGCTTCTGTTATCCAACGCAGCGGAACAGGCGTAGAAACCATTGCCGTCTCCGCTCCAATTCGCAATATCCACTCCCCGGCTTGTGTCACAAAGATTTCAGACTTTGAGCGCATGCCCGAGCTGGTATTCGCACTGCTGGAAAACCTCGCATTAAGATAAGGAGTCCCCACCGATGGACAGTAGTTTTTTCTCTGAAAAAGTAATAAATATGGCGTTGAAGGCGGAGGAAAGCCTCAGAGAAACCTTTTCCGCCTGCGACAAGATTGCTCAGGAGTGCACTTTTAAGGTGATGTCCGCCTTCCGCGAATTTCGTGTTTCGGAGTCCTGCTTTGCCGGTACTACCGGCTACGGTTATGACGATTTAGGTCGTGACACTCTGGACAAAATCTATGCCAGAGTCTTTGGCGCAGAAAGTGCGCTTGTGCGTATTGGCTTTGTTAACGGTACCCACGCCATTGCCACCGCGCTTTTTGCCATTTGTACTCCCGGCACTACCCTGCTTTCCGTAACGGGTCTCCCCTACGACACCCTGCAATGCACCATCGGCATAGCAGGCGGTGGATTCGGTTCGCTGAAGTACTATGGCGTTGATTACCGGCAGGTTGATTTGCTGCCAAGCGGAGAGCCGGATTACGAAGCAATAAAAGCCGCCGCCGCCGATAAAAACGTAGGCGCGATTACCATTCAACGCTCTCGTGGCTACAGCAGCCGTCCGGCATTCAGCGTTGAAACAATAGGAAAAATCATTTCTGCCGTGCGTGCTGTTAACCCAAATGTAAATATTCTGGTTGACAACTGCTACGGCGAATTTACGGAGACTATAGAGCCCTGCGCAGTAGGCGCCGACCTTATTGCAGGCTCACTCATAAAGAACCCCGGCGGCGGACTTGCCCCCACCGGCGGATATATTGCAGGTCGCAGCGACCTTGTTGGGCGGGCTGCTTCTCGCCTGACAACACCGGGAATCGGCGGAGAATGCGGCAGCACTCTGGGTAACAACAGGCTGCTGTATCAGGGCTTCTTCATGGCACCTCACATCACAGCCCAAGCGCTTAAAACCGCTGCCTTCTGCGCTGCCATGATGCAGCAGTTAGGATACAAAACCTCTCCCGCCCCCACTGATGCCCGGCATGACATCATTCAGATGATCGAATTTGGCGAAGCGGACAAGCTCCTGAAGTTCTGTGCCGGAATTCAGCACGGCGCACCCGTTGATTCTTATGTTACACCCGTGCCCTGGGCAATGCCCGGCTATGAGGATGAGGTAGTAATGGCAGCAGGCGCTTTTATTCAGGGCTCTTCCATCGAGCTCTCCTGTGACGGACCCATGCGGGAACCATATATCGGCTATATGCAGGGCGGGCTAACCTACGAGTCCGGAAAACTCGGCATCATGATTGCCGCTGATGAGCTTCTAAAATAGTACAAGTCCTCTGCGGATTTTTGCGTGAAAAACCCCATATAAATGGCATAGGGGGTGTTCCTTATGCCGTTTTTTCGAAAATCCGTACGTTTTCGCCGTATAATGTTTAACCGTACAGGTTCTTATGATTCATCGAATAAAGTTGTCACATTATTTATTTTGATTGCTCTGACAGTAGCTTTTGTCCTGATCGCTATACCCATT
The DNA here is from genome assembly GCA_964530935.1 of uncultured Oscillospiraceae bacterium. Taxonomy (GTDB): domain Bacteria; phylum Bacillota; class Clostridia; order Oscillospirales; family Oscillospiraceae; genus UBA2658. Next base: position 9,355 of record CAZHCB010000051.1, read on the forward strand.
CGTGGTTATCTGCGGGATTTAGCGGGGGACATTGCAATATCCGATGCAGCGGATAGCATTACCTCAGCAGTCAACATGTGCATCCGGGAAAAGCTCAACGAATCTTCTCAAGACTATGATTATTTTGTGGACTTGCAAAAAGATGCTGACGGAAATGTCACCGCCATAACAACAAATATGGCAAGAATCAATGCCCTTTCTACAGATATACTCCATGATATAATAGAATCCTCCAGCCGTGGTGAACTCGATTTAAAGATTCCGCTGGGTAGTATTTTGGGTTCAAGTATCCTTCAGGGCAGAGGTCCGAAAATCCCGGTAAAATTAGTTATGTTAACCAGTTCTTCGGCAAGCTTTAGAAACGACTTCACCTCTGTCAGTATTAACCAGAGCAGACATCAAATCATTCTTGAAGTTAGGATCGAAATTGACATTCTGCTTCCCTGGGAGGTTCGGACATCGGAGGTTATCAGCGAAGTATTAATTGCGGAGACCGTTATAGTAGGCAAGGTGCCTGAAACGTATTTTGGGCCTTAGCCTGAACAAAAAGGTGAAATATGGACATTACAAAAGAGATTTCACAGCTGCGTGAAACTTTACAAAGACTAAATAACGAATATTATGTTCTGGACGCTCCCAGCGCTACAGACTTTGAATACGACGAGCTTATGCGCAGGCTGATCAAGCTTGAAGAAGCGCATCCGGAGCTGGTCACGCCTGACTCACCAAGCCAAAAGGTTGGCGGCGCGGTGATCTCGGCGTTTTCCTCTGTCAAGCACGAGGTGCCTTTAGAGAGCTTAAACGACGTTTTTTCCTATGAGGAGCTGGAGGCTTACATCTCCAAAACCGGGGACAGCTTTCCCTCTCCTCCTGAGTTTGTTGCCGAACCCAAAATAGACGGTCTGTCTGTCGCCATCGAGTATCTGGACGGCAAGTTCTTCCGTGGCGCGACACGTGGTGACGGCGTCACGGGCGAGGATGTTACCGAAAACCTTCGAACCATTGCCAATCTTCCAAAAGTACTGAAAAACGCCCCTTCCCGCCTTATTGTTCGCGGTGAGGTATACATGCCCCATGAGGTTTTCGATAGACTAAATGCCGAGAGGGAGATTCTGGGCGAAAAGCTCATGGCTAACCCCAGAAACGCCGCTGCCGGATCGCTGCGCCAATTGGACAGTGCGATCGCCGCAAAACGCGAGCTGGCAATTATTGTTTTCAATCTACAGCTAAGTGATGAAATCGCCCCTGCCACTCACTATGAAACTCTTGAGTGGCTGGAGACGCTAGGCTTCCCTGTAGTACCCAGAAAACTGTGCGCCGGATATCCTCAGTGCGCTAAGTTCGTTAGCTGGCTTGGGGAAAACAGAGACACACTGCCCTATGATATTGACGGCGCTGTCATAAAAATCAACTCCATTTCCGCCCGGGAAAGTCTCGGCAGCACATCAAAAGCCCCCCGTTGGGCTGTTGCGTATAAGTATCCGCCGGAGAAGAAGGAAACCGTAGTACGGGAAATCACAGTGCAGGTAGGACGCACAGGCGTTCTTACTCCAAAGGCGGTCGTTGAGCCCGTTCGACTGGCCGGAACAACCGTTACTAACGCGACATTGCACAATCAGGATAATATCGAGAGGTTGGATATCCGAATCGGAGACACTGTTGTTATACAAAAAGCGGGAGAAATCATTCCCGAAATACTCTCAGTAGTGAAAGAAAAGCGTCCCGAGGGCACTGTGCCGTTCAAGCTCCCCACGTTTTGTCCGGAATGCGGCTCTCCGGTTGTGCGCGATGAGGACGGTGCCGCTCTCCGCTGCGCAGGGGCAGAATGTCCCGCCCAGCTTTTGCGAAACATAGCCCATTTCGCTTCCCGGGGAGCAATGGACATTGAAGGTCTGGGAATCTCGGTAACTGAATCTCTTATCAAAGAAGGCCTGATCTCCTCCCCCGCCGAGCTGTATTATCTGGAGGCGCAGAGTGTTGCCGCGATTAAACGTCTGGGAAATAAATCAGCTGAAAAACTGCTATCTTCGATTGAAAAAAGCAAGGGGCAGGGTTTAGCCAGACTGCTTTATGCCTTTGGTATTCGTCAGGTCGGGCAAAAAATCGCCAAGGTCTTGGCTTCACATTATGTAAA
>CAZHCB010000052.1:0-6714 GCA_964530935.1 uncultured Oscillospiraceae bacterium
GCGTCCTTTATTGTTTTTTCGTAGGCCTGCTGCCCGTACTTGTCGACCTCACGCTTGTCCTTCTCTTCGTGAGTGAGGCAACCCGCGCCGCCGATGCAGCCGCCGATACACGCCATGCCCTCAATGAAGTTGAAGTCAGCTTTTCCTGCCTTGGTTTTCAGCAGTGCCAGCTTGCACTGCTCAATTCCGTCGCAGGCCTGAGGCTTGTAGTCAAAGTCCTCCAAACCGTTTTCCTTTAGACCTTGACGAACGGCGTCGGACAAGCCGCCGCTGCGGGCAAAGATGCGCCCGAAATATGAGGCGTTATCCAAAACGTCCTCTTTGGCGGTTGTGATGTCAAGATCTTTACCGTCAAACAGAGCCTGAAGCTCTTCAAAGGTTAAAACAGCGTCAATATACTGCTGCACCTCGGGCTGTTGGAACTCCGCTTTTTTAGCCGTGCACGGGCCGATGAAAACAACCTTCGCCGTGGGATCGGTGGACTTGATGTATTTGCCTATCGCCCCCATGGGAGACAGGTTGTGGGAGATCTTGTCCTTTAGCTCGGGAAAGTCCTGCTCAATGAGCTTTACAAAGGCGGGACAGCAGGAGCTGGTTATAAAGCCACGCTCCGCCAGCTCCTGGCATTCCTTATTTGCAACGATGTCCGCACCCAGAGCAGCCTCAACAACAGAGAAAAAGCCCAACTGCTTAATGCCGCTTATTACCTGACCGAGCTTAGCATAGGTGAACTGGCTGGATATAGACGGAGCAACAACGGCATAGACCTTATATTTCGTGTTGCCCGCGCTTTCTTTGAGCAGCTTTATTACGTCAAGAATAAAGGATTTGTCGGATATTGCGCCGAAGGGGCACTGATAGACACAGGCGCCGCACTGGATGCACTTGTCGTTATTGATTTTGGCGACCAGTTCTTCGTTCATGCTGATCGCCTTGACCTTGCAGGCGTTCTCGCAGGGACGCTTACGGCTGATGATCGCAGTGTAGGGGCACACCTTGGCGCAGGCGCCGCATTCCACGCACTTGCTCTTGTCAATATGGGCCTTTTGGCTTGCGTCGAAGGTGATAGCGTCTTTCCTGCACACCTCTTTGCAGCGGTGGGCTATGCAGCCCCGGCAGTTGTCGGTTATTTCATAACCTCCGGCGGGGCACTCATCGCAGGCAATGTCTATGACCTGAATAGGGTTGGGATTCTGCTTGTCTCCGCCCAGGGCCAGCTTAACACGCTCGCCCAGAATTGCCCGCTCCTTATAGACGCAGCAACGCATGGTGGGCTGTTTGCCGGGAACGATGGTTTTTGGAATGTCGCTTATATTCTCCAAAAGCGCGTCGTTAAAGGAGTGTTTGGCAACCTCCCGAAGCACCCTATATTTGAGGTATTGTACCTTTGTGTCGAATTTTCTCATATTGTCTCCTAGTAGTAGCTGACCTTGATTTTTTTGCCCATGCGCTTCAGACACTCGGCAAGCTCGTCAACCAGCCGCATTTTTATGCTGAAATTAATGGGCAGGTTGGGGTTCTGGTGGGCGGGATTAACCGCCATTCCAACGAAAAAGTTAATGTCGGTTGCGTCCTCAAAAAGCATACGGGAAATGCGGGACGCGCCGTCTTTTTTGTGAGTCCAGTCCTTGTATGTCTCGTTGTCAAGGAGGTAGTCCTTGGCATAGGACAGAACCTTGTTAATGGTGATAACGCCCTCTGTAACCAGCTGCACACCGTCAAGGGTCGCTGTGGGCGGAATCTCGTTGTCAAAGTATTGCAGGCTGGGCAGCAGAGGCTTTTTTAAATAATCGGCAACAATGTTTGAGGTTGTACCTCCGCAGACAATGCGGCTGCCCTCCTGAGCAAAAAACTCCGAGAGCATTCGGGGGCAGAATTCGGGAAAAGAGGGAGGGCCTATCATGAGGTTTATGGGTTCTCTCCTGCGAATACGAACGGCACAGACCGTTGTGTCGTCACCGGGTTTTCCCTGATACAGTCTGTTGCACTCGTCCAAAAGCAGAGTGGAGAGGGCTTTAGCTGTCAGCCCTACGTTTGAAACGGGCGCCACATACTCAATGATGTCTTTTAGCTGCCAGCCGAAGTTCATGGTAACACCTATTCCGGCGTGGGGTACGCCATCGCTGACTGCCAGAAAAATGTCACCCTCCTCAATGGTAATAACGCTCTTATATATTGTTTTTTCGCTAATGACCAGCTTTTCCATTGGGTAGTCTACAGAAGCTCCCTTCCGAAGGAAGATAGTTGCGGGATTGTCAAACTGGATCAACTCCGCTGTTGTGCCGTCAATGATGTTAATAATGGTGAAGGTGGAGTAGGCAACCCCGCGCACAGAGCACACGGGAAGGGTGAGGGCGATTGTTGAAACACAGTCCTCAATGCTCAGTCCTGCCGCCATCATGGTGGAGATTATTTTGGATGTTAAGGTTGAAAGGATGCTCGCCTTTACACCGCTGCCAAGACCGTCCGCCAGAACGATGACCATGTTGCCGTCTGCCTTTTCCACAACCTCAACGTGGTCGCCGCACAGGACCTCTCCCGCCTTGTTCAGGCTGTTGCAGCCAATGTCAGTACAGAGATTATTCATCCTTAAGCGACTCCTTCAATTTAGTCAGGGCGATCTTTGTCTCCGCCGTGGTCTCGCCCAGCAGGGATGCGATCTCCTGAACAACGCGCATCTGCTTTTCAACTACCTTGTCGGTTATCTCCATGGTTTGGCGGCTGATGCTCTCTTTCTTCTCACGCTCCAGCTCTTCCTGCGTGACGTCACGCAGGATACAGAGAAGACTGTGGTATACCTTGTCCAGAACAATGGTCTCCTCTACGTATTTTTTATACTCAGCAAGGAAAATACGTTTGTTGTGAACATTCTTTCCCGTGCGGACGACCGCCATAAAGTCTGTCGGGTCAAGAGCTTTGACAAGCTGCCCGCCCACCAGGTCAGAGGCGCTGCGTAAGTTGAGAATGTCCATTGCAGCGGGATTGATCTGCTGCACCTCCAGCTCATCGCTGAGAACAATAATGCCGTTGGGACTATTGCGCAGGATGTTGCCGGAGAAGGTCTCTGCTTTATCTCGAAGGAAAGGCGTGCACATTGTAAGATCCGCCTTGCCCTGGAAAACCGCAATAGCCTTTTCACGGCAGGAACCGTAGCCACAGCTGCCGCAATTGAGCTCATCCTCAGGCTTGAATTTACCCATCTGGTTGAGGATGGATATAAGCTGCTGCTCGTTGGGATATTCCTCCCGAACCCGGGCAAGTGGAGGGAAGGGTTTGAGTAGTTTGATGGGTTCCGGCATGGTTACAGGGAAATCGTCTTTTCCCGCGAAACGTGAGATCTCAATATTGCCGCTCAGGGGATAGCGGTGGTCGTGACTCATAACAGGACCGCATATGCACGAACCGCTGCAAGTGCTCATCTCAACAAAGCATTTGTGAACCTTGCCCTTGATAATGTCCTTGAGGGCGGCGATACAGTTGCCTGTTCCGTCAATGCTGACATAGGAGTAGTCACTCTCGGGCTTATCCATGGTTTTTAGAATGCCGCCTGATGTGGGGAACAGGCGCGCTCTGCTTTGGCTGTTTTCTTCCGGAACAGCAACAGGGATAATATTCTCCTGCTTCAGCCAATCGCCAAGCTCTTCAAAGGTTAAAGCGCAGTCAACATCCTGCGGACAGGTGCTGGCTTCGTATTTTTTAGAAATGCAGGGGCCTATGAACACGGTTTTTGCCTCAGGAATGCGGCGTTTTATATCCATGCAGTGTGCCTGCATGGGGGAAACTACCTTGGCAAGGCTGGGGAGAGCCTCGGGAAAATGTCTTTCGATCATAAGGTTGACCGAGGGACAGCAGGAGGATATTATAACGCTCTGCTCCTCATCTGCAACCAGCTTTTCGTACTGCTTTTTTACAATGGTCGCGCCAATTGCCGTTTCTTCAACTCCGGCAAAGCCAAGCTGCTTTAAAGCCTGTTCCATGCCGCCAATGCCTATGCCGGGAAAACACACGGCAAAAGAGGGCGCAAGTGAACACACCACGGGATTGACCGAGGCAAGCAGCTCTTTAGCTCTGTCTGTGTCATTTCTTATTTCCTTTGCGTTCTGGGGACAAACCAAAAAACATCTGCCGCAGAGAATGCACTCATCGTTTAGAATGTGCGCCTGATCTCCGGAAAAGCTGATAGATTTTACCGGACAGTGGCGTATGCATTTGTAGCAGCTTTTGCAGTTGGATTCACGCAACCTTATGTACTCAGTCATAGAGGTACCTCCTGGTATTACAGTCTAGCTAGAACCTGCTCTTTATAGAAGGCGTCTAAACCTTCCGGTGAAACGGAAAACAGCTCTTCGTCAATTTTTATGCTTACGTCGTTCTGACAATCGCCAAGACAAAACGTGCCGCAAAGCTCGATTTTGTCGGTCAAACCGTCAGAGGCAATGCGCTCCTGCAGGCTCTCAACAATTTGTCTTGAACCTTTCAGGTGGCAGGAACTTCCGATGCAAACAGTGATTTTCATTTTATGGACTCCTTAAAATTCATTCTTTAAGTAATGGGACAAAAACATATTGTCAAAAAAATAACATACACGTATAATAATCTGCGCCCCACTACAGGACGCAGACTTCTCTTATCGAACGTCTGTGACAAGTATAGCACACACGCTACTATATTTCAACCACTTTCGGGCTCTTTTTGGGCATGAGGCTAAAGAAAATGATGGATGCCAGCACTACTATAAAGCCCACTGTTGAAAGGCCGGTCATATGTTCCCCGTAAAACAGGGATACCCAGACGGGGTTTAGAACGGGCTCAATGGCACTGATAAGGTTTGTCCGAACAGGACTGATGCCCAGGCGCAGACCGATGGAAACCAGAATATAACCGCCGCCGAGAAAGAAACCGAAGGTTATCGCGCCCGCGATGATCGAGGGGGTGAACACGGTTTCCTGAACCAGAAAGGGCAGGCCGATAATAGCGGAGAGGATTTCCCCGAAGAAGAAGGCGGAGACGGCGTCACCGCCCTTCATTTTGTTGCTCATGAATACAACAGCATATGTAACACCGGTTGAAAGGGCGATCAAGTCCCCAAGGATCTTTCCGCCGGAGAGGCTTTCAAAGAAAAAGCAGAGGATGCCGGCAAAAACGCACAGACACATTGCGATATCGCGCTTTGCCGGTTTTTGCTTCCATAAGATCCAGCAAAAGAGGATTACGAACACCGGGCTTGTGAACTGGAAAAGAATGGTATTTGCCGCCGTTGTCATTTTGTTTGCTATGCAGAAGGCTGTGGTGGTGTATGCCATTGCAGCGGCACTGATAAGCACCGATTTATTGAAAACTATTTTATGTCCGATGGCCTTTGCAAAAATGAATGTGATCAAAACTCCCACAAGGTTTCTGGCGGCATTGATGGACAGGGGCTGCCAGGGTAAAAGCTTTATAATAAGTCCGCCGAAGCTGAAGAGAAGTCCCGAGAGAAGAACCATCCAAAAGCCCAGGCTTGCGCGTTTTTTTATGGTCATGTCTTGTCCACTTTTAACTTTCTACCGGTAACTGATGAATCGCTCCGGCTTTGGTCGGTATTTTACGCCGGAGACAAGTCCAACGGCTGCAAGCATGGAGAACATAGACGAGCCTCCATAGCTAAAGAAAGGTAAGGTGATGCCGATAACAGGGGCAACGCCAATGCACATACACACGTTTTCATAGGTTTGAAATATGAAGCTGGCGGCAACTCCGAAGCACACAAGCATGCTCATGGTGTTTTTGGATTTGATGCCGATGTAGATGCAGCGGATAATGATAGCCATCAGAAGGGCTATTACCAGAACACAGGCAACCATACCAAATTCCTCACCGATGACGGAGAAGATAAAGTCGGTCTGCTTTTCAGGCAGAATGTCAGACTGGGCTATGGGACCCTGCCCATACCCTGCGCCCCAAACCTGACCGTTGCCAAGGGCGATTTTACTCCGGCTCGCCTGCCAGCCAATACCTGTTCCAAGAGGGTCGATAGTGTCGTTATACGGAACGAGAATGCGGTCGCGGTATCTCTGGTTGAGAACTCTGGTCCAGAAAAGCGGGGTCAGCGCCGCCGCCCCTGCGCCGGCTATGAGAAACCAGTAGAATTTCAGCCCCGCAGTCACCAGCATGATTATGAAGATAAACAGATACACCAGAGCGCTGCCCATGTCCTTGGTAACAACAACGATAAGACCAAGGGTGAAGAAGCAATGCAACAAAAGCTGCCCCATAGACATTACCGAGTTAAGATTTTTGTAGTTTTTTAAGTAACTGACGTGCTTTGCCATGACGATTATGAAGATTACTTTTATAACCTCCGAGGGCTGAACGCCCATAAATCCGAAGCGCAGCCATGCGCGGTTGCCCGTGTCATCGGCATAACCCAGTGGGGTCAGAAGCAGGACGACCAGAATAACTTCGAAAAGCATGAGGATGGCCCACTTGTCGGCAAAGATGTCGATATCGATAATGGTGAAGAGCACAAAAAGCCCCAGACCGATGAACATACAGATTATTTGGACTATGATGTATCGCGCGCTGCCGTCCAGGGTTTTAACGGCACTGCTAATGGCAACAAGCCCAAAAATGGTACAGACCATGCAGAGTGTAAGCAACACCATATCCGCACGGCTGATAAAATCTTTAATTTTCGGGAGCATCTTTTTCACAGGAGCCTCCATTATATTCAGG
>CAZHCB010000052.1:6814-11468 GCA_964530935.1 uncultured Oscillospiraceae bacterium
TGAAAAAAAGATTCATTGAACATGGTTTGGACAGTTTTGAAGATCATCTTGTGCTTGAACTGCTGCTCTTTTACGCCATCCCACGGCAAGACACAAATATACTTGCTCACAATCTTCTAAATCACTTTGGCAATTTAGAGAGCATCTTTGAGGCGACTGCGGAGGAACTCTGCTCTGTCAAGGGAATAGGCTGCAATGCCACTGCCCTGCTAAAACTTATTCCGGCTGTCTGCCGCCGGTATAACATGGCAAAGTGCAAAAATGATATGGTAATCAACAACACCGAGGCGGCCGGAGCATATCTAATGCCCTTTTTTATGTTTGAACGGGACGAGGTTGTGTACGCCATGTGTCTTGACGGGAAAAACAGGGTTATCTGCTGCAATGAACTGTTCCGGGGCGTGGTAAACTCAGCGCAAATCAGTGTTAGAAGAATTGTGGAGCTTGTCCTTGCCAAGAACGCTGCCAGTGTTATTCTGGCCCACAATCATATCAGCGGAATTGCAATTCCCTCCTTGGAGGACGAAGTTACAACAAGGCACATAAAGACCGCTCTTGCCAGCATGGGGATAGTCCTCGCCGACCATATAGTGATTGCTGGTGAGGATTTCGTTTCCATGGCCGACAGCCACATGATTTAAAAGATAAGACCCGCTGAAAAGGCGGGTCTTATCTTTTTAGCTAAAAGTACTTGCATTATTAAAACTGTGATGCTATACTAGCTGTACTAATAGTGGTAATACACATGTATAAGCCAAGGAGGATTTATTTATGGCGTTGCTTGAAGTTAATCATTTAAAAAAGACATATTCCACTCGTTTCGGCGGGGTTAAGGTGCAAGCCCTGAAGGGTATTGATTTTTCCGTTGAAGAGGGCGAGTTCATAGCAATAATGGGAGAGAGCGGCAGCGGCAAAACTACCCTGCTCAACATTCTGGCGTCCCTGGACAGGCCTACGGGCGGGGATGTTCTGCTCTCAGGCAGGAGTATGCAGGCCATTCCCGACAAGGAGCTATCTGCTTTTAGACGGGATAATCTGGGATTTGTTTTCCAGGATTTCAATCTTCTTGATACTTTTTCACTTCGGGATAATATTTACCTTCCCCTTGTTTTGGCGGGAAAAAACCACAGCGAAATGGAGCTGCGCATATCGCCCATATCAAAAAGACTGGGGATAAATGAGCTGCTTGAAAAGTATCCCTATGAGGTTTCGGGCGGACAAAAACAGAGGGCCGCCGTTGCCAGAGCCTTAATTACAAGCCCCCAGATCCTTCTTGCGGACGAACCTACAGGAGCTCTTGATTCTCACGCTGCCGAGGCCCTTATGGAAGTTTTTGAAGATATTAACAGAGCGGGACAAACCGTTCTCATGGTTACTCACAGTGTTAAGGCTGCCGCAAACGCCAACCGCATACTCTTCCTGCGTGACGGAGAGATCTACCATCAGCTCTACCGCAAAGAACGCAGCAACGAGGAGTTGTTTTCCGCAATTTCCGAAGTGCTGGCAAACAGAGCCCCGGGTGGTGAGACGAATGAATAAATCCGGACTCTACCCGAAGCTGGCATACCAGAATATTAAGAACAACAGGAAGTTTTATATACCCTACATGCTAACGGGTACGGGCGTTGCCATGATGTTCTATACTCTGCTGTTTCTGGCTTTCAACCCCGGGCTGATAGGCAGCTTCGGCGGCAGAACCATAACGATGTTTCTGAATTTCGGTTCGGTTATCGTTGGCATTTTCGCGGTTGTGCTCCTGTTTTACACCAACAGCTTTTTAATGAAGCGGCGTAAAAAGGAGCTGGGCATTTTCATAATCCTGGGCATGGAAAAGCGGCATCTTGCTCTGGTGCAGTTTTTCGAAACAATCTATGTGAGCATGATCAGCATTGTCTTCGGACTGGCGCTGGGGGTGGGCTTTAGCCGCCTGACTCTCGCACTGCTGACTAAGCTTGCCCATATAAATACCCCTTTGCGGTTTACAGTTGACCTCAAGGCTGTTTTAATGACCCTTGCTCTGTTTCTTGTTGTTTATCTGGTGATATTCCTCTTTAATATTATCTCCGTTGGCAGAGCCAAGCCCATTGATGTTCTAAAGGGCGGCAATGTGGGCGAAAAGGAACCCAAAACCAAGTGGGTGCTCACTATTATAGGTATCCTTGCCCTTGGCGGAGGCTATGCGATCGCGCTGCTGACCAAAGACCCCATGTCGGCAATAATGCTCTTTTTCTTTGCGGTGCTGCTGGTTATTATAGGAACCTATCTTCTGTTTACAACCGGAAGCATCACCATACTCAAGGCACTCAAGGGGAATAAGAACTACTATTACAAGACCAACCACTTTATCAATGTCTCCGGCATGGTATACCGCATGAAACAGAACGCCGTGGGTCTCGGGAACATCTGCATCCTGTCAACAATGGTGCTGGTTATGATTTCAACCACTGTTGCTCTGAATATAGGTGTGGAGGATATTTTAGACAGACGCTACCCCCACCAAATTGCGCTGAGCTATCAGGAGCCGGAAGAGGATACCCTTGACACGGCACTGGAAAAGATACAGGCGCTTGCCCAAAAAGAGGGCGTTGGTCTGAAAACTCTGGACTATGACATCTATTTCAGCTTCGAGATGAATGGAAGCAGCGGTGATCTGAGCATTGAAGGCGTTGAAGATGGGGAGTATTCGGATTACACTCAAGTTACGGTTATCAGCGCCGAAGAATATGACCGAAAGACCGGAGAAAAGGCGGAGCTTGCCCCCGGACAGGCTCTGGTATCCACTTGGAATCTAAGCCAAGACAGTCAAATGCAGGTCTTTGGAGTGGAGCTTACTAAGGTGGGAGAGACCGGCGACGTCTCCCTGTCTGACTGGGTATCCGAGTATGAGAGCTATGCCGGCTGCTATATAAGGCTGGTCGCCGGGGTCGAAGATTACGACGGGATTATTCAGGCATACGAGCAGAAGTACGAGAACTCCTTCGGCAACAATATTGATATTCATCTTGACACCGATTTGCCCGAGAACGAGCAGGAGGCCTTCTACACAAAGCTCATGTCTGAGCTTGCCGAAAAGCACATCTCCGAATACACAAACGAGGACGGCACTACAGGAACCTTTGAGTATTACAGTATATCCTCCAGCTGCCGGGCGGCAGATTCTCAGGATCTCTATTCAATGTACGGCGGCTTTTTGTTCCTCGGCATCAGCTTGGGATTAATGTTCATTATGGCGACCATCCTGATCGTTTACTACAAACAGATTACCGAGGGCTATAACGACAGGGAACGCTTTATCATTATGCAGAAGGTGGGGCTTTCTAAGAGCGAGATCAAGAAGTCTATCCACAGCCAGATCGTTACGGTGTTCTTCCTGCCCTTGTTAGTTGCGGTTTTGCACGTTGCAATCGCCTTCAACATTATTACTAAGCTGCTGGCGTTGCTGGAGCTGACTAATGTGTGGCTGTTCGTTATTTGCGTTGGGGTAACCATAGGCGTTTTTGCCCTTATCTACCTTGCGGTATACCTGGTCACCGCAAGAGAGTATTACAAAATCGTCAGTCAATAGCATTTTGATGGCAAAGAGAGATGGTTCAGGTTACGAACCATCTCTCTTTTCAACGAAAAAACGTCACTGTCGTTTTAGGTATTATAGCTGTAATTAGTGCCTAAATATCTATGTTTCGGGAATAAAAATTTGTTGCAAATGGTATTACAGCCGTGTATAATTGGTCTGTGCGTGACCCGACAGGGTCTGCACAAATAATCTCATGTATCAAAACGCTTGGCGTTACCCCAGATAAACTATCAAGTAAGGAGACCCCCTATATGAGCTATGCAACAAAAGACATTCGCAACATTTGCCTTCTTGGCCACGGTGGAAGCGGTAAGACAAGCCTTGTTGAGAGCATGCTGCTAACAACCGGCGCAATTGACCGTCTCGGTCAGATCACTGCCGGCTCAACCGTTTGTGACTACGATGCCGAGGAGCAGAAGCGTCAAATTTCTATTTCCGGTGCAATTGCACCCGTCGAATTCGGCGGCTGCAAAATCAACGTGCTGGATTGCCCCGGATATTTTGACTTTTATTCTGAGGTTGAGAGCGCGGTTCGTGTTGCCGAAGCGGGACTCATCCTTTGCACAGCAAAGGACGGCATTTCCGTTGGCGCAGAACGCAACTGGAAAACCCTTAAAAGAGCGGGAGTTCCCGCAATGTTCTTTGTCTCCAAGATTGACGAGGAGAACGGCAGCTTTGACAAGGTGCTCTCTGATTTGCGTGCAAAGTACGGCGCTTCCGTTTGCGCGGTAACCGCTCCTTTGAGCGACGGCTCCGGCGTTATTGACCTGGTTCACAACGTGGCTTACCAGACCAAGGGCGGCAAAACCACTAAGATAGACATCCCCGCCGCCGACAAGGACACTGCCGAGGAGCTGCGTGAGGTCCTCATGGAGGCCGCCGCAACTACCGAAGAGCTTATGGAAAAGTACTTGGACGAGCTTGCACTCACCGAGGCTGAAATGCTTGAAGGCCTCAAGGCAGGTCTGATCGAGCGCAGCGTGTTCCCCGTTTTCTGCGGCTGTGCGATTTCCGGCGTTGGCACAGAAGCTCTGCTTCGTGCAGTTGCTGAGTATGTTCCTTCACCGGCAGATATGCCCG
>CAZHCB010000053.1:0-11429 GCA_964530935.1 uncultured Oscillospiraceae bacterium
TTTTTGTATTGTACTTAACAATTACCGAGTACAAACCTGATGCAGTCGAGTCAGTTGAAATCGTCAATTCAGACAACGCAGATTCAAAAACTCTCTCAGAGGGAGATTCCTTTAGTGTTTTAACCTTCAATATAGGTTATTGCGGTTTGTCTGAGACTGAGGACTTCTTTATGGACGGCGGAGCGGGCGTGCGCCCGTCCAGCAAAGAATTGGTAGAGGACAATCTTGAGAATATAGCGCAGATTGTTACCGATACCGGTGCAGACATCAACTTCATCCAAGAGGTTGACCGCAACTCTAAGCGGGGTTACGGCATTAATCAGCTGGAATACATATCTAACGCGGTAACAGACAGCAGCTATGCTTTTGCTAACAACTACAAGTGCGATTACGTTCCCTTCCCCTGGCCTACGATAGGCAAGGTAGACAGCGGAATAATGCTCCTTAACAGCTTCGCAGGTAAGGATGCCCAGCGCATCAGCCTGCCGGTTCCCTTCAAATGGCCGGTCAGCGCCGCCAATTTGAAGCGGGGAATGTTGGTTGAACGTGTGGATCTTGACAACAGCGAACACCAGCTTGTTCTTATTAACATCCACCTTGAGGCCTATGATGACGGTGAAGGAAAAGCAGCCCAGACGAAGCAGCTTTTGAATTTCATCTATGAAGAGTATGACAAGGGCAACTATGTGGTGGTTGGCGGCGACTTTAACCATCTTTTCCCCGACAGACCCTTTGAGCTTTTGGAGGACTGGTTCTGGTGTCCTCCCAGTCTTGAGGACGTGGTTCTGGAAAGCGGCTGGGGCTTCCACACCGGAGATAATGTACCCACTTCCCGCCTTAACAACAGGCCGTATAAGGACGATCCCAATCCCCAGCTCTACTACATTGACGGATTTTTGGTATCTCCCAACGTAGGGGTTACTTCCTGCAAAACTATTGACGCCAACTTTAAGTACTCCGACCACAATCCCGTTTACGGGGAGTTTACTTTGGAAGCAGCCGAATAACAAAAATATTAGGTCTATTAGAAGGCGTCGGGAACACAAAGTTCCCGACGCCTTCTTTTGATTTGTTTTTAAATGCTCAGCGCCAAATCGTTTGCCGCCCAAATAACTTTTTTCAGGTTCGCAACCTGTGCCGCGTCCCCTAATACGTGTACGTTTTTGGCTTTGCCCTCCACAAGAGGCGCTCCGCAGTTGTACCCGATGGAGAGGATCACGCTGTCTGCCGCAATCTCCTTTTCACCATCTTTTGTATTCACAACAACGCTTCCGTCTTTTATCTCTTTTAGTTGGGATTCTAGGTATAAGGGTACCTTATGATACTCAAGCAAGGTTCTGAGCATCATGGTATTTGAGGCATTAACGCCCACCACCTTAATCACGTCATCCAGCATCTCAACCACAAACGGTTTTTTGCCTTCAAGCGCCAGATTGTAAGCGATCTCGCAACCGGTCAGCCCTCCGCCGATAATCGCAACTGTCTGACCCGCTTCTTTGGTGTGTCTGAGATAATCAATTGCGTCGATTGCCTTTTCACCGCCGGGAACACTAAGTCCCCGTGCATAAGCCCCGGTAGCTACAACAATTTCGTCGGCACTGATGTCCGAGAGTGATTTTATCTCCGTTTTCAGCTTCACTTCTATCGGATATTTCTCAAGCTGCCGCTTGTACCATGCGATAAGCTCTTTGTCCTTCTCCTTGAAAGATGGCTCTGCTGCTGCGATGAAAACGCCGCCCAGCTCGCCTGTCTTTTCATAGATCGTTACCTTGTGACCACGCCGGGAGGCCTGAATAGCAAACTCCATGCCGCCAATACCGCCGCCAATTACCGCAATGGTTTTTGCTGTCTTGGCAATAACAGGCGTATACTTCTTCTCGTTGAACGCTCTGGGGTTTACCGCACACATTCTCTTATCCTGAGCCTCTTTGAAATCTATCTCCGCTCCGCCGCCTTTAAAGGTAGACACCGGCAAGCAAGCGGCATGACAGGCGATGCAGGGGCGAATATCCTCGGGGCAGCCGGCCTGCAGTTTTGTGAGCACGGCCTCGTCACAAAGAAATTGCCTGCCGATGGCAACGCCGTCTATCTCGCCGTTTGCAATAGCCTGTGCTGCAGTATCAAATTGCATACGCCCTGCACAAAACACCGGTGCGTCCGTGAACTTTTTAATATGCACCGACTCCTCCAAGTTGCAGTCAAGAGGCATATATACGGGCGGGTGCGCCCAATACCAGGCGTCGTAGGTGCCGTTGTCGCAGTTGAACATATCATAGCCAGCATCCCGCAGATGTTTTATTGCACGCTCACTCTCCTCCAGAGTTCTGCCCACCTCGGTAAACTCTTCGCCGGGAACTGCGCCCTGATTGAAGCCTTTTGTTTTGCTGGTAACACTATACCTCAATGAGACGGGATAATCGTCACCGCAAAGCTTCTTAATTGCCTGCACCACTTCCACTGCAAAACGGTAGCGGTTTTCAAAGCTGCCGCCATATTCGTCGGTACGGTGGTTGGAATACGGCAGAGTAAACTGATCCATAAGGTATCCCTCATGAACAGCATGAACCTCCACACCGTCAATTCCCGCCTTTTTACACAACAGGGCAGACTGAGCGTATGCGTCGACGAACTCCTTGATCTCTTCCCGTGTAATTGCGCGGCACTTATAGTCCGGCAGCCACATATTCGGGCTTCCCTCGTCAGGGGCTACCATGAGCCGATCCAAATTCAGCACCGGTTTTGCCAGTGTGCCCAGCACCTTGTTATCTATGAGCTTTGCCATCATGTTGCTCAGAACGAAAGCCCGTCCCCAGCCCGCACCCAACTGAATGAACACCTTCGAGCCGTAGGAGTGTATTTCATCCATTAACGGCTTGATGGGTTTAAACACCTTGGGGCTCTTGTGCAGCCACTTGCCGCCCACCATGCTGCGAAGCAGCGTCATGCCCGGAATCATCAGCCCGACACCGTCTTTAGCACGCTCAATGTAGTAATCATGCGCCTTTTCATTGAAGTGGCAGCCAACCAGATTTTCAATTAAGTTTGTACCCTCCATGGGTGCTATCAGAATACGATTATTTACCTCAATGCCGCCAATTTGCAGCGGCCGGAACAGGGGTTCATATTTTTTGTCCATTATCCACCTCTCCAATCTCAAATTTAGTCCGATTTTACTGTTTTTTTCGTTGCTTTCTTGATTACGCAAACATCTGTTGGTATAATGATAAAGCAGTCGAGAACAAAACACAACTACACTTATTAAGCATCTGTTGAGATAATGGAGATAGCTATGAACAGTCCCAATAATGCCAGAAGTACCGCTTCAAAAAATAAGATAATGTCTGCCTTCCAACACTTGTTGGAGAGCAAAGAATACTCCGCAATCAGCGTACAGGAGGTATGCAAACAGGCGGGAGTTAATCGAACCACCTTTTATGCCCACTACTCCAATATTAGTGAGCTGCTAGAGGCTATGGAAGTTGAACTTCTCTCAAAAGCGGGCTCTCAGATTCTCCCCTCAGATACTGACGCTTTCCGCTTGGCAAGCAGAGACACAATGCTTAAAATGCTTCAATTTATCCGTCAAAACAGGCTTGTTTACCGGTACTATTTTTCACAAACATCCGCAAGTAAACTACTCACAGACTTTCTCGACAATATCAAAAAAACATATATTATCCCCACACTAAGCCGGAGCTCCGTGTATTCCACCTGTGAATACGACTACCAATTTGAGTTTTGCCGGGAAGGTTCAATGGGCATAGTTAAAGCTTGGCTCGCAACAGGTTGCAGCCAATCCGATGAAGACATAGCCGGACTGATTGAAAAAATGTTGAGACGCTGCTTGCCGTAAGCTTCATATTTTTGTTTTTCTAAAAACGCATGATATAAGGAGTGATTCCATGTCACAAATTAGTGTTTCAAATTTAACTTTTGCCTATGAAGGCAGCTACGATAATATATTCGAGAATGTCAGCTTTAATCTTGACACCGACTGGAAGCTGGGCTTTACCGGACGCAACGGTCGGGGCAAAACTACATTCCTGCGCCTGCTCATGGGGCAGTATGAATACAGCGGAAAGATTACTGCCGATGTAAACTTCGAATACTTCCCCTACCAAATTGATGATGAAAATGCCCTCACCGTCGAAGCATTGGAGGTGCTGATTCCCCAAGAACGCAGCTGGGAACTGATGCGGGAAATAAATCTCTTGGAAGTTGGGGAGGACGCTCTCTATCGTCCCTTCTCCTCTCTTTCCAACGGGGAGCGCACAAAGATCCTACTTGCGGCCCTATTTCTCAAAGACAATGCCTTCCCCTTGATTGACGAGCCCACAAACCATCTGGATCTCCACGGCAGAGAACTTGTGGCAGAGTATTTGCATTCAAAAAAAGGCTTTATCCTCGTGTCCCACGACAGAGTTTTTCTGGACAGCTGCGTTGACCATATTCTTTCAATTAACAAAACTAATATCGAGATTCAGAAAGGTGACTTCTCCTCTTGGTGGCAGAACAAAGAGCAGCGTGACAGCGCCGAGCTCTCTGAAAACGAAAAGCTGAAAAAGGACATATCACGCCTTCAAACCTCCGCCCGTCAAGCCTCAAGCTGGTCAGATAAAATTGAAAAGACTAAGGTTGGCAGCCGCAACTCCGGCCTGCGGCCCGACCGGGGATATATCGGGCACAAATCCGCCAAGATGATGCAGCGGTCAAAGAGTCTGGAGGATCGCCGTCTGGACGCCGCGGAAGAGAGATCCAAGCTCCTTAATAATATTGAAACGGCAGAGAGCTTGAAGCTCTCCCCCTTAATCTATCATACGGACTGCCTTGTTGAGGTTCGTGATTTGAGTATCTCCTATGGCGAGCAACCAGTTTTTTCTAACCTCAGCTTTGAGATCCGTCGCGGAGATGCTGTTGCCCTTCGGGGAAAAAACGGCTCGGGAAAATCCAGCATTGTTAAGCTTATTTGCGGAGAGGATGTTCCCCACACCGGGCTTTTACATGTGGGCAGCGGGCTAAAAATATCCTATGTTCCTCAAGACTTCTCCGGTCTCTCCGGCAGTCTGCATGAATATGCGGAGAGCTACGAGATTGACGAGAGCCTGTTTCTGGCGATTTTGAGAAAGCTGGGGTTCGAGCGAAAACAATTTGAAAAGGACATCACCGACTACTCTGCGGGGCAGAGAAAAAAGGTTATGCTTGCACGCAGTCTCTGCCAAAGTGCCCATCTGTATGTTTGGGATGAACCTCTAAACTATATTGACGTTATTTCCCGCATGCAAATTGAGGATCTGTTGCTGGAATTTGAACCGACCATTCTATTTATTGAGCACGATCTGGGCTTTGTGGACAACGTCGCAACAAAAATTATTTCCCTGTAAAAGAATAAGAGAAGGTGTGCAAAAACAGCACACCTTCTCTTATTCTTTTACTTAAAATTACATGCCTTTTCTATAAAGGATGTATGAGTAAATCATCGGCACGAAAACCATGGCTATTATGCATGGGAAAAACGCATACTTAAAGGCTTCTCCAATAAACGCCGAGGCAATAAACACAATTCCGCCTATCATCCAGATGAATCCGGCAAGCCGGTGTGTCTTATTCCAGTTATCCTCATTGTTTAATGTCCATGGCAGTTTTATCCCAACGGTATAATTTTGCTTACATTTTGGGAGGTAATTCCCAATAAACAGGAACAGCACACCAAGTAGCGCAGGAATAACTATTTGAATTGGAGTCTCGTATCCCATGCTCATATAAAAGGTGATCGGGCAAACGATTATGGATATAACCGGTATCATTAGCAGCCCCATGCTGCGAACCCTGCCCTTTGCATTTTTCTTTTTCGGGTCGGCGTTGAGTCCAAAATGTACCAGCAGATTTATGAGAGCCAATAATCCCGGAAGGCCGAAACAGGCAATCGCCTTTGATGCAAAACCGTCTGCTTCACCGGCGGAGTTAAAATGCACGGGCATAGTTTCCGGCAAGTCTTTGTATAAAATCGCAGCAAGCACCATGGGTAACAGGCAGGCTATTGTAGTAACAAGAGCCAAGGACCACTCTTTCTTATTTTTCATTTTTTTTACCTCCAAACTGAGCAAACCATAGCATCACCTCTTCCATTACAGACGCGTTGAGCTCATATATAACAAAATTTTTGTTCTTTGTTTCAAATACTAACCCCGCCTTTTTTAGCTGGGATAAGTGATACGATATTGTTGCCCCAGTCATTTCAAAACTGGAACTAATCTCCCCTGCCGTCATGTTCTTCTCCTTTAGAAGTCCAAGTATTTCACGTCTAACGGGATCCGACAGGGCCTTGAAAGTATCCGCGAAGCTCATGGTAATCACCTCCACAATCTATTTAGAATCCTATCTAAATAGATTGTATTGCTGCTTTCGCCATCTGTCAATAGCTATTTAGAAAATTTTCTAAATAGCTGCTTCGTTTCTGAGCTTCATAAATCAATAAAATGTACATAATGTGAGGGAGATTTGCTGGCCTTTCTTATTGTTTTCACAAAAAGAAAATTCTTTGTGTATAATGCGGCAGAGCTGATTGTTTATGTTTGAATATCACCGATGTGTGTGCTATAATTACCGCAAAGCGGCTATTATATGCGCGAATGCTATTTCTTGTCAGGAGGGCAAAGTATGAACATTGTCGTACTCTGCGGAGGACTGAGTGTTGAACGTGATGTTTCTATCAGCGGGGGCGTGCTTATTGCGCGTGCGCTCCGCGAAACGGGACACAATGTTATTTTGATGGACAGCTTCTTCGGCTATCCGGAGCCATACAGCGACCCCAGGGAGATTTTCACCCGACCACAGTCGGATGCCGATTTTTCCGTTTCTGAAACAGAGCCGGATCTGGCGGCAATAAAAGCCTCAAGGGTTCAAGATAATGACAGTGTGCTTGGCGATAACGTAATCGAAATCTGCCGCGCCGCGGATATTTGCTTCCTCTCTCTCCACGGGGAAGAGGGCGAGAACGGCAAGCTGCAGGCGACCTTTGACGTTATGGGCATCAAATACACCGGCAGCGGGTATTTGGGCAGTGCGCTGGCAATGAATAAAACAATTACAAAAGAACTTCTCGCCCGGGCGGGAATTCCCACTCCGGCGGGGATCACAGTATATGCCGGAAAAGGTCCCTTTGAAAATGTGGGCTTCCCCTGTGTTGTTAAGCCCTGCTCCGGGGGCTCAAGCGTCGGCACCTCAATTGTACATAGCCTTGACGAATACGACGCTGCCCTTGATTTGGCATTTAAATACGAGCAGGCAGTTATTGTTGAGCGTTTCATAAAGGGTCGGGAACTCACCGTGGGAATAATTGACGGCAAAGCCATGCCGGTTATTGAGATCATTCCAAAAGAGGGCTTTTACGACTATAAAAACAAATATCAATCAGGTTTAACGGAAGAACTGTGTCCTGCGCCTATCAGCGAAGAGATGACAGAAAAAGTACAGCGTCTGTCCG
The DNA here is from genome assembly GCA_964530935.1 of uncultured Oscillospiraceae bacterium. Lineage (GTDB taxonomy): Bacteria > Bacillota > Clostridia > Oscillospirales > Oscillospiraceae > UBA2658. The sequence goes on from CAZHCB010000053.1 coordinate 7,484, forward strand.
AGCGAGTCTGTGAGGTTTTGATGATTGACGCCTACTGCCGTGTGGACTTTTTGATGGATAATAACGATCAGCTCTATTGTTTGGAGGCAAACACCCTCCCCGGTATGACCCCGACCAGTCTGGTTCCTCAAATGGCAAAGACCCAGGGCAAGACCTACGCCCAGCTCTGCAACGAATTGATTGAAGTTTCGCTTAAGAAATACGAGTAGGTGCTGTTATGAAAAACCTTACAATAAAGAGTGTAATAGGCATCTTGGGCGCACTGTACAAGGGTGACTTCTCTATCCTGAACACGGAGATCTCATCCATTGAAACAGACAGTCGTGTTGCCGCTCCCAACAGCCTGTTCGCAGCTATTCCCGGCGAGAATGTTGACGGACACAACTTTATTAACTCCGCTCATGAAAACGGAGCTATAGTTGCCCTTGCCGAGCGTATTCCCAAAGGCTGCAACTGCCCTGTTATTGTAGTTAAAAATACTGTTGATGCTTTGGGTACTTTAGCGGAATTCTACCGCGCTCAGTTTAAGATCCCTGTTATCGGCATAACGGGCAGCGTTGGCAAAACCACTATGAAGGAAATGATCGCCTCCGTTGTGTCCCAGCGGTTTTGCACCCATAAAACCGTTGGCAACTTTAATAACAATCTGGGTGTTCCCCTGACTGTCTTAAAACTTAACCCTGAGCACGAGGCCTCCGTTATAGAGATGGGGATATCTCATTTCGGCGAAATGGCCCAGCTTGGAAAAATTGTTCGCCCTGAATACGCCGTGTACACCAATGTCGGCTGCGCCCATCTGGAGTTTTTGGGTGACTATGACGGGGTTTTGCGTGCAAAATCCGAAATGCTCCGGTACGTCCAGCCATCGGGCACCGTATTCATAAATGGTGACGATGAAACCCTTGCAAAGCTCAAGTGTATGCAAAAGCTGGTGCGCTTCGGGCTCTCAGAAGGCTGTGACGTAACCGCCGAGAATGTCCGGAGTCTGGGTGAGCAGGGCATGTCTCTGACAATTGTTTCCGGGGAGAGACGTTTTGACGCCAAGATTACCTCTTTCGGTATGCACATGGTCTCCGCCGCCTTAGGCGCAGCCGCCGTTGGTATTAAACTGGGTTTAACGGACGATGAAATAGCTGCAGGTATTGCTGCCTACACCCCGGTTGACGGACGCTGCGTTCTTGAGAAAACAAAAAAGATCACTATTATCAACGACTGCTATAATGCAAACCCAACTTCAACCGCTTCGGCGCTGAAATCAATGTCTCTCTTACCCGGTCGCCGTGTGGCGATTTTGGGTGACATGCTGGAACTGGGCAATAATGAGCTGTTCTTCCACCGACAAACCGGTGAGCTGGCCGCCATCTCCGGTGTTCAAGTGCTGCTTACCACAGGCGATCTTTCAGAGGCTACTTATGAGGGGGCGATGGATGCTGGACTGATCAACTCCCAGTTTTTCGGCTCAAAAGATCAGCTTATAAACTCGCTGCCCCAAACCATAAAACACGGCGACGTGGTTCTGGTAAAAGCCTCGCACAGCAGGGAGTTTAACCAAATAGTTGAGGCCTTGAAAAAGCTATAGTATCCTAAAATATAACAAAGCAGGCAGGTACAATTTTGAATCGTACCTGCCTGCTTTTTATGCAAGCTACAAAATAAAGCCGCCGCCTACCACTCTGTCTCCGTCGTAAAATGCAGCCGTCTGTCCCTTTGTGGGGGCGCGCACAGGTTTTTCAAACTCAACCAGGGCTCCGTCACCTTCCGGTATAACGGTTGCCGGAGTTTCAACCTTTGAGTGACGAACACGAACATTTGCCTTAAAACTTCCATCCGGACTGACAAGCCAGTTCACATCCCCAACATGTATTCGGCTTACATGGAGCTCCTCTCCGTCCGAGAGGACGACCTCATTGGTTTCTGGTCTGATTTCTGAAACGAAAATTCGCTTACCGGCGGCAATACCCAATCCCCGCCTTTGACCGATCGTATAGTGGTGAATGCCCTTATGCTGACCCAAACCCGCACCACTGCTGTCCACAAATTGCCCTTCAGGGGGCATCTGCCCTCTTGTCTCGATAAACGCCGCATAATCCCCGTCCGGAATAAAACAAATCTCCATGCTATCCGGCTTGTGTGCAACAGGCAAAGCCATTTTTTCCGCCAGCTCTCGCACCTGCTCTTTCTCTAGACCTCCCAAAGGAAAAATCACCCGATCCAGCTGCTCTTTTTTTATTCGGCAGAGCATATAGCTCTGGTCATTCGCCGGCTCTCCCTTAAAAAGTCCTCCGTTTTCGGCTTTTGCGTAATGTCCGGTTGCGATATGTGATGCGCCAATTTTATCTGCGAAGGACAATAATGTCTTGAATTTCACATTTGGATTGCAAATTATACATGGATTTGGTGTCTCTCCCCGCAGATATGCCTGAGCAAACGGAGTGCAGACCTGCTCATCAAGTTCTGCGGCTATATCAACAATCTCAAGGGGTATTTTAAGGTACTCTGCCACAGAAATGGCATCTTGTTTTGCAGCTTCACTGCCTATATTTAGGAACAGACCGTGTACCTCAAAGCCCCGCTCCATGAGCAGCCGTGCGGAAACGGCGGAATCAACTCCGCCGGAGAGTCCCAGAACAACTTTTTTCTTTTCCAGCATACGCCCTCTCCTTTTCCTGCTCACTTGTGATTCATCGTCTCAATATACACCATTAGTGCTGCGATATCTGAGGGAGAAACCCCCGAAATACGGCTGGCCTGTCCAAAGTTTTCAGGCCTTATCTTATGCAGCTTTTGTCTGGCTTCTATGCGAATCCCGGATATCTTTTCGTAATCTATATCTTTAGGCAGCAGGCGGTTTTCCATTTTGGAAAACTCCTCAATCTGTCTGAGCTGACGGCTGATATAGCCGTCGTATTTCAGCGAGATTTCCACCTGGTTTTTTTCTATTTGCGGCATCTCAGTTCTGCCTGAATCAAAGTTTTGTAAATCTTCATAACACAGCTGGGGGCGGCGCAACAAGGTTGCCAGACTGACTCCCGAAACTACCGGTGCAGTTCCTCTGCTCTCCAGCATTTCGTTAAGCTCTTGTGTGGGAGGCACGAAACTGTGCTCTAAACGATCAATCTCCCGCTCCACTCTGGCGTACTTGTCCAGAACCGCTTGATGGCGCTCCCGAGACACCAGCCCGATCTCAAGACCGAAGTGGGACAGGCGTAAATCCGCATTGTCCTGCCGGTGCAGAAGTCTGTATTCGCTTCGGGAGGTCATCATACGATAAGGCTCGTTTGTGCCCTTGGTGACCAAATCATCAATAAGTGTGCCGATATATCCGTCACTTCTGCGCAAAATAAACTCAGACTGACCTTGTATTTTTCTAACAGCGTTCACCCCGGCGACAAAGCCCTGAACCGCGGCTTCTTCGTATCCCGACGATCCGTTAAACTGGCCTGCCCCGTACAAACCGCTTATCTTTTTGCTCTCCATGGTGGCGTAAAGCTCGGTAGGGTCAACGCAGTCGTACTCGATGGCGTAAGCAGCCCTTGTCATCTCGGCTTTTTCAAGCCCCGCGATCGTGTGAAGCATTAGCAGCTGAACTTCCTCCGGCATTGAGGAGGAAAAGCCCTGAATATACAGCTCTTCCGTATCCAAACCCATTGGTTCAATAAAGAGCTGGTGACGTTTTTTATCTGCAAAACGAACGACCTTATCCTCAATCGACGGGCAGTAGCGAGGACCTATCCCCTCAATAACACCGCCGTAAAGAGGACTGCGATGCAAATTTTGCCTGATAATCTCGTGTGTAGTTTCGTTTGTATAGGTCAGATAACAAACCGCTCGATTTTCCGGAGCGTTTTCTGTTTGGAAAGAAAAGGGCTCGGGCTGCTCGTCTCCCGTTTGCAGCTCCATTTTGGAGAAATCAACAGTTCTGGCATTAACTCTTGGAGGGGTACCT
>CAZHCB010000054.1:0-11428 GCA_964530935.1 uncultured Oscillospiraceae bacterium
ACCGTATACCGGCATGGTACTGTGACGACTGCGGCCACATGACCGTTTCCCGGGAAGATGTTCATGCTTGCGAAAAGTGCGGGAGTAAGAATGTAACACAGGATGAAGACGTTCTGGACACTTGGTTTTCCTCTGCACTCTGGCCGTTTTCAACTCTCGGCTGGCCGGAAGAGACGCCGGATCTTGACTATTTCTATCCCACAGACGTTCTCGTAACGGCATATGATATTATTTTCTTCTGGGTTGCCCGCATGATTTTTTCCGGCTGTGAGCATACAGGTAAAGCGCCCTTCCACACTGTCCTTATTCACGGACTGATACGTGACGACAAGGGACGCAAGATGTCCAAGTCCCTTGGCAACGGCATTGATCCGCTGGAGATAATAGACAGCTTTGGCTGCGATGCGCTCCGTTTTAACCTTATTACAGGCAACAGCCCCGGAAATGACATGCGTTTTTACACTGAGCGCTGTGAGGCTATGCGCAACTTCGCCAACAAGATTTGGAACGCCAGCCGCTTTGTTATGATGAATCTCACTATAGACAAGTGCGAGCTGCCCGAGAAGCTTGCCACCGAAGACAAGTGGATACTCTCAAAGCTCAACACCGTTGTTAAAGAAATTAACGAGAACATGGACGGCTTCGAGCTGGGTGTGGCCGCCCAGAAGGTAAACGATTTTATCTGGGACAGCTATTGCGACTGGTATATAGAGCTCACAAAGCCACGCCTCAACGGCGAGAATGAGGACGAAAAGATCGCTGCACAAAAGGTGCTGCTCTATGTTCTCAACGAGATGCTAAAACTGCTGCACCCCTTCATGCCATTCATCACGGAGGAGATTTGGCAGGCGATCCCCCACGAGGGCGACCTGCTCATGCTCCAGCGTTTTCCCGAATATAACGGGGCGCTGAGCTTCCCTCAGGATGAGCACGACTTTGAAGTTCTCATGGAAGCCATCAAGGCGGTTCGCAGCCGCAGGGCGGAAATGAATGTTCCGCCTTCCCGTAAGGCGCACATTGTCGTTGCTACCGATTTGCCGAAAATATTTGAAAACGGTGGGGCATATTTGATGAAGCTTGCCTATGCCGACAAGGTAACGGTGCAGGCAGATGCCCCCGAAAACGTTGAGGGACTGGTTTCCGTTATCACAGGTGATGCGAAGATGTTCATCCCCATGAGCGAGCTTGTTGACCTTGAAAAAGAGCGCGAGAGACTCACTCGTGAGATTGAAAAGGCTAAGAAGGAATTTGAGGGACAGAAAGCAAAGCTCTCAAATGAAAAGTTCCTCGCCAAAGCCCCGGTGAACGTTGTTGCGCTGGAGCGTGAACGCCTTGAAAAGGCAAGAGCTCTGATGGATAATCTAAGTGAAAGCTTGAACAAACTGGCATAATGTATTCTGCCGACCTGTTTCGGCAGAATACTCAAGAATAACAAAATAAAATGGCATCGTAGGAATAATCTACGATGCCATTTTTGTATTTCCCAGAAAAATATTCTTCCGAAAGGGGAGCGGAGAAAGTGAAGATTTTTTCCAACTATAACAACGGAAAACTTACGCTGTACTTGAGCGGCGAGTTGGATCACCACGGCGCAAAGGGCACAATGGCCTCAATTGTAAACTTGATTGACGAATATATGCCCAGAGATTGCGTTGTTGATTTATCAAAGCTGAATTTTATGGATAGCTCAGGTATAGCAGTCATTTTGCGTGCGCAAAAACATATGAACGAAATCGGAGGTAAAGCATGGGTGGAAAGTCCTGCGGGACAACCCCTTCGCGTGCTTGACGCTTCCGGTGTTGACAGAGTAATAAGCATTGTCGGTACAAGCAGACAGGGGGGGAGTTTCGTATGACTGACAACTACATAAAACTAGAATTTCCCAGCATGAGTATAAACGAGGGCTTTGCAAGAGCCTCTATAGGCGCATTTGCGGCAAGGCTTGATCCGACTCTGGAGGAGCTGGGAGATATCAAAACCGCGGTTAGCGAGGCCGTAACAAACTGTATTGTCCACGCCTATCCAAACAGCATCGGGATTATTTCAATGCGGGCGAGAATAACAGATGACAGCTTGGAGATAACGATTCGCGACAACGGCGTTGGTATTGCAGATATTGATCAGGCAAGAGAGCCCATGTTCTCCACCGGTGGTGAGGAACGCAGCGGTATGGGTTTTACAATAATGGACAGCTTTATGGATAAAATTAAAGTTCGTTCTGAACCGGACAAAGGCACAACCGTAACCATGTGGCGCAGAATCGTCCGCAGAAGCCCCTTGAAATGACAGAGGCCATGATAAGCGCCTTAAAAGCCGCAAAAAACGGAGATAGAGATGCGGCACAGGCACTGATTGAAGAAAACACGGGGCTAATATGGAGCATTGCGCGAAGATTCTTTGGAAGAGGTGTTGACGCGGAGGACCTTTTCCAGCTTGGATGTGTTGGTTTTCTAAAAGCAATCACAGGATATGACGAGGAATACGGAACTCAGTTTTCAACTTATGCTGTACCAAAAATCTCCGGGGAAATAAGACGTTTTCTGCGAGATGACGGGGCAGTTAAGGTCAGCCGTGGTATTAAAGAGCGCGCTCAAGTTATAAAGACTGCCCGAAATGATCTGGAGCAGATTTTGGGAAGAGAGCCCACCCTGTCAGAAATTTCAGCTCACACGGAAATTGATATTGCCGACATCGCAAGTGCCGAAATCGCGGTTGGGCCGACAGAGTCTTTACAGAGAGAGACTGGAGAAGATGGATTTTCACTTGAACAGGTATTGGGAGACAGTCTGCAGGAGGAGAAATTCATTGAGAACCTTGCCCTTAGGGAGTGCGTTAATATGCTGCCTGAGCGGGAGAAAAAGGTTATATCCCTGAGATATTACCACAGCATGACACAGGATAGTACTGCAAGGGTGTTAGGCGTTTCTCAAGTCCAAATATCCCGACTTGAAAAACGCGCGGTTCTTAAGCTGCGAGAGATGCTGGGAGGGTGATTTGCACTTGTATAATTGCACGGCTTCATGTATAATTGAAGCCGTGCAATTTTGCGTTTTAACTTAGGAGAAATATGAATAGTATAGATTTCAAAACAAAATATGTAAATGCCCGGAGAGCTGTAATAAAATCATGCTTCTCCGGACTTAACGATATGCAGTGTGATGGCGTTTTAGCAACTGAAGGACCGCTGCTGCTTCTTGCCGGAGCCGGAAGCGGGAAGACCACCGTTGTTATTAATCGAATTGCAAACTTAATTCGCTTTGGAAGAGCTTCGGATTCTAATGAGATCCCCGCGGATGTCGGAGAAAAACAGCTTGAGCTCTTAGAGTCATATTTAAAAAATCGCGACAGTGTTGACTGGAAGACTGTCGAAGCTTTGTGCAAGCTTGACCCATGCGAGCCTTGGAGAATTATCGCAATTACTTTTACCAACAAGGCGGCCGACGAATTAAAAGCACGTCTGGGAAAAATGCTGGGAGATGCCGCAAATGACATTTGGGCAAAAACCTTCCACTCCGCCTGTGTTCGTATCCTTCGGCGCGACGCTGATCTTCTGGGATTTGGAAAGAATTTTACAATTTACGACACTACAGACAGCGCCGCGTTGGTAAAACGCATAACCCGTGAGCTTGACATTGACGATACAGTATATAAGCCGAAAACCTCACTTTCGGAAATAAGTAAGGCTAAGGACGCTTTAATAAGCCCCGAGCAATACATACAGCAGGCCGAGGCCGCCCATGATTTTAGACGCGGAAACATTGGAAAAATATTTTTTGCGTATGAAAAGCGCAAATTAAAATCCAATGCTATGGACTTTGATGACTTGCTCTATTACACGGTAAAACTTCTTGAGGAACACGAGAGCGTGCGCAAGTATTACCAGAACTACTTCAAGTATGTTCTCATAGACGAGTATCAGGACACTAACTATCTGCAATACCGGATCGCTTACCTGCTGGCCGGTGAACGAAACAATATTTGTGTTGTCGGTGACGATGACCAGAGTATCTACAAATTCCGGGGCGCAACAATTGAGAATATACTCAACTTTGAACGTCAGTTTAAGAACGCACGGACGATTCGCTTGGAGCAGAACTATCGCTCTACGAAAAACATCCTCAATGCCGCAAACGAAGTTATTCGCAACAATGATGAGCGCAAAGGCAAAGAGCTGTGGACTGAAAGCGAGTCTGGAGACAAGCTGACAGTCTACTTTGCACAGAACGAAAACGATGAAGCACAATACGTTGCTTCAAAAGTCTTGGAAAACTTCTCATTAGGCACAAACTGGCGTGAAAATGTGGTACTGTACAGGATGAACGCCCAATCAAACAAGCTGGAATATGCCTTTAAGCGTAACGGAGTTCCATACCGTATTGTTGGCGGTATGCGTTTCTTTGAGCGTGCTGAAATCAAGGATATCCTTTCATATATGTGTCTGCTGAACAATTCCAATGATGAAGCAAGGTTTCTGCGCGTGGTGAATACTCCGGCCCGAGCCATTGGAGAGAAAACCATTGGCAGCCTCCGGGAAATTGCCAATCGTGAAAACCGGAGTTTGTTCGAAGTTGCAAAGGACGCCGAAACCTATGGCACAATGCCGCGGGGCGCGGCAAATCTGCGTATGTTTGCTTCTCTTATAGACAGTCTGCGGGATGCTGCCGGAACCATGCCTCTGGACGAGCTGTTTGACCTTATTCTCGACAAAACCGGATATATGGCGATGCTGGAGAAGGATAACTCCGATGAGAACATTGGCAGAATTGAAAACATAGGCGAGCTGCGCTCTAATATCGTAGGCTACATGACAGAAACAGGGGACAACGGTCTGGCTGGTTTTCTTGATGAAGTTGCCCTATATACGGATTTGGATGCGCTTGATAAAGACGCGGATGCGGTGGTTATGATGACCATGCACACAGCCAAAGGTCTGGAGTTTGACAACGTATATCTTGTTGGCTTTGAAGAGGGTATTTTCCCAAGTGACAGGTCATCGGGAAGCCTCAGCGACCTAGAGGAAGAGAGACGTCTGTGCTATGTTGCAATCACTAGAGCCAGAAAAAAACTAACCATCTGCTGTGCCCGGGCACGCATGATTTTCGGTATAACGTCCAGCAGCAAGCCCTCTCGTTTTTTGAGAGAAATACCGGAGGACTATCTTGAGAAAACCGGTTTAAGGGATTACAGCAGTTCTTCATGTGTGGATAATAACAGCTCAATAAGCAGCGGATACAATGATCAACGACAGCAAAGAAGCGCCATCACACCGCCGCCGATTAGAAAACCCGCGGAAATACCCGGCTTCAAAGCTGATGATAGAATCCATCACAAGGCATTTGGAGACGGTACAATAGTAAAAATGACACCCATGGGCGGCGACTTCTTAATTGAAGTTCAGTTTGAAGCCGGGATTAAAAAGCTTATGCTGCGTGCCGCGGCACCTAATATGGAACATATTTAGAGAGAGATTTGAAATAATGACAGGTAAAGAAAATAGAAAAAACTGTGTTTTGGGCAGGGGAGCGCTAATACTCTGCACCCTGATATGGGGAGCCTCCTTTGTTGTCATGAAAAACACCTTGGATGCAGTCCCCGCCTTTTATATAATTGCAATTCGCTTTACTGGGGCGGCTCTGCTAATGCTGTTAATCGGATACAAGGATATAAAAAAGCTCAACTGGGAATACGTAAAAGGCGGAGCCACGATGGGCTCTTTCCTCTTTGTGGCTTATGCATTTCAAACTATGGGTCTTGTACATACCACGCCGGGGAAAAATGCCTTTTTAACGACCACATATTGCGTAATCGTACCCTTTATGTATTGGGTCATCGCGAAGAAAAGACCTGATAAATTTAATATTATTGCAGCCATGATCTGTCTTGCGGGCGTTGGGTTTGTTTCTCTCAATAAGGATTTGACAATTAATATCGGTGATATTCTAACCATTTGCTGCGGAATCTTTTTTGCGGCTCATATTGTATCAACGAACAAGCATGTACATGGTAAGAGCATCCCCATGTTAATCATGATCCAGTTTGCCACAGCCGGTATCTTGGGCTGGCTTGTTGCTCCGTTTACCGCTGAGTTCCCACGTGAGTTATCCATAACTACTATTTGGAGCTTAGTATACCTTTGCGTTATGGGCTCGGCCGCCTGTTTTGTTTTGCAAACTTTCGGTCAAAAATACACACCGCCATCTTCAGCAGCTCTGATAATGACCTTGGAATCAGTATTTGGGGCCATAGTTTCCGTTGCGTTTTTTGGAGAGGCCTTCAGTGTGCAAATTGTAGTCGGCTTTGCCTTAATATTTGTCGCAGTCTTTATTTCCGAGAGCAAGTTAAGCTTCCTTAAACCACGAAAAAAACAAATAAATGTTGCTGAAGTATTAGAATAAAAAAGCTAGTGCGCTGTAATAGCTACAGCGCACTAGCTTTTTATTATTCGCTTAGTGAGAGTTTTGCGGGGACAGTTACCTTGTTCTCATAGCAGGCAAAGGCATCGTCAACGAGCTTTCCGTCCGGAGCTTTTGTAAATATAGAAACCAGCGGAACAATTATGAACCCGGCAAGCATTGCGAAGGCGCCGCAGTTTATGGGGGACTGCAGAACCGCAGGCATTGCGCTTTTAAACAGAATATTGAATATCATAATGAATGTGCCGAAGGCAAAGCAGGCGAAGACAGAGGCTTTGGTGGTGCGCTTCCAGTATAAGCCGAACAGGAAGGGCGCAAGGAAGCTTCCGGCAAGAGCGCCCCAGGAAATACCCATTAGCTGTGCAATAAAGGTTACATTTGCCTTGTACTGCATAACCGCTATTACAACGGAGATCGCGATAAACAACATGATAAAAATACGGATTACCAGCAGCTGGCTTTTTTCAGACATGTCTTTCTTAATAACCGGTTTTATAAAGTCAAGAGTAAGTGTGGAGGCAGATGCCATAACCAGTGAAGAGAGTGTAGACATAGATGCAGAGAGCACAAGAATGACTACTATACCGATGAGAAGGTCCGGCATGTTTGAGAGCATTCCGGGGATTATGGAGTCAAAACCGCCTTTGGCAACCGCCTCGGGAGTAGTGAATATTCTACCAAAGCCGCCGAGGAAGTAGCAGCCGCCTGCAACGATAATCGCGAAAACAGTTGAAATTATGCTGCCCTTATGAATGGACTTTTCGCTTTCAATAGAGTAAAACTTTTGAACCATCTGGGGAAGTCCCCAAGTACCCAGAGATGTTAGAATAATAACTGAAATCAGTCCAAACGGGTCAGGACCGAAGAAGGAGTTAAAAGCACCCGGAGCAGTGCTGGCACTTTCGTCAGTTACTTGGGCAAGAAGATTCAGAGAGCTTGTAAAACCACCGTTTGTATTAAGTACAGCTGCAATAACAGCGATTATTCCGACAATCATAATTATTCCCTGAACAAAGTCATTGATTGCGGTTGCCATGTATCCGCCGGCAACGACATAGATGCCGGTAAGTACGGCCATTATAACAATGCAAACAGTGTAATCAATGTTAAAGGCCATTCCGAACAGACGTGAAAGTCCGTTGTAAAGCGAAGCAGTATAGGGAATAAGGAATATGAAAATGATAAGAGAGGCAATAACTCTTAGTGCATGGCTGCTAAAGCGTGCGCCAAAGAACTCCGGCATTGTTGCGCTGTCAAAGTGATGGGTCATAAGCCTTGTTCTTCTGCCCAGAACCATCCAAGCCAGAAGACTTCCTATAACCGCGTTTCCAATGCCGACCCAGGTTGCGGCAACTCCGAACTTCCAGCCGAATTGACCGGCATAGCCAATAAAAATAACAGCTGAAAAGTAAGATGTACCGTAAGCGAAGGCGGTGAGCCAAGGACCGACATTGCGTCCTCCCAGAACAAATCCGTTGACATCGGTTGCGTGCTTGCGACAGTATAGACCGATACCTATGGTAATGGCAAAGAATACTACAAGAATAGCGATTTTGATGAACATGTTAGCTTCCTTTCTTGGAGGACAAAAAAACGCCCTCCGTAAATTAATTACAGAGGGCGGAATATTCCGCGGTACCACCTCAGTTTACCACATCCTCACAAATGCGGCCTTATCAAGTACGGCGCGTATGCGCGATACTTTAACGCTGTAACGGGCGTGCCCGTTGCGTTCTACTTGCAAAATAGCTTTCGACGCACAGCTCGCAGGATGTATTCAACTGATAATCTCCTGCTGCCTTGCACCAAACGGCAGCTCTCTGAAGGAAGACTAACAGCTTACTTGTTCCCAGTCATTGCCTTTCTTGGGATGATTGTAGCCCACTCAAATTGCAAAGTCAAGTGAAATTTTCTTATGTTGACTTTTTCGTAATAAATAATAGCTTTGTCAAGTTTCAAGCCGGGGCTGCTTATACAGATTTACATATACCGGAACATAGCCTATCAGAGTTAGCAGCATGGCAATTCCGCATATTAGGATAAGAATGTTAGCAATAAAAAGACTGAGCATTGGAAGCAGCAGCAGTAAGAACATAACAATATAAACCATCGCCGTGCTTACTTTGCCGAACCATTTTGCCCCATTGAGTTTTCTTCCGTTATGCCTAAGTAAAACAAGCCCAATAGCGGTCATGAAGCCCTCCTTAATGACATAAATGCCGAGGAGAAACCACATATACGCAAATCTGTTCAGGAAGCAAATAATCAGAGCGCCCTGAGTCAGCTTGTCTGCAAGAGGATCAATTAACTTGCCCAGCTCCGTTACTTGGTTAAATTTACGGGCAATCAAGCCATCAAACATGTCGGAAAGAGAGGATACTCCAACTACAACCGCCGCATTGTAGTAATCCTTTGTTGACTCGGCGTTAAAATAGATAAGCATAAAAACCGGTATCAACAAAATTCTAAAGTATCCAAGAATATTTGGTATTGAAAATATTTCCTTACGACTGTACATGGTTGTACACCTTTCGAGCATCGATTTCTCTGGAATATGCGCAGAGCTTGTCTAACAAAGGTTTAAGTTAGAAAAATTTGTCTTTTTTGTATTATAGCACTTCTCTTGGGGTTTTGAAAGGAAATATTAACATATTATTGCGTATAATTGCAGTTTAAATCAGAATATTTACCGTTGAAATATGAACTGATCCCTGATATTCTCATTATGTAAGTTTTTTTGTAAGGAACAGATATGATTTGCGTGAAAAGGAGAAACAAAAGATGCTGACGGATATTGAAATTGCCCAGCGATCCACAATGCTCCCGATTCCCGAAATAGCAGCCAAAATAGGTTTGTCCGAAGAGGTTCTGGAACCATACGGCAGAACAAAGGCCAAGCTGGACATCAACTCACTTAAGGATATGCCCAGAAACGGTAAACTTATTCTTGTAACTGCAATAAACCCAACACCGGCGGGGGAAGGGAAAACTACAACCAGCGTGGGTCTGGCCGATGCACTCTCAAAAATCGGCAAGAAAACAGTTCTGTGTCTGCGCGAACCATCCTTAGGTCCGGTCTTTGGCGTTAAGGGCGGAGCCGCGGGCGGCGGCTATGCGCAAGTAGTTCCAATGGAGGATATAAACCTTCATTTTACGGGTGATTTTCACGCAGTCAGCGCAGCAAACAACCTCCTTGCAGCGATGCTGGACAACCATATCCAACAAGGTAATTCTTTAAATGTCGATGTACGTCGCGTCACTTGGAAGCGCGCTGTTGATATGAACGACAGGCAGCTTAGAAACATCGTGTGTGGTCTCGGGGGAAAAGCAAACGGCGTTCCCCGTGAAGACGGTTTTGATATAACAGTAGCATCCGAAATCATGGCAGTGCTGTGCCTTGCAACAAGCCTTACAGATCTTAAGGCAAGGCTTGCGCGCATGGTAGTGGCATACAGTACAGATGACAAACCGATCACTGCAAGCGACTTAAAGGCTGAGGGCGCAATGACAGCGCTCCTAAAGGATGCCATTAAGCCGAATCTGGTGCAGACTCTTGAACAGACACCGGCGTTTATCCATGGCGGACCTTTTGCGAATATTGCCCATGGCTGCAACTCTATTACCGCGACAGAAACAGGGCTTAAACTTGGTGACTATGTTGTTACAGAAGCAGGCTTTGGCGCGGACTTGGGCGCTGAAAAGTTTTTAGATATCAAATGCCGTGCAGCCGGATTTAATCCCGGCGCGGTGGTTATTGTCGCAACCGTTCGTGCGCTGAAACACCACGGCGGAGTAGCCAAAGCAGACCTGAATAATGAAAATCTGGAAGCGCTGGAAAAGGGACTTCCAAATCTGCTCCAGCACGTTGGCAACATTACTAATGTTTTTGGTTTGCCCTGTGTTGTTGCCATAAATGCCTTTCCAACGGACACCGCCGCGGAACTGAAATTAGTGGAAGACAGATGCCGCGAGCTGGGTGTTAATGTGGCCCTTTCAGAAGTTTGGGCAAAAGGCGGTGAGGGAGGAATTGCTCTGGCTCAGGAAGTGCTCAAGCTATGTGAAAAACCAAACAACTTTACCTATAGCTATGAGCTGGATGCCAGTATTGAAGACAAGCTAAATGCAATTGCCACAAAGATTTATCATGCAGATGGAGTAAGTTTGAGCTCGAATGCTGTTAAGCAAATAAAGCAGCTGACTGAACTCGGGTATGACAAGCTACCCATATGCATGGCAAAAACACAGTATTCCTTCTCCGATGACGCGGCGCTTTTGGGCGCGCCTAAGGGATTTAAGGTAACGGTCCGCAGCTTGAAGGTGTCGGCGGGCGCAGGCTTCATTGTTGCGCTTACCGGTGATATTATGACCATGCCCGGGCTGCCCAAGGTTCCTGCGGCAGAAAAGATTGATGTTGACGAAAACGGAGTTATTTCCGGATTATTTTAGTCTTATACAGGGATGAAGGGAGTGCATTAGATGGCAAAAATCCTCAAAGGTGCTGAGGTAACTGCTGCAATAAATGCAGATTTAATTGATAGGGTTCAGACTCTTAAAACCAAGGGCCTTACTCCGCGACTGGCAATTGTGCGCATAGGTGAGCGTGCAGACGATATAGCATACGAGAACAGCGCAGTTAAGCGTTGCGGAGCAATTGGTGTTGAAGTTGATGTTCTGGCTTTGGGATCCGATGGGACGCAAGAACAACTAATGTCGCTTATCAGCCGAATTAACGAAGACCCAAACACCCACGGCTGCCTGCTTCTGCGCCCATTGCCCGAGGGCTTTGATGAGGAAGCTGCAAGAAAGGCTCTTTCTGAGAAAAAGGATGTTGACGGGATTACAGACGACTCTCTTGCAGGAGTTTTCACCGGAATAGAAAAGGGATTCCCTCCGTGTACCGCGGCAGCTTGCATCGAGATTCTTGAACATTTTGGAATTGATATTTCCGGCAAACGTGTTGTCGTTATCGGACGCAGTCTCGTTGTGGGCAAACCTGTCTCCATGATGCTCCTTAA
>CAZHCB010000055.1:0-11405 GCA_964530935.1 uncultured Oscillospiraceae bacterium
CAGATGGGAAGCGAATTGCACCCTTCCAGTACAAATGCTTGGCTTGTTCAGCGTATGCGGAAATTGTAGCTGTTGCTCCTATTACTTTTATACCTCTGTTGCATCCTGATAGATTCTTGATGAAATACTCAATTAAGGTTTCGTAATGGGCGTCATATGCACCTAACGACTCCCGTATAAGGTGCAACTCGTCCTGTATCATCAGGGTCGGTGCGGGGTCTTTCATCGACACTTTTTTATAGTCGTCAGGGTCGCATTGGCAACCGTAGACCAGACATTTTGTCTTTGAAGTAAACCCATGCTTTGGACATTCAAACTCCGCACCGAAAAGGAAGTTGTGGAAGTTCGAGTTGAAACCAAGCGCCGTCATCTTATCTACAGTTGAAATAATTACAGACGGCAAGTATCTATAAATGTCGTTATCCACCATATAAAGTGGAATAATGCCATTCGAAGCACACTCGGAATTACTGCAAATGTGTTTTAGCGAGTTAGCGTCAGCGTCATAAACCACATGAACAGTTTCCTGCCCGCAGAACGGGCAAACGTCAACCAGACGGTATTTCTCGTCTATCTCATCAGGAGATAATTCAAGCAGCATCCTTTGCAGGTCTTTATCGATGTTGTTTGGCGTATTGCCATCACCGACATAGTATCCAAGACTGAACGCGCTACCGCCGATCCCCTGTGTTTGGCGGATAACCTCAGAGGTTGCAAGAATATTCGCAACACGCTGAACTTGCTGCACAGACAGCAGCCGTAGCGGGTATTTCAGCATCGCGGTAACGCCATAGTTCTTGCCACGCAAGCGGTCAAAGAACAGATTAAAGACAAGAATACCCAAGAACGCTTCTGTTTTACCTCCGCCAGTCGGGAAGTAGAGGATATCAACATCGTCCGTCTTGGCTTTGCTTTTAATATCATCATCAAGCATAAGGTCTTGCTCATGCGCCACGACATCGAGAATCAACGAAACGATAAAGACGACCTGAAACAGACGCCAACTGTCATAGCCCTTGCTCTTCGCAGAATTCCTGAAGGCTTGGTTCATATAACGGAAGGCATCACTAATCATATTGTATTTTCCAAGCAGTTCGATACCTGTGGCAAACCGCGTCATTTCCAACTTGAAAGCCGCAATCTCATTCCCGAACTGCCGCACTCCATTCGACGTAAGGGAATTACTACGACTGTCAAAATCTGCTTCCCAGCGCGCCAGTTCTTTTTGCATCTGGGTGTAAATTCCTTTAAGCGTCCTGATTGGCTCTGCAATCAAGTCTTCAAACTTGATTGCCATTTTGTCGTTCGTCTTCAACCGATGCTGAACGAAGTACGGAACATGGGTTGTCTGTATTTCAACATTATCCTTGTCGTAGGATACATTGCAATTGTTCCCAAGCGCGTATACAAATCTGTCGTATTTGTAGTCGTCGGCAAAATAGTCCAGTTCAATCGGGATAAATTCCGTGTTGAGGCACTTAACCTTCAATCCCGAATTGAAGAGAGTGCTAATACGGTACTTATCCGTCTTTGCGGCAGTCTGTCCAAAACCTGCACTTTCGTCTCCCCAAGGTGTTTCGTTACTGAGAGCAACGGTTACATTAAGATGGTCACCACTACCTTTCAAATCTACACTCAGAGAGTAGTCGAAACGGAGGAACATATCAAATTCCTCCCGAGTCTGCTGTTTTTTGATATACGCCTGCCATGTTTCCTCAGTGAGCAAGTCGTCAATTTTGAGTTTATCCCTAAACTGGCACGACATAATGTTTGGGAGGGCTTTTGCTTCATTACAAAGATCCTCGATCTGCCGCTTTATCTCTTCATAAAATGGAGATCCTGTTGGTACACTTCCGCAGTCGAATTTCGGGTTGTAAATATCCATAATTTTCACTTCGACGAATGCACTATCTCGGTCGATAGCAAGCTTCTCGTAAACTGGTAGAAGCTGAACTTTGTGGGTTTGCATCTCCGAGGTTAGCTTGCCAGCGCGAAATGCCTCAACAAGTGCAGTGAAGTCTGCAAACTGGGATTCGGTGAACGTGGATATAAAGTTTTTTAGAAAAAATGTCTGTTGTTGGTCAAGTGTCGGCAACACCCTAAAGAAGAAGTTACCCTGCGGAAAAATCTGCAAAACAGCATTATCGATGTCTTTCTTAGGAATTCGGAAGTCAACACTTATTTGCTTAATCAGTACACTCGATGAAAAGCTGTCCTCAGCACTTTGCGGAGACAGTTTACCAACATATATGCGGTCTTCGGGGCTGTTGAACAGCCACTGCTCTTTGTCTGTGCCGGAAACTGCAGATACAAACCTATCAATGATGTTCTTTGCCAAGACTTCTCTATTGCTAGGCATGATTAACCCACCCCTTTTCATTTAGCCGCTTGTGGACGAATTCGGGTCTCAACCCAAGATTTGAGAGAAGCTGTTCGTATATCCAACAGTAGAGCTCTTTACTCATAATGTCACCATTCAGATTAAGAATGCTAAGTGCTCTCAACAATTCAGAATAGCTACTGATGGTGCAGACTATTTCACCAGCGTTATCATGCATCAAGTCTAGGAAATGTTGGTCAAACATAATGAACATCTCATCAATCTTTGCCCAGTTTCGGAAGTGATCTGAGATAGCTACTTCAGTTAGCCATATTAACTGAACAACATTTGTGCAATTATCAATGGAACGGCAATTCAATTCAGCTTCTAGCAGAGTGGTTTTCCACCGTTTGAACTTTTGTCTTTCCTCATCATCATGTGCCTTTGATATAGCAAAATCTAAATATCCACAGTAATTATTTTCTTGCTTAAAATTTTCCTCACCCATCTGAATAAGATCTGCTTCAGTTTCTAAACTTATAAGTTTATCAGTAGGAAGATTACTATCTTCAAATTTTTGATTTTTAATAGAATCTTTTATGATTGCAGCATCTTCTCCATTATCCAAATCCAACGGCTCGCCCGTAAACAGTATAGGAGCACTTATAATACCAGCGCCAAATGCTGTTTCGCCACAAATAATTGCTTTGCTGCTTTCGGCAGTGCTATCAACATCAAGTGTTCGAGCAATAAGAATGCTTCCTTCAGCTATAATGGTTTTTGCCTTGAGTTCCTGCGCTGTTATTCGACTGTTTGTTTCGATACTTGCTGCCACAATTTCATCAGACCATATATCATCGTAAACAATAATCGTGTTAGCCTTACATTTTCCAATACACAAAAATCTTCCCTTAACATCAATCTCGCTCGCTTCTACATCACCGATCACTATTAAATCAAAAAGGGCAATTATCTTTCCTTTGCACTTAATATTAGATTCAACGATGTAACTGGCCTTAAATGTTAAATCATCGCAGTCTTTGCAATGTGGCAAAATAAACCTCCCACCCGACGCGAATATGCCTTCAGTCTTGTCATCGTATGTAGTCATTGATTGCTCACCTCCTGCATGGATTGTCTAAGTAAATCCATATAAATCGATTCACCCTCTGGGGCAGAGAGGATAATAGTTAACTCATCTTTCGCTCTCGTACAACCCGTATAAATGAGGTTAATGTTTTTCTTAAAAGCTTCGAGTTTATCTGACAACTGTTCCTCCGTAGTTGTTTCAAATTCTGATAATACTCTTGTCTTTTCGTGCGTTCCCAATGGTCTTAATCCCGCTAATACGACCGCCCTGAAATCAAGGCCGAGGGAACCCTCTATGGAAACAACGGTAACACCGCGCCGCGAACCGTAAGTTACTCCCTCGGATTGACCTTGATATAAAAATGCGGGAGCTTCCCATCCATTCGTATTGAAGTATTGGATAATGTATGGTCTAAGTCTGTAATAATGTGTTTGCCATCCGTTTGTTGTATATTTGGCACTTTCATTATAAAGGATGATGGCTATATCAACTTCACTTAAACCTTTTTCATCGATGAGGACCTTAACCGCGTCGCCGATGGCATTTGCCTCTCCGATGTTGCTAAGATTATCCAGTTCAACCAACGTTGGAGCATTTCCGGGGCGATATGCAGTTCCACGCAAAAATAATTCGGGGTCTGCTGTTAGATCAATACCCAATTGTGACCCTAACTCCTTTGCCACCGAAACATATCTGTCAATTGCATCGTTAATTGGCTTTGAATTGCGATAGTTCGTTTCTATTGGTAGTGTTTTACCACGATATTCAGGGTAGTCATCACCGCCCCCCTGCCAAGGTGCCTTACCGTGTTTAATATTGTTCTTTACATCTTGCGACTTATCTCCAGCAATAACAAAGAAGTGCTCATCAGCATTCTTGCTTTTTAGAAGATTGAAGCAAAAACGATACCATTCAGGTTTAAAAATCTGAATTTCATCAATAAAGATTCCATAAAACCGCTCCTTGATCCGGCCTTGTGCTAAGGCATTATTAGCTATCTCAAACAGTCGGTCATAAGAAGTGTTTTGGTCGTGATAAGTAGCCATAGGAAGAGGAATGCCATTACTCTCTAATAGCGATTTGCATAACGAGAAGAAGGTTGAGCAACGCACATTTCTATCTGTAAATCCAGCTTGAGCTATAGCCCAAGTGTAATAATTGTTCAGATTTCTGTTGTAGCAAGTGATGAGAAAATTCTCGCTCGGATTAAGGCTCGCCAGTTTGAAGCACTTGGAGATAAGCAGTACACTTTTTCCGCTGCCCGCACAAGCAAGAATTAGCTGATTTCCTTTTGCAATCTTGTTGATTATATCTATTTGCTTACTGTCCAAACGGTAGGACTGCACGGCTCTATCCGTTAAGTTCACAGTTCCATCTGTGCCAGCAACAGCTCCGCTCTCGTCAAGAATAAATTTTCGCGGTATTGTGATTTCAGGGCAAAGCCGTTGAAATACATTGTTGATTTGGTTTTCCTGAAGTTCATCGCCCTGACCCAAATACGCCTTGATCGCATCCGCACCTTCTTTGCGAATCTGTATTATGGTATCCTTGAAAAAAACATGGTTGGAGCAAAACTTGCGCTCGTTTTCGTCAAGACCAGATATCACTTGCCCTTCATCGGCTTTCGGGAACACGAAGCAGACATTAAAAGCAAATTGTAGTTTACCAGACGCATCGGTAAGGTAGCGGCTTTCTTCAAGCCTTTTGACAATATCGCTCCTAAGCATTTCATAGACAGTGGGATTGCCAAGAGCCTTGATAGTCATCTGAGCCACTAAGTCAGGTGCTTCGATGAAACGAAACAAGAGTATCCCTTTGTTTACGAGCAAAAGGTTGAACAGTTCAGGTTTACCTTCACCTGCGTCCTTCTTGCGTGGGTTTATGTGCAGCACATAATAAGCCATCTCCTCATTGGAAAAAGCTCGTTCAACCGTCCGCAGGAATGACTTCTCATCAACCGATAGTTCTAATTGTTCGCTTTTTTCGGGATAGACTTGCATCATTACTTTTTACCTCCCGATTTCAGTTCTTCCAAGAATTCACGATACAGGCTATCGACGGTTGTACGTTCAAAGTTGCGTGATAATACCTCCATCATCGCCTGAACAACCTTCTTCTCTGCTTTTGAGAAGTTAGAAGGAATGTCCTTCTTCGCTCTGAAATTTGTCGATTCTTCAACATCATCCGCAAGCGTTGTGAGACGCTCCATTAAAGCCGTTTTTTGTTCTACGACTTCAGCAGGGGCGTTTTTAGGAATGGCGTAAAGGTCTCGCCTTGTGGTAACAATTCCCGCAGCTACTTGTTCTTTTTCGGCAGAGGAATGGAAGCCGGTCGTGAGGATTTGTTCAACATTGGCTACTTCACTTTCCACCTTTTTGAGCGTCTTTTGCATTGGGTTGTTTCTTACCTTGGACGCCGCACGAATTTTTTCGCTGATCTCAGTTCCGATTGTGTCGCGCAATCCGATAGTAAATTCCGAGAATGTGGTATTCTTCTCGAAGTCATCGCGACGAGCATTCGGAATCAGATTTGGAGAAATAACATAAACTTCGCCAACTGCCCATCCGTTGAACCTTGGTTCTTTGTAAAAGGGAGCAAGGGTGCGTTCGTCGCCGATTAGGATATTACCTTGCCGCAATCTGACCCCGGAAATACGCTCGTCAACCAGTGTTCCAGAAAAATCTGTATTGGCGTACCAACCGTAGGCAATCATTTTTTGGTTGCCATCATTTATTCTAAAGTAAGAGAGGCTGAGGACTTCATCTTTAGATACACCAGCACGAGAATTTGCTTCAAAAGTCACCTTATATGGCTTGTACACTTGAGAAAGAGACTCAAATGACTCACCGATAAAGACGGGGTATTCCGCAATCGTTATCCCATTTTCCAACAACTCTTTTTTTATTTCTCGTCCCCAATAGAATCTATCTCTGAAAGGTATGGGTGCGATCTGCGAAATGTAATCCGTGACCGTTTCCAAATCCAAAAGCGACGAAATGTCATCAACCTCTTCCAGCTTAACGATGAAATAATGCGCGGATGACTGTTCCTGCATAACTTTGAGATCGGTAACCGCTTCAATAACGCTCTGGAGATTGTGTTCCGTGCTTTGACCCGGCACCAACAAGGCTTTGAGTTTCTCGCAATCAAAAGTGATGAGCGTTTTCTCATTCTCGCCGAATGCCGTTGTACAAAAACTGAGTCTTTTACAGTACGACAAACCGCCAAGACGACCGATACCACGGAAGCCTCGGTTTGTCGTATGTAACTTGGTTGAGTTGCCGATATCCAGGAGTGTCTTCCGAACCAAGTCTTTCTTAATGCCTGTCCCATTGTCACGGATACTAATTTCCTGTCTTGGGCCATCAACGATAATCTCAATACGGAAGTCCTCCGCCTGCATTAAACCTTCTGCAAGCGCAGTGTCAAGCGAATCGACTGCGTTCTGAATATATTCTCGATAACAGGACTCTGGTTCACTGTACATACCAGTAGTAAGCGATTCGAGAGTGAATTTGCCGATTTCAATCTCCATTTTGAAGCCCTCCCAATAGCATATTAGTGTTGGAATCCTTCTCACGTTTAGTTCCATCAGGTACAATTTCCATGATGTCGCCGACGTCACACTTCAATGCCGTGCAAATCCTGAGCAAAATTTCCGTATTGACATTTCCACCGTTACCAAGTTTGGCAATAGACGTGGCGCTGATCCCACTCATCTCACGTAGAGTTTTTTTGTTTATTCCTCTGTCTATCATCAGTTTCCATAGTTTGTTATAGCTGAACCTCATGTTATTATCCTCCCAAAATTGCATTCTCTTAGGCTTCAACATCATTCCATGTGTGGCCGAATAGAGCGCCGTCGCCTGTGGATAGTTGGAGAATCTTTGTTTCTTCCATTATTTTCTGCGCTACTTCTGTGTATGAGCCTTCCTTGTCCATAGCAATAAAAACCTGTTTAGATGTTTTATAGTATAAAAGCAAAATCCTTTCTATGGCCTCATCTGCAATATGTTTCAACATAACGGAATCATGGACCAGCAATGGCAGATTTGTAAGATTGAGCATTGCCAAATCGTAAACCACAAGGCCTTTATATTGAGAGCCAGTGCCTCCATCACGGGGCGTAAAGAAGCTATAACGGGATGCATCGCTTATAACTAAAGAAGGTGCGGTTTTCTTGCCATCATAAATCGCGTTATTAATTTTCGCCATTTCAGCGTTGATTGACTGCTGCATAAACGAAATCTGTTCTCTGACCAAATTGTTTAGCGATTCTTCATACGCTTTTACTGTTTCGGACAGCTTTTTTGTCTCAATAAAATTATCATTCGCAGCACGGAGAGTTTTTAACTCCTTATCAATTGCTGCGTATTGTTCTAAAACAGCCTTTGATAAATCAGTGACAGCACCAATTTCAGCAATATTGACTTCAATGGCTGCTATTTCAGTATCTATCAAATCAACTGTAGCCCTCAGATTATCCTCAGCTTCGGAAAATTCATCCTTCAGAATGCCTGTTAGTTGTTTATGAAACTCCTCAATGGCTTCTATACGCAGCAAATCAACACTTGGGAAAAAGCGCTGTAAATCTTCATAATTGCGCTTGAAATTTTTCTGACCAAGTTCCTTATCCGTTCGAATTGCACGAATCTGCGATAGCAGTCTGGAACGTTGCCTTTTATAATTTGAAAGATTGCTTTGTAAAAGCGATAATTGTTCCGCTTGTACGGAATCCAGATCGAGTAAGCCCCCAGAGCTCTTCCGAACTAAATCCTCCGCTTGAGATGTCAACTCCGTTAATCGCCTCCCGTTATTGTTAAATTCAGTTTGGTTCCGCACAAATGGAATGTATTGATATTTTTGTGCGTTTCTAAATGTTGTGTATCTATCCTTGGCATCCCTTGCAATTTTGGATTGTTCAGCAATACCAGAATACAAGTCAAGAATCTTAAGCAGTCCTTCAATAGCACTTTTTGCAGTTTCTTGTTTTGCTTGGTGGAGCGGATGTTCCTCATCGAGTGTCTCTCGTTTGTATACTCTGATAAATCTGCCTATTGCGTTACGAAGTGTCAATCCTGGTAAATTAAGCTTATATTCTCTTGACAAAAATTCAGTATAGTCATCCAAAGAAATTTCTTTTCCCTCAAGAATCTTGTAATTAGAATCACAAGAAAAAACCTTATTATATTCTCCAGTGGACCGTCCAAAATGATGTAGCCCATCTTCGAATTTAAAGGTGAAGAATATCGTATGAACACCAACTTCTGTCTGCACATCGGTCAGTCTATCTATATAGTCAGATCCTCCGAAAATAAAATCAATAATCATCAAGAATGTTGACTTTCCTATAGAGTTCGATCCGGAATCACTGCCAAGGACTACATTGAGCCCGGAATGCACGCGTATTCTGCCGCGAGGATTCCCGTGATCTACGAACTTATCACAAAATATTTCGGTCAACATAGTGCAGCGTACCTCCTTCTCTATTAAATTCTGTTTTGCCCAGAGCAAATAAACAATCTAATATTTCCAAAAACTCTCCGATATCTGAAACTTTGTTTTTGACCTTCTTGTATAAGTCTTTTGGCTTCATGTCCTGTTCTACAAGAAAATTAAGAACGATAGGAAATTTTGCCAATATACTATCCTGATAAGGCGTTACTTTACTTGGAAATCTCACGGAACACCTCACAATTCTGAATGAAATAAGCCACCACAATATGGCAAGCACGTATGTATTTGCTTCCAACCCGTGATTTGTTTTTTATCCATTCGGCCAATTGGTTAACTATTTCTTCTTGAGACAGGCTTCCGTTATCCAGCTTTTGATAGGCTATATTAACTTCAGAAGCAATAAGATCGAAATCTCCGGTTCCGTCTCTTTCCATTGCGGCAAACATATCGTTGATGAAATTGTAATAGCGCAGTACACGAGTGGTCTCATCATTCTTCAGTAAGTGGTTTTCTGGAGATATTTTTCGGTCAATTCGCAGCGCATCCATTGGAAGCTCCACAAGAGCATCTTCGTTGATATCGCCGACTAAGCCAGATAATACAGTCTGGATTTCATCTTCCAAGGCCATGTCGTTGACATCAGATTTAAGAGCATAGTTTGCAGATATCCTTTCCTTTGTGTCTCTGAGTTTTATGTAATCCTCACGAGTTGGCTCAACACAATACTCTTCAGCATGATCGCGGCACATTGCAATCCAATTATCTTTAGCATCAAGCCTAACTGGGGGTGTGATTCCTTTGAATTCAGCCTCATGTCCTGCAATATCGACAGGATAAATTGGAACAATCCCATACCGCTTAACGGCTGTTGTTTTCACATATTCCACCAACGGAGCATGGCAGATAGGGCATTCGTATCCTGCTTCAGCGAGTAACGGAATATCATTAATCTCCAAAGGTGTAGCAGCAAATCTATTGGTACGGTTTATCACATACAAGAGAAGGTTGGCCAGTAACTCTGCGTTCTTTTCTTCGTCATACAACCTTTGCAGACTGTTTTTCTTTCTTATTGCTATGTCCTGGTCATCTTGAATGCTTTTTATTAGGATTTCATATAAGTCATCACTAACGTATGGATTTAAGTACGGGATGACCTCAGTATTAAAATGCGCAATCGCCTCACTCAGCAAAGCTGCTGATGTGCAGGCGTTTTTTATTGCCTTTGGAACATCAACCTTTCGATTTATGAGATCGCTAATCAGCGATGAAGCAAGATGTATAGGGTTTCCTTTCTTATCGACAACGCTATCTTTATCCGTTATCCAGGCAAGTAAAGTATCAACGACAGCCTTATCATCGTTGGGTGGCTGCATAGCAGATTGAAGGCTTTTTGCGAATGTAGCGAAACAAAGCTGCATACGGCGACCTCTCCTTTCTAATTCGAAATCTACTCGAACTATACTCTAACTTCACATTAACTTCTTTTTTGAGTAATGATGGTAGCATTTATATAAAGAAAGTGACCCTAAATGGGTAACTGAAAAAGCACCCAAAATGAGTCACTTTTTGAAATTATATCACGAATCTTCGCAAAAGTCAATATTATTTGGCGAACGCGCAATAAATTTGCTAGTAGCATTTCTTTATTTGCGAAAGTGATGTGATGTTATCGTCTCGTAGCGCATCCGCTGATCACGGATGGTTCAGCGCAGCGAGGCGAACAACAGAATAACGAACAGCTGACTACTGAACAGGAAGCTGCAATCCGAAACGGAGAAATCTGTGATGGACTGCGGTCGGGCTCTTATTGCCTTTTTCAGCTGAGCAGCGCAATTCCTCCGTTTCGAGACAACGACAAACGGAGGAATGTTTATGTCAAACAATGCAAATCAGAACCAACCCACCGAACGCGCAATCTACCTCAAGGACCTGCACCAGTGGGTGCCAGTTAGCAAAACCGACTATGACAACTACTACCGCGACATCAATGCCTATCGCCGAAGACAACAAGAACACGGTCGTTGTGTCTGCCCTGCAAACAAGCGCTACCTCTGCGATATGGACTGCTGCACCTGCCGCTTTCGCAAGGCAGGCGATGAGCTTTCCCTTGATTACACCGTTACCGACGAGGACGGCAACGAAAAGAGCTGGCTTGATAACTTACCGGACGATGCCCCCAGCGCTCAGCCTGTCTTGGAGGAGCAAGAACTGCTGGACGCCCTTCTTCGTAAACTGGACAAGCTCGACCCCGACGGCCGCCGCATCTGTGAACTTTTGCTTCAAGATAAGACAGAACGCGAGATAGCTGCCATCATGGGCATTTCTCAGCAATCCACTATTAATTACAAAAAGAAAAAAGCGTTTGACGCTTTGCGTGAGCTCCTACGCGACTACATTTGATACCGCGTCCATATTCTCCGGCTACCTGTTTTGGTGGCCGGAGAAAAACTTTTCTCGATTTTCGTTCAAACGGCATTTTCACCTCCATTGGGTAGTGGAAAGAGCAAAACGACAATCGCTCCTTCCAAGGAGGTGAAA
>CAZHCB010000056.1:0-11244 GCA_964530935.1 uncultured Oscillospiraceae bacterium
TATGCTTGTTTGTCGCGGCAAATACATTTGAATTTTTTTCATTCACACGTATTATGCAAACTTACACATTTGCATTATGCAGTTTTGAACAATTTGTAGAAAAGAAAAAAGAATGTAAAAATCGATTGAAATTAATATTAAATCGTGCTACAGTAAAACTGTGTTCGAGCACATCGTGCAAAAACAACAAAGCGATCCACAAAAACATTCAAGGGGCAGTTAAAATGACTGTAAAAGAAATCGCTGAGCTTGCAGGCACCAGCAGAGGAACGGTTGACCGTGTAATCAATGGCCGCGGCAACGTAAGTCCCTCCATCAGGGACAAAGTGTTAAAAATAGTCGAGCAAGTTGACTATCAGCCTAACCACCTTGCCCGTGCTCTTATCAATTCGAGAAAACATATTCGCATTGGTGTTGTGATTTGCTCAATCGGTAACCCCTTCTTTGACGATGTTTTAAAAGGTATCTACGACAGAGAAAAGAAGCTCAGCAGCTACGGTGTTGAAATCATTATCAAGCAAATAAAGGGCTATAGCGCAAAGGAACAGATTGATGCTGTTGATGAACTGCTTGCCGTGGGCATAGACGGGCTCGACATTATGCCGATTGACGCAGTTGAGGTAAAAGAATATCTTAGCGGTCTTAGCGTCCCCATTGTTACTTTCAACACAGACATTGACATCCCAAAGATTGCTTTTGTCGGCTGCGATTATTACAACAGCGGCATGGTTAGCGGTGACATTGCAAAGCTTATTCTTGAAGACGGTGGTGAGGTTGCCGCCGTTATCGGAAGCTTTATGAACGCCGGACATAACGAGCGTGTTCGTGGTTTTATTTCCAGCATCGCTGAGTCAGATAACATTTATCTCATTGATCAGATAGAAAACCAGGACGATGATAATGCTTCATACAAAATGGTTAAAGCTCTACTTGCAACCCACTCCCCCAACCTAATATATTTTGGCGCTGCGGGTATTGACGGCGGGATTAAAGCCATTTTAGAGAGCGGAAAGAAAGTTCGAATAATTACGGTGGACGAAACGGAAACCGTTAGAAAATACTTAAATACCGGCGTTATTTCAGCAACTGTTACGCAGCAACCATATGTTCAAGGCGCAAACTCTATAAAGATCCTATTTGATTTTCTTGCAAACAGCAAGAGACCCCGTGAAACAGAAAACTATACGCAGAATCAGGTTCTGCTGAAAAACTCAAAGAATTTTGTAATCTAATACTGGGAGGTAATTATCATGGGAAAAAGACCTGTAACTCTATGCACATGTCAGTGGGCAGACCTGCCCTTTGACGAACTCTGCGCTCTGGCGGCAAAGATGGGCTATGACGGACTGGAAATCGCTTGCTGGGGAAACAACCTGGATTTAGACAAGGCATATGTTGACGACAACTATGTTCAGTGGATTTTAGACACACTTAAGAAAAACGGCCTGGTTTGCAGAGCAATTGCAACCCACATTATCGGTCAGTGTGTCGGTGATGCTCCCGATCCGAGGCTCAACAACTTTGCTCCCACGGCTTTTGCAGACAAACCGGAAGAAATTCGCAAGTGGGCCACCGAAACCATGAAAAAAGCGCCAAGCGTTGCAAAGAAGCTGGGCGTTAAAGTAGTAACCGGCTTTACCGGTTCCCCGATTTGGAAGTATCTCTACTCCTTCCCTCAGACAACCGAGGAAATGGTTGAAGCAGGTTTTGACGAGATCGTTCAGCTTTGGGCTCCTATTCTTGACGAGTTCAAAAAGAATGATGTTAAATTTGCTCTCGAGGTTCACCCCGGCGAAATCGCATTTGACTACTACTCCACCAAGAAGCTGCTTGAAAAATTTACGGATCGTCCGGAGTTTGGTCTGAACTTCGACCCCAGCCACCTTCTGTGGCAGGGAGTTACCCCCCACCTGTTCCTGTCTGACTTCCGTGACCGTGTATACCACGTTCACATGAAGGACGCCGCTGTTACTTTGGACGGCCGCACAGGACTTCTGGGCTCTCACATTGACTTCGGCAGCCTCAGGCGCGGATGGAACTTCCGCAGCCTTGGTCACGGCGATGTTAACTTCGAAGAGATTATCCGCGTGCTTAACGACATGGGTTATGACGGACCGCTCTCCGTTGAGTGGGAAGACAGTGGTATGGACCGTATTGACGGCGCAACCGAGGCCTGTGCTTTTGTGAAAAAGACCGATTTTAAGGCATCTGACTTTAAGTTTGATGACGCTATAGCAAACTAGGAGGGGAAAAAGAAAAATGGCTAAACAAGTACGTTTTGGTATGGTTGGCGGCGACGTTCACGCTTTTATTGGTGAGGTCCACCGCAAGGCAATTAACTTTGACCCCAGAGCCGAACTAGTGGCCGGCTGCTTCAGCAATATTCCAGAATATAACGTGGAAACCGCAGAGGTATATTGCGTTGATAAGTCCCGCGTTTACGATGACTACAAAGAAATGGCCGCCAAGGAGGCGGCAAGAGAAGACGGAATCGATTTTGTCTCCATCTGCACACCCAACTTTCTGCACTATGCAGTTGCAAAGGAATTCCTTCTCGCCGGAATAAACGTAGTATGTGAAAAGCCTCTCTGCTTCGAAATTGAAGAAGGCGAAGAGCTCGAAAGAATCGCCAAGGAAAAGGGTCTGTTCTTTGCAGTTACCTATACATACACCGGATACACCATGACACGCGTCATGAAGGAAATGATTGCCGAGGGCAAAATCGGTGATATTGTTGCTGTAAACGCCGAATATGCACAGGACTGGCTTATCAATGAGCTTGAGCCTGTTGAAGGCGCCACTGAGAATCTGTCGGTTTGGAGAAAGGATCCCAAGCTATCCGGCATATCCAACTGTGTCGGCGATATCGGAACTCATATTGAGTGCACAGTTCACTATGTTACCGGCCTAAAAATCAAGCGCTTGCTTGCTACTACCAACAACTATGGCAAGGCGCTGGACCTCAACTCAAATATGATTATTGAGTATGACAATGGTGTTAACGGTGCGTATTGGTGCTCTCAGGTTGCAATGGGACATCTAAATGGCTTTGTAATCCGTATATTTGGCTCCAAGGGCTCTCTGGAGTGGGATCAAGAGCATCCCGATTTCCTGCGTTTTACTCCCAAAGGTGCTGCACCTCACATTTACTCCCGGGGTGATGGATATATCACTGAAGAAGCCGGAAAATACAGCCGAATTCCTGTTGGACATCCCGAAGGACTTTTCATTGCCTTTGCAAACATCTATAAGGATTTCATATCTGCAATTGTTGATAAGAAAAACGGAAAAGAAGTATCTAAAGTCAACTTCCCCACTGTTACTGACGGACTTGAAGGCGTGCGCTTTATCCACGCTGTAATAAGCAGCGCAAAGAATAACTCCGCATGGGTTGAGATGTAATTTGGATGAAAGTTCGAAAGGACTTCATTAATAAAAAAGGGAAAAATAATTAGGAGGAACAAAAATGAAAAAAATTCTTGCATTAGTTCTGGCTCTCGTTATGATTCTGGCTCTTGCAGCATGCGGAGCCAAGACAGATCCCGCCACCCCCGACACCCCTGATGATGGCGGCACAACCGCAGCGGGAGAGAAGATTGCTATTCTTGTCCCCAACGCTGACCACGGCTGGACCGGCGCAGTTATGACCTATGCCGAAGAGAAGGCCAAGGAAATCAATGACGAAGGTAAGTATTCCGCAACCGTTATTACTTCTACCGACGCTG
This sequence comes from uncultured Oscillospiraceae bacterium, assembly GCA_964530935.1. Classification (GTDB taxonomy): domain Bacteria; phylum Bacillota; class Clostridia; order Oscillospirales; family Oscillospiraceae; genus UBA2658. The sequence goes on from CAZHCB010000056.1 coordinate 3,726, forward strand.
CAAACCAGATTTCCCAAGTTGAAGACCTCATCGAGAACAAGTCTGCTGATGCTGTTGTAATCCTTCCTCAGGATAATCAGCTCGAAGCAACCATGAAAAAGCTTGCCGATTCCGGCATTCCCTTCGTAATGTTTGACCGCGTTATCGACTCTGTTGCTGACAAGGCAATTGCCAGCGTTAAGGGTGACAACGAAGGCATCGGCCAAGAGACTGCAAAACGCTTTATCGAAAGTGGCCTGAAGGCCGGCGACAAAATTCTCATTATGCCTGGCGACAACTCCTCTGTTCCCGAAATGAGAAACAACGGCTTCTTTAACACACTCCTTGCCAACGGTTGGACACAGGAGCAGGTTGACGCTATTAAGTCCACCGCTTACACCGGCTGGAGCCGCAGCGAAGGCAAAAAGCTCTTCACCGAATGGCTTGAAACCTCCACTGTTGACGAAATCACAGCAACCAAGTTCATCTTCACACATGACGATGAAATCGCAATGGGCATCCTGGAAGCTCTGAAGAGCTCCGATATCGACGAAGCTAAGAAGGATGCGTTCCTGGGCGCAGGTGTTAACCTTGGAACTTCCTCAGGTCTGAACGAAATTTACAGCGTACTTAAGGGAGTCCACCAGAAGGATTATTCCGCAGAAGTAGCAAAGCTGGCGGACCTCTTCTCCGTAACTTATGACCCCGCAATGATCCAGACTGCTATTGATGACATGATTACCCATCTCGGCGGCGGAAGCGTTGCTCAGGATCACGTTGTTCCCGTATCTGTTGTTGATGCGACCAACGTTGAAGAATTCAGAGGCTTTGGCGACGCAGTTTCCAAATAATATATAGTTTTTAATTCAAGAGATGCCCGCGGGAGCGAATGCAACCGCGGGCATCCGCAAAAACCGGCTGGGAGGAGTTTCTGTTATGGAAATGCTCAAAATGACCGATATATCAAAATCATTCTTTGGTGTGCCTGTCCTTCAGCATGTTGATTTCGCCGTTGAAAAGGGTGAAGTTCATGCCTTGCTGGGGGAAAATGGAGCAGGTAAATCAACTCTAATGAACATACTGGCAGGCGTATATACCCGTGATTCCGGTACAGTTTATTTTGATGGAGAGGAGTTGCTGAACACCACAGTTAAAGCTTCTGAATCCGCTGGTATAGCCTTCGTTCATCAGGAGCTTAACCTTTTCAATGACCTTCGTGTATATGAAAATATTTTTCTCCGAAAGGAGATAACCTACAAAACCGGTACTCTTAATAAAAAAGCGATGATAAAAAAATCCAGAGAGCTTTTTGATAGTTTGGGTGTGGAGATTGACCCCACAATGATGGTTTCTGAGCTGGAAACCGGGGAAAAACAGCTGCTTGAAATTGCGAAAGCGTTATTTGCAAACGCAAAGCTATTTATTCTTGATGAACCGACAACCGCACTTAACAATGCAGAAATTGCCCACCTGTTTGCAATTGTTAACAGGCTCAAGAAACAGGGCACGTCGTTTATATTCATCTCTCATAAAATGACTGAAATATTCACCATAGCAGATAGATATACAGTTTTGCGAAACGGCGAATTTATTAATACAGGAAACATTTCCGAAACCACTCCCCAGGAAGTCACAAAGATGATGGTCGGTGCCAAATACAACGACGACGAAACTTATGAAAATCGTGACATCGGCGATGTTGTGCTTGAGCTGGATAACCTTTCGGGCCCGGGCTTCTCAGATGTATCTCTTTCCATTAAGCGTGGTGAGGTGATCGGGTTTACAGGACTTGTTGGCGCGGGTATCAGCGAAATGTTTCAGACGATATTTGGCGTGATGCCTATACATAGCGGGAAGCTTTCTATACGTGGCAAAGAAATGCGCAACCATAACATCCACAAGGCGATGAAAAACGGCATTTCCATGATTGCCGCTAACCGTAAGGAAAACTCAGTTATCCCCGATTTCTCTCTTCTTGAAAACGGATATGTTTCTGAACATTCGCTATCCGGCAAAATTCAGCATATTTTCAGAAAAAGAGAAACCAGCAAATATACAGAACTTGAGAAAACACTAAACATTAAGTCAAATTCACCTGCAGACAAAATTACCTCTCTGTCAGGTGGTAACCAGCAAAAAGTAGTCCTAGCCCGCTGGCTTAATACTCAGGCAGACATAATGCTAATGGATAATCCCACCCAGGGAATTGACGTTGGCGCAAAAGCAGAGATATACAGGCTGATTCAGCAGCTTGCCAAGGAAGGTAAAACCATCCTTGTAAACACTTTGGAAATACCTGAGCTGTACAAAGTGGCAGACCGCTGTGTTGTCTTCTATCACGGACATTTACAGACACAAATTGACCGTAAAGATATGACTGAAGAAAACGTCATGCTTTGGGCAACAAACGCTATTAATACTGCGGAGGTTGGATAACAATGACTGAAAACAAACTCAACTCAACACCTAAGCGTTCACTTGGGAAACTGATCGGAAATTACAGCTTTATTGTCATATTCTTTGTTATTTTCGTGGCTTTCCTCATAATTAACGGAAGCGCAACAACTCTCTCCGGCATTATGAATATTCTTCGTCACTCTACAGTGGTAGGTATTCTTGCTTTCGGTATGGGTCTTGTTATCATCACCGGCGGTATTGACCTTTCGGTCGGTTCAATTCTTGCCCTGACCGGCGGCATCACGGTTGTTGTTTTCAATGCAACAAATAACATTCTTATAACTCTTCTGTGTGCGCTTGCTGTTGGAACTGTTTTGGGTACAATAAACGGTGTTTTTGTTGGTATTGCAAAAATGCCTGCCTTTATCGTAACCCTTTCCACTATGCTGATTTATCGCTCAATTGCCCAGTATTATCTCCGAACAATGGGTCAGTCGATTTACAATATGAACGGCACTGCCACCAATTACGACGCTATATATAACTTTGGCCAGTATAAGCTCTTCGGCGTAGTTCCCATGATGGGCATTGTATTGATACTTATAACGGCAATTATGGTATACATCTCAACCATGACGAAATTTGGAAAACGTGTATACGCCATTGGTTCAAATGAGCGTGCAGCGCAGCTTGCAGGTATTAACGTAAATCTAACCAGAGTGCTTGTATTTGTTATCACGGGTTTCCTTTGTGGTCTTGCCGCCTTCCTATGGCTGTCAATGAACGGGTCTGTTGACCCGGCCACAATAGGAAAGAGCTACGAGATGTACGCAATTGCTGCCGTTGTTATCGGCGGAATCAGCATGAGCGGCGGCAGAGGCAAGCTACTCGGAGTGCTCTTTGGCGCGATGTCCTATTCCATTATCGATAAAATCATCGCCTCTCTGGGAGTTGACGCTCTAATCAACGACACCATTAAGGGTTCAATCCTTCTTGTTGCTGTGCTCGTTCAAATCGTTGTTCCGATTATCCGCAATAAATTCCGCAAACCAACTGTATGTTAAAGGAGTTGCTAGTATGAAAACATATTCTGAAATCACATCTATCCCTTTTGAGGGAAAAAACAGCCGCGAGCCCTTTGCCTTTAAATACTACAACCCTGACGAGGTTATTAACGGCAAACCCATGCGTGAGCATCTCAAATTTGCCATGAGCTACTGGCACACACTTTGCGCCGGCGGTCAGGACATGTTTGGCGGTAACACCATTGATAAAAGCTTCGGCAAAACCGATCCTATAGAGATTTACAAGGCTAAGGCCGACTTTGGTTTTGAACTCATGGATAAGCTTAGCATAGATTACTATTGCTTCCATGACGTTGACATTGCTCCGGAGGGCGAAACTGTCCGCGAGAGCATGGAAAACTACTTCATTATGGTTGATTACCTGAGTGAACTGCAAAAGAAGCACAACAAAAAGTGCCTCTGGGTAACTGCCAACAACTTTAGCGATAAGAAATTCATGTGTGGGGCCGCTACAAGCCCCAATGCAGATGTTTTTGCTGTTGCAGCAGCAAAGGTTAAAGCCGGAATCGATGCGGCAATTAAACTTGGTGCTACGGGATATGTGTTCTGGGGAGGCCGTGAGGGCTACGAAACCCTGCTCAACACCGACATGGGTTTTGAGCTGGATAACATGGCTCGTTTCTTGACAATGGCCCGTGATTACGGCCGGGCAAATGGCTTCACCGGTGACTTCTATATTGAGCCAAAGCCCAAGGAGCCAACAAAGCATCAGTACGACTTCGACGTTGCAACCTGCATGAACTTCTTGCGTAAATACAATCTAACAGCTGACTTTAAGATGAATGTTGAGGCTAACCACGCAACACTGGCCGGGCACACCTTTGAGCATGAATTGCGTACCGCAATCATTAATGATTCTTTTGGATCAATTGATGCAAATCAGGGTGACCTATTCCTCGGGTGGGATACAGACCAGTTCCCCACAAACATTTATGACACGACCCTATGCATGCTCGAGGTTCTGCGTGCCGGTGGATTTACAAACGGCGGGCTCAACTTTGATGCAAAGAACCGCCGCCCTTCGAATACCCTTGAAGACATTCTTTTAGCTTATATTGCAGGAATGGACACCTTTGCGCTTGGTATGCGCAAGGCTTTAGAGCTTGTTGCCGACGGTAGAATTGACGAATTCATTAAAAACCGTTATGCCAGCTACAATGATGGTATCGGCGCTGAAATTGTTAAGGGAAACACAAGCTTTGAGAAGCTTTACGACTATGCAATGGGTCTTGGAACCATTACCGTCGAAAGTGGCAGACAAGAGTACCTGGAGTCAGTAATAAACAACGTACTATTTAGCTAAACAGCTTTGCATTTTATCAAATAACGGCATGTGCCCTCGGCGTGTGCCGTTATTTATTACTATTTTCAGTTAGGAGAATAAAATGAACTACCTGCTTGGAATAGATTTGGGTACCTCAGGCACAAAAACCGTGCTGTTCGACGAGGATGGACGTTCAATCGCCGATTCAACTGTTGAATACCCTCTTCATCAGCCAAAAAATGGTTGGGCTGAGCAAGACCCTGACGATTGGTGGCGCGCTGTTTGTGAGACGACTAAGAATGTTCTCAATAAGAGTCGTGTGAATCCATCTGAAATAAAGGGTATCGGCATTTCAGGGCAGATGCACGGTCTTGTTATGATGGATAAGGACGGCAAGGTCATCCGTGAAAGCATTCTCTGGTGTGACGGACGCACCGGAAAAGAGTGCGAATACATCACAGACACGATCGGCTCACAGAGATTGATTCAAATAACTGCCAACCCTGCGCTTGTGGGCTTTACCGCCGGAAAGATTCTCTGGGTCCGTAATAATGAACCGGCAAATTATGACCGCTGTCGACACATTCTCTTGCCAAAGGATTACATCCGGTATATGCTGACCGGTGAATATGCAACCGAGGTTTCTGATGCCTCCGGCATGAACTTAATGGACGTTCCCAACCGCTGCTGGTCAGATGAAGTTCTTGAGAAGCTCGATATCGACAAGAGTGTGCTGGGAAAAATGTATGAATCTGTTGAGATAACCGGTCATGTAAATGAAAGCGCCGCCTCTCTTACAGGCCTGAAGGCCGGCACTCCCGTTGTTGGCGGAGCCGGAGATAATGCCGCCGCCGCCATCGGCACAGGCGTCGTTCAAACAGGAAAAGCCTTCACAACGCTGGGAACATCCGGTGTTGTATTTGCCCACGCGGACAAGGTTTCAATTCAGCCGGAAGGCCGGATCCACACCTTCTGCAGCGCAGTCCCCGGAGCGTGGGCCGTTATGAGCTGTACTCTTGCCGCTGGTTTATCCCTCCAGTGGTTCAGAAACACCTGTTGCGAGACAGAGATAGCGGAAGCCGAGAAGCTGGGCAAAGACCCGTATCAACTAATGGACGCACTGGCAGCGAAGTCGCCTATCGGCTCAAATCGATTGGTATATCTACCGTATTTAATGGGTGAACGCTCCCCTATCCTTGACGAAAAAGCAAGGGGCGCTTTTATTGGTCTGTCCGCAATACACACAAAGGCAGATATGATCCGGTCAATTATGGAGGGCGTCGGCTACTCGCAGCGCCAATGCGTTGACGTTTTGCGGAATATGGGTATTGACACAAGCGATATGATGGCTTGCGGCGGCGGCGGCAGAAGCCCTCTCTGGCGGCAAATGCTCGCGGATCTTTATGCTTGTACCGTTAAGACAACCGCTGCTGCAAAAGAAGGCCCTGCCCTTGGGGTTGCCATTTTAGCGGGAGTTGGCACAGGTGTCTTCTCCAGTGTTCAGGAGGCATGCGGCCATATCGTTGTTCCGGAGACGGAAACCGCCCCTTCAGCTGCTGCTACAGAAGTTTACGAGCCATATTATCAGCTGTACACCAGGCTTTATCCCACGCTCAAGGCTTCCTACGAATCACTATCTAAACTGTAACGAGGTATTTCATGAAAACTGTCGATAGAACAAAGGGCACTAAACTGCTGCTAATTTTACTTTGTTTTGCCGCATTTGTACTTTACGGGATGTATTTTAATGGGTTTGGCACTAACTCCAGCACAATCATGTCCTTTTTCGAGATTAATGAGGCTCAAAATGGTGTGATTCTAACCGTTCAATCCATTGGATGTATAGTACTTACAATAATTTTGGCGCTGTTTGGCGAGCGGATAAATAAAATAACCGGAATCTTTCTCGGCCTTCTCATCATGGGTATAGCAGGAGTTCTTATAGGCTTTATACCTAATCTGTTCGGTGTAGGAAGTGGATATATCTTTATGCTGCTCTTCTCTCTGGTCGCAGGAGTGGGGTATATAATTATAGATTTGCTAATGAACGGAGTATTTGCAGACGTGTTTCCGGATAAAAAAAACACATTGCTGCCATATGTTCACGCTTTCTACAGTGTCGGAGCAATGCTCGCACCCATTTTTGTAACAGCTGTCGTAAATCCTGATGTTGCCAAGACATTTGCCCGCCCGTATTTGTTTATCGGAGCCGCTGCTATTGTCGCAGGTGCTATTCTGGCCTTTACCGGCAAAAAAGTTCTTGCGGATACCCCTTACGCCGACATGACGGAAATTCGCAGTCGTGCGAAAAACAACCCTGCCGAAATCTTTCGTGATGGCAGGGCTTGGATGTATCTGTTAGCTTGCTTTTTCTATATTGGCTGTCAAACAGGACTTGCAACATGGCTTCCGTCGTTCTGCAACAAAGAATTCGGCCTGTCTTTTGAAGCCGCCGGTCTGATAGTGACCCTATATTTTCTGGGCTCTCTTATTATGCGTTTCCTTTCGCCCGTAATGTTCAAACAATTCGGCGTTAGAAAGTATTATATAGCATCCATAATACTCTCAGCTGTTGTTTTTCCCATATTCCTGTTTGTTCCTATGCCCCTGCTTGCCCGTCAGACACTAATTGTTCTCATTGGACTTCTTCAGGGTTCTGCCGTGCCCGCACTGGTAATTCTTTGCTGTGATGATTTTCCTGAAAGAACGGCCTCCGCATCTTCACTTTTTGTCTTGGGTGTTTCATTGTCATCTTTTATTGTTCCCGCGGTGATGGGCTACCTAATTAAAACAG
>CAZHCB010000057.1:0-11113 GCA_964530935.1 uncultured Oscillospiraceae bacterium
TCAAACTCGCAGGAGGCGTTTTGAACCCCCGCCTGAGTGGTGGCGTAAACCTTAAGTTCGGCGTAGTGGGTGGTGGCAACGATCATCGCTCCCTTATGTCTTGCGTTTTCGATTATTGCCGTTGCCAAGGCCGCGCCCTCAACGGGGTCTGTGCCCGCCCCCAACTCGTCAAAGAGCAGCAGGCTCTTGTCGTCGCACTCTTGAAGTATTCTGGCTATGTTGGTCATATGTGACGAGAAGGTGGACAGGGACTGCTCGATGCTCTGCTCGTCGCCGATGTCCGCCAGAACCGCCTTAAACACCGGCAGACAGCTGCCGTCGGCGGCGGGGATGTGCAGACCGCAAAATGCCATAACGCAGAGCAGGCCAACGGTTTTCAGCGACACGGTCTTGCCGCCGGTGTTTGGCCCCGTTACCACCATTGTGTCAAACTCATTGCCCAGCTCAACGTCAATGGGAACCGCCGTCTCCTTGGGAAGCAGCGGGTGGCGCGCCTTTTTCAGAACCAGACTTCTCGGGGAAATGACCGGCTCGTCACAGTCCAGCTTGTAGGAGAGCTTAGCACGGGCGAAAATGCAGTCCAGCTCCACGAGCACGGTGAAGTCCCGGGAGATATCCTCCCCGTGGTCGCCGCATTCGGCGGAGAGCTCCGCTAAGATGCGCTCTATCTCCTGCTTTTCCTTGGCGGTCAATTCCCTGATTTCGTTGTTTTCTTTAACAACGCTCATGGGCTCGATGAAAAGCGTTGCGCCGCTTGACGATATGTCGTGGACAAGGCCGGGGACGCTGCCCTTGTGGTCGGCCTTAACAGGCACCACATATCTGCCGGAACGGGTGGTTATAATGGGCTCTTGCAGGGCCTTTGAATATGAGGGTGAGGAGATTATCTTTTGCAGGGCGTCTCTTATCCTCGCCGACGACGCCCGCATGTGCCGGCGGATGGTCGCAAGCTCCGCGCTTGCGCTGTCGGCAATTTCGTCCTCCCCGATTATGGAGGTCGTTATCTTTTCTTCAAGGTACTTGTTCGCCATGAGACAGGAGAACAAAAAGTCAAGGTCGCTGCGGCCGCAGCTCTCCCCGTTGGAATATGCCCTCACCGTTCTCGCCGATTGCAGAACTCCGGCAATGTCCAGCAGCTCTCTGGTGTTCAGAACCCCGCCCATGTCGGCTCTCGACAGGGATGAGCGAACGTCCTTAACGCCGCCGAAGGACGGACTTCCCCGCAGCACCATCATGGCTTTTGCGGCGCTTGTCTGCCCAAGGCGGCGCTTTATTTCGTATTCACTGTCTGCCGGACGCAGAGTGAGCACGCTCTCCTTGGCAGGACGGCTGACAGCCTCCTCCGAGAGCATTGCCAGAACCTCCGGCAGCTCCAGCGTATGGATGGATTTTTCGTATAGCGCAGTCATTTCCAGCTCCTATATTTAGAAGTTTTTTCTTTTTTACTATTTTACCGCTTTCCAATAGTCCAGAGACGAAACCCGCCTGTCCAGCTGGGCAATAGCATAGGCCTCACAGGCAGCGGCAAGCCGCTTCTCGCTCTTTTCGTCAATGGAGAAGGAAAAAATCCGCTTGGAGTCGGCGGTGCATATGTGGCGCATGGCGGCAAGGGCGGACGTGTCCAGAGAAAGCGTTTCGCCGTAGCCCTCGCTCCTGCAATTTCCGCACAAGACCGTTCCCCCACTTGTGCTGAAAACCGGCTTTTCCGGACTGTCTTTCCCGCAGGCCGGGCAGCTTTCAAGGTTGGGCTCAAAGCCGGCAACGCACATTAAGCGCAGCTCAAAAACAGCTTTAATGTGCTCAGGCTTATACAGCTTGTTTGACAGGGCAAAAAGGCTGTTTAGCCCCAGCCTGAGAATCTCCGCAGTGGGGCTGTCCTCATCGGAAACAGTCTCCAGGAGCTCCGCGAAATATGCCCCCAAGGCCAGATATGAAATATCCTCCCGAAGACCCAAAAACTGCTCCACAGGCTGGGCTTCCTTCACATAGAGCTTGCCGTAGCTCTCGGAAAAGGTCATTTCGGAAAAAGTCAAAAGCTGGCAGGCAGCGGCAATTTTGCTGCTTTTGCTCATAACGCCACGGGCGCAGACCGTCTGCTTGCCGTCGTCCTCGGTGATAACGGTAAGTATCTTGTCCGTTTCCTTATATTTAGTTTCTCTGAGAACAAGCGCTCTGGTGCTAAGTATCATAATATGTACCCCTGAGCCATATCGACCCGTGTATATTAAGGTCATCCTTCCTTGTCCCCCGTTAAAGGGTGGGAAAAGCGACATATATTAAATCTGTCTTCTTCTGGTTAACAGGATCATCACGGGTCGATACGGCTATACATCAAAAGCGGACTTGTGGAATCACTTCCCCGCCGCCGAAAGCAAGGCTGTCAGCCGGCGGGAAATTCGGTGTGTTTTCTGTCTCTTTAACAACCGACCTGTACAACAGGTAACAAAACGGTTCTCCCGTTTCATAGAACATCCGCCAAAGACTTTTGTCTTCCATAAGGCTTCACCTCGCTGATTATATTATGTGCCGCGGTGACGCTTATATGAGGCGAATTTGAAGGTAAAATTAGGCTGCGGGAGTCGAACCAATGCCGGTTTTTACTGGCGTTTTTTTCGCCCATGCTGGTTCGACTCCCGCAGCCTACTCTGAATAACCAAAATTTTTCAATAGCGCGCTGCTGTCTCTCCAGTTGTCTTTTACCTTGACCCAGGTTTGCAAATACACCTTCGTGCCCATAAAACGCTCAATATCTTTTCTGGCAAGCTCACCGATTTTTTTGAGCATTGCGCCGTTTTTGCCGATAATGATGCCCTTGTGGCTGTCCTTCTCGCAGTAGATCGTCACTTCCAGATCTATGATCTCCGTGTCCGTGCGTTCGGTGAATCTGTCAACTACGACCGCCGTGCCGTGGGGAATTTCACGCTCAAGGCACATGAGGAGCTTTTCACGGACTATCTCCGCGCAAACCTGCTTTTCCGGCTGGTCTGTCACCATATCCTCGGGGAACAGCTTCGGCCCGGCAACCGCGTACTTTGTAAGCTCCTCCATGAGCGCGTCCGTGCCGTCGCCGTTTTTCGCGCTGATGGGGATTATCGCGTCAAAGCTATGGAGCTGGGAGTACGCCGTTATAACGGACAGCAGCTCTTCCTTTGCCACGGTGTCGATTTTATTGATAACCAAAATCGCCGGTACACCGGATTTTTTTATTTGCTCGATGAGCTCCTTCTCCTGAGGTCCGGCGGAGGCGATGGGTTCAACCATCAAAACCACCGCGTCAACATCCGCAATGCTCTCCCGAACGGTCTTGACCATGTAGTCGCCCAGCCGCGTTCTGGCCTTGTGAAAGCCGGGCGTGTCGGTCAAAACTATCTGGGTGTCGTCCCGGTTCACGATGGCGAAAATGCGGTTGCGTGTGGTTTGGGGTTTGTTGGTGACAATGGCAATTTTTTCCCCCACAAGCGTGTTGGTCAGCGTTGATTTCCCCACGTTGGGACGCCCTGCAATGGTTATCATCGAGCACTTTGTTTTGTGTTGCTCCATTATATATTTATCTCCTTGTACATCGTGTTTATTTATTTTAAGGTGTTTCTTTTAAATGTAAATATACTCGCGGGTATCAGCGTTAAAACAATAAGTACGGCGAGCACGGGCTGCGCCTTGCAAAACTCCCATGTTGCCTGAAATTTTTCGCAGTTTAAGAAAATGACCCCGCCGATTATCGCGGCAACGACCGTCAGACAAAACACCGCGGCGGCGGAAGCGTCCTTGGCGTGCATAATGCCGTCGGACTTGTCCGGGTGCAGCGTGTCGCAGGTGCGCTCAATTGCCGTGTTTACGCACTCGGCAGCCGTCACCAGCGCAATGCAGATAAGTACCGCTGCCCACTGCGCCTGGGTTATCCCCGTCACAAAGCCCGCCAGAACGATATAAAAGGCAAAGCACAGGTGAACCCGCATGTTTTTTTCGGTTTTTATTGTGTACAGAAGCCCCCGAAGAGCGAATTTAAAACAGCTCATTGCTCCCTTCTCCTCTCTATCATGGACATTATGAGCTTTTCCCGGCTGCGCATCTGCCGCTTCATAAGACCCTCGTCAACGTGGTCGTAACCCAGCAGGTGCAGCACCGAGTGTACCGTTAAGTACTGTATCTCCCGCTTTGCGCCGTGCCCGTACTCCTTCCCCTGGGCTACGGTGTGCTCCAAGGAAATCGCCATGTCCCCCAGAACGATGCGCCCTGTTTTGGGGTCGTGCTCCATCTGTTCTTGCCTGAGCTCTCCGACCGTCATCTCGTTAGCCGGGAACGAGAGAACGTCCGTAGACTTGTCCATTCCGCGAAAATCATTGTTGAGCGCTTTTATACCCTCGTCATCCGTCAGCAAAACGCTTATTTCGCAGGGCAGGTCAACGCCCTCGGCATCCAGAGTGACAAAGACCGCCTTTTTAATTAGCCGTCGGGCCGAGGGCAGACCCAGCCCCCGCCTGCTTCTGGTTAGAAAAACTATGTGTTTCAACGTGTTCATGCCACCTTTTTATTTCTTGCTGTATAAGCGCTGGGGCTGCTTTGGAATGCCCTGCCTGGGCAAGGTTTTCGGGGTGTTTTGCGCCAGCTTTTTGTCGTTTTCCTCGTATGCCGCGATTATTTTCTGCACCAGCACATGGCGCACAACGTCTTCACCCGTGAGCCTGCAGATCTGGATATCGTCAATGTCCTTGAGTATGCGCACCGCCTCTTTCAGGCCGCTCTGCTTGTCCCCCGGCAGGTCGATTTGAGTGACGTCGCCGGTTATGACCACCTTTGAGCCGAAGCCGATGCGGGTGAGGAACATTTTCATCTGCTCCCGGCTGGTGTTCTGCGCCTCATCCAAAATTATGAAGCTGTCGTCAAGCGTTCTGCCCCGCATGTATGCCAGCGGCGCAACCTCAATGTTGCCCCGCTCCAGATATTTATTATAGGTTTCAGCCCCCAGCATGTCAAAAAGGGCGTCGTAAAGCGGGCGCAGATAGGGGTCTACCTTGCTCTGCAAATCCCCGGGCAGAAAGCCCAAACGCTCACCCGCCTCCACGGCGGGACGGGTGAGGATTATGCGGTTAACTTCCTTGTTTCTGAATGACGCGACGGCAGCGGCAACGGCAAGGTAGGTTTTACCCGTGCCCGCCGGACCCACGCCGAGAGTTATGGTGTTTTTCAAAATAGCGTCAACATAGTCTTTTTGACCCACGGTTTTTGCCTTGACCGGCTTGCCCTTTGCCGTTATGCAGATAACGTCTCCGGCGATTTTGTCTATCTTGCTCTCCGCGCCCTCACGAACCAGCTTGATTATATAACGGACATTCTGCTCGTCAATATTCTCGCCTCTGGCGGCAAGGGACAACAGCCCCGTTATCGCCTTTTCGGCTAAGAGCACGTTTTCCGCTTCCCCCGTCAGGTGCAGCTCGGATTCCCTGTCCGTCACCTGAACGGACAGCTCGCTTTCGATGATGTGGATATTTCTGTCAAAGGAACCGAAAACGCTTATTATCTGCTCCATGCGGTCAACCGCCATTATTATCTCCGTCATTGCTTAGTGTCTTCCTCTCCCGCGGCTCTCGCCGCATCTATCTCTGCCTGTGTCAGGGGTTTTTCACTTGAAATAAGCTGCTTACATTCTGCCCTGAGGGTTCCCACATATGTGCCCTCCACCAGAGTCATGGTAAATTCCGCGGAAACGACCTGCCCGCCCTCGCCTATCCTTTCCAAAAGCTCGGCGTTGAGCATAGCTTCCAAAAACTCCCCGGCCTCAAGCCGGGAATACTCCGCCGCCCTGAGCTCGTACAGTCTGGACTGTTCTCTGATAAGGGAGACCGGCAAGGTGAAAAAGCCCGCTATCCCGGCATTATGTTCTGTAATTATATTATCACACATTGTATCGGCATTTCCACCATTACGGTAAAATTTTACTCTGGTGTCGCCAATAACCAGAGTGTATCTGTTTTTAGTTTTCCCCGAAAAGGATTTTTCAGTATATTCCATAGGCAAAACGGCACAGAGCTCATACCATGTGCGGGCTTCAACCTCGCCCTCGGCATGGACGACCCTCGTGCCGGACAGCTGGCTGTTTATAATACCGCTGATCAAAACGTCGTCTTTTACCACTGTCTGTCCGTTTTTAAAAAGCGGATGCCCTTCCAAAACGCTCATGCGGACGATTATCCCGGCTTGAGTTGCGATAACGCTGGTGTACGCGTCCTCGTCCACAAGTTTCGGTATCTCCGTTCGCTCCCGCACGTTCACATTCACCCGACTGCCGAAAACGCTGATGCCCACCCACTTGAGCTCCGGCAGCTCCAGCAGAAGGCTGTTTCCCACGCTCTCGCTTCTTATGGTCGGCCAGTAGCTGCCGATTGCTATCCCGCTCTCCTCAAGGGCATTTATTATCTCCGTCTCCGTCAGGTCCTCGTTTCCCGTCACCTCTATCCGCCACACGAAAAAAGACGAGAGGATGATAAGAAACGCCACGCACAGAGGCAGCACCCACAGGGCGTACCGTTTTTTGATACGGCTTGCAAAGGCTCTGCCGCCCACCGTTTCCAACACATCCGCCTCACAGCAGCAGCGCTCCGCTGCGGGCTGGGCAAGGCCGACTTCCTCCTGTCTCATGTTCACAAGCAGGGTGAACTCATCCTGTGGCCACGCGCCCCAAAAGGAAATGTCCCTAGCTGCGCAAAACTCTAAAAATCGGGCAGGCTCCGCCCCGACTATCCTTACAACGCAATAGCCTCTTACGATGTCTGAAACTCTCTCCATCTTTTTCCTCCTGAGACAACGGGAGCCGTACCCGTGCCGGTTTTTTCGGGCGTCATTTCGTCCCTCGCCCATCGCCCACTCTAGCAGTTTTCAACCGCAACCACGAAACCCCGTACCACTATTTCCGTTTTGGTCATGGCGGCAAGCTCCAAATCGTCTCCGCTGACTCTCAGTATGCCGTCACGGGTTCTGACCTCAATGCACTCGCGCGTATACACCTTTAGCCCTATGTGGTTTTCAATCAGCACTTCGCTGCCGCCGGAGATGGTGGTTCTGGGAACTCCGCTGACAATCTCCACGGGCAGGGCAAGTTTATCCGCCAAGGGACGTTTACGGGTTTTCTTTCCCTTTTCCTTTTCCTTATCCTTTTTCACGGCACTATCACCTCGAATAAATCTATGCGAAAAATCTTCATAGTAGCCCAAGAGATATTTTCGGGACACACTCCCGCATAGACTTAAGAAACGAAAGGGGTGAGAAAACTGATAAAGCGAAACGGCGCGCTTATCTTATCCACCGCTCTTGCCCTTTGCGCCTTCGGAGGGCTGCTGGTTTTCCCCGAAAGCGCCGCGGAGGGCGCAAGGCAGGGGCTTAGTCTGTGCGCTTATGTTATCATCCCCTCCCTGTTCCCCTTTGCGGTGCTTGCGGGGCTTCTGCTGGAGCTTCGGCTGCCGGACGCGCTGGGAAAACTCACCGCGCCCCTGATGAAAAAACTTTTTCGTGTTTCCGGTCAGGGCAGCGCCGCGTTCTTTCTGGGGCTTGCGGGAGGTTACCCTCTGGGGGCTCTCACCCTTTCCCAGATGTACTCTTCCGGTCAGCTTGAAAAGCGGGAGGCCCAGCGTCTGCTGAGCTTTTGCGATAATTGCGGCCCCGCCTTTATAATCGCCATGGCAGGCGCGAATATTTTTCACTCCTCCGCCGTGGGTTTCTTCCTCTACGGCGTACACCTTGCCGCCGCTGTCTTGACAGGACTTATTCTGCGCCCGCGGAAAACTTCAGCTGTCGGCGCTAAATCTGTAGAAATAAAGAAGACCCCGGATTTCTCCGAGGGCTTTTCAGTCAGCGTTAAGCGGGCGACCGCCTCCGCCATAACCGTTACGGGCTTCGTGGTGTTTTTCTCTGTGCTTATGGCCTTGCTTGACGCAGTTGGCATCCTCCCCCAGCTGTGCGGCAGGCTCTCTCTGGCTCTGGGCACTGAGCTGCACTTCACCCGAAGCCTCCTCACGGGGTTTTTGGAGATCGGCACGGGCATCGGCTCTATGCGGGGACTCTCTGTTTCTCCCCAAAACATTGCCCTGTGCGCCTT
Organism: uncultured Oscillospiraceae bacterium; assembly: GCA_964530935.1. Taxonomy (GTDB): domain Bacteria; phylum Bacillota; class Clostridia; order Oscillospirales; family Oscillospiraceae; genus UBA2658. Next base: position 8,090 of record CAZHCB010000057.1, read on the forward strand.
TATCCTCGGCTGGGGCGGGCTGTCCGTTCAGGCGCAGGCGACCGCCATAATTAAAGAGAGCGGACTTTCCGCGAAAAGCCACCTTCTGGGTAAGCTCCTCCACGGGGTCTTGTCCGCTCTCTTGTCTTTTTTCGGGTTTATGCTGCTATTTTAGGGCAACGGGAGAGGAACCCTAGCCCGGCTGCCAGGTAAGCACATCTACGCCGCCGTTTGCGCTGTCAAACTCCGCGCCGAGGATATTTTGCAGGTCGGTAACGCCCTTTTTCATAGCCTGATAAAGCTTGTCGTTAATAACGCCCGTGTTCCCCGCATCATAGTCCGCTACGGTCTTGTGCAGGTCAAAGAGCCTGAACTGCCAGTCTGCGGACAGGCCATAGTCCTGCAGATCCACCATAAACATGGGCTTGTACTCCACGTGCTTAATATAGGTTTTGCCCGACTGCGTCTCCTTGCCGATGGTGATGTTCAGGGCTGCCGTAAGGTTTGTGTATTCGTCGTTCTGGCAGGAGATGAGGTTACCCATGCAGTAGGCGATGAAGCCTGTTTTTTCGTTGCCCTCGTTGTCAACAACATGGCGCAGCTCCATGGGCTCGGGAACGTGGACGTGGCCGCCGAGAACAAGATCCGCGCCCTCTTTGAACAGGAAGTCGGCAAGCTCTGTCTGATAGGCAACGGGTGTGGTCTCATATTCAACGCCCCAGTGCATCTGGCAGACTATAAGGTCGGTGTTAAGCGCCCGCGCCGCTGCCATATCCGCCTTGAGCGCGTCGTAGTCAATGTTCGCCAAGGTGTTCAGATAATCGGTGTAAATCAGGTTTACAGCGTAGTTAAAGCCGCTGACGGAAATGCCGTTCGTGCCGTAGGTGTAGCTGACGAAGGCTATGCTGATGCCGTTTATGTCCTTGACGACGATGCCGTTGTTCGCGTCCCGCTCCTCCTGACTGCGATAGGTGCCGATGTGGTCGAGACTGTTTTGCTCCAACACATCTATCGTGCGGACAAGCCCCGCCTTCATGCCGTCCATGCAGTGGTTGTTCGCGGTGTTGACCATGTCTATACCGAGGTTTTTAAGGCTGGTCGCCAAGCCGTCCGGCGATTTGAACAGCGGGTAGCCGGTGTATTCCCCCGTTCCGGCAAGGGCCGTTTCCATGGTGCAGATGGCGTAATCCGAGGCTTCAACGTCCGCCTTAACGCCCTCCAAAATGGGCGTGTAATCATAAGTGCCGTCCGACTGCTTCGCTTCGGAGTTAAGCCCCGTGTGCGCCACAATGTCGCCCAAAACCGTCAGCACAATGTCGTCGGTCTCCTGAATATCCGGCGTGGGGGTGGGGGTGGGCGTGGGGGTCACAACAGGCTCGGGAGTCGCCGCCGCCTGACGCTCCGCCTCCAGCATCTGCTGGTTTGTTAAAAAGTTTGTGTAGATAAGAAAGCCTAAGACGACTATCAGCAAAACCAATGCTACGCCTTTAACGCCCTTTATAATCTGTTTCATTTTCCTATCCTCCTTGTGTCCAGACTCGAAAAAGTCTGCATGTGGGGATTGTAGCATAATTTATCAGAAAAATAAAGTGCTAATTATCAATATGTATGATAAAATGTCTTAAATACACCACTATCTTGGGAGGAAAGCCACCGTGCCCTTAGTAAAGAACCAAACTTATATTGCGGAAATAACAGGATATTCCAGCTCCGGCGCGGGGGTGTGCCGGATCGAGGGGAGAGCCGTTTTTGTCGAGCAGGCCATGCTTGGAGAAACTTGGGAGATCCTTATTCTGAAGGTGACTCAGACCGCCGTTTTCGGAAAAGGTCTTTTTCTTATTTTACCCTCACCGGACAGGATACCGCCCTCCTGCCCCGTTTTCGGCAAGTGCGGGGGCTGCGATCTGCTGCACATGAGCTACGACCATGAGCTTGCCTTTAAGCTGGCCAGAGTTAACGACGCTTTTGAGCATATAGGACGGTTGGATTTTTCCATTGATGAGATAATCCCCGCGGACAGTCAGGAGCGTTACCGCAACAAGGCGATTTTTAATATTGCCGCGGATACGGCTGAAGAGGCAAAAGAAAAAACCTGTTTCGGGTTCTACCGCCGCCGCAGCCACGAGCAGGTGTCTGTTACCGACTGCCAAATTCAGTCGGAGCTCTCCGTTCGGGCGGCCTGCGCTGTCTGCGATTTTATGGCTGCGCGAGATATTCCCGCCTATGACGAAACCACCGGCAAGGGGCTTATTCGCCATCTCTTCCTGCGCAACGCCGTTTACGGCAGTGACGCGGTGGCCGTTGTTGTGACCGCCGGGGGCTTGGGTCGTAACACTCAGGCTCTTGCCGACCATCTGCGGGCAGCCTGTCCGGAGCTTACGGGCATTGTGCTCTGCGTTAATAAGTCTGCGGGCAACACCGTGCTGGACGGGCAGTATCACACTCTTTGGGGTCAGGCCTACATTCAGGACAAGCTCTGCGGACTCACCTTCCGCATTTCTCCGGGGAGCTTTTATCAGGTCAACCCTGTTCAGGCGGAGCTTTTATATAAGCGCGCTTTGGAATATGCCAGCCCCGACGGGGACGCGACGGTTCTCGACCTGTACTGCGGTGCGGGAACTATAAGCCTGTGTCTCGCCAAAGGCGCGAGGAAGGTTTACGGGGCGGAGATCGTTGAGTCCGCCGTGAGAAACGCCCGGGAAAACGCTCTGGAAAACGGCATTACCAACGCCGAGTTTATTCTCGGGGATGCGTCAGACGCCGCAAAGCAGCTGGCCTGCGCCGGTGTTTCGCCCACAGCGGTAGTGCTTGACCCGCCCAGAAAGGGTCTGACTGCCCGGCTCATTGACACCGTCGCCGAAATGTCGCCGGAGCGCGTTGTTTACGTCTCCTGTGACCCGGGCACTCTCGCCCGTGACCTGAAGCTTTTCAGTGAAAAGGGCTACCGTCCCACCGCCGGCACCGCCGTTGACATGTTCCCGAGAACCTGCCATGTTGAGACGTGCGTACTTTTGTCCCACAAAAATTCGTAAACATCTCCACCGT
>CAZHCB010000058.1:0-10663 GCA_964530935.1 uncultured Oscillospiraceae bacterium
ATCAAGGGCAAAAGCCATACCGGCGACAGCGCCGCCGAGAAACAGCGAGCCGGTATCGCCCATGAACACCTTTGCGGGGTTGAAGTTGAAGATCAAAAATCCGAACAAGCCCCCCAGAAGTCCTGAGGCGAACACGCCCAGAGCCGTGTACTCATGTCCCCAGACAAGAGCTGCCGCGGCAAAAAACAGGAACACGGGCATGGACGTGCCCGTTGCAAGGCCGTCTACTCCGTCTGTAAGGTTAACGGCATTGACCGTTGCGACAATGGCGAAGATCGCAAACGCAAAGTACAGCCACTCGGGCATGCTTATGCTGATATTGGCAAAGGGAATGTAGAGATTGGGTGACAGGTACCCCAGATTTCTGAGTAAAAACACGTACAGCGCGGCAACCGCCACTTGCAGAAGGAACTTCTTTCCGGCAGTCAAACCCAGATTCTGCTTCTTTTTCAGCTTTTCGTAGTCGTCAATAAAACCCACCGCGCCAAAGGCCAGTGCCAGAGCCAGCACATACAGGTGACCGAAATCACCCTCCTTGAGGCAGGATTTTCCGGCTGTCAGGCAGGCGGCAAAAACTCCGACGATGAAGATTATTCCGCCCATGGTGGGGGTTCCCGCCTTGGACATGTGCCATTTGGGGCCGTCCTCCTTGATGGACTGACCGGCTTTAATTTTCCTGAGATACGGTACAAGCAATATGCCTATTATTACGGCAACTATAAAAGATACGAGAAAAGCTAAGCATAGCTTCAGTGTCATTTGTTTTCCTCCATCCCTCAAAACGCAGTTTACATGTTCCGGGGTTTCTTTGTTTTAAGAACCGGCACCAAGCTCTTTCAGGTAATCGGCGACAATTTCCCGCTCATCCATGTGGTGCTTTTCTTTTCCTATTATCTGGTAGGTCTCGTGACCCTTTCCGGCAAGGATTATAACATCTCCGGGTAAATGGTTGTCAATAGCATAATGAATCGCCTTGACTCTGTCCTCAATGACAGTGTACTTATTTTTGGCCTGTTTAATGCCCCCGACGATGTCGGCAATGATGGCGGAGGGCTCTTCGGTTCTGGGGTTGTCGGAGGTTATAATGGCAAAGTCAGAAAGGGCCGTTCCTATTGCTCCCATGATGGGTCTTTTTGTCGCGTCCCTGTCTCCGCCGCAGCCGAAAAGCGCCACCAGCCGTCCGGAGGAGACCTCCCGCATGGACTGGAGAACATTTTCAAGCGCGTCCGGTGTGTGGGCATAGTCAATGAGAATGGTGAACTCTTCCGGAGTGGGAACGACCTCCACCCTGCCCTTCACGCCGGAAGCGGTTTTAAGAGCGGCGCTTATATCCGTCAGACCCAGGCCCAGCAGCATTCCCGCCGAAATTACGGACAGGGCGTTATAAACCGAGAACTTGCCCGGAATATCCAGCTGAATACGCTCGAGCTGCGCCTCCCCCGCCAGCGCCAGAAAGCGCACATTTGTGGGCGAGAGCCGAATGTCTTTGGCAAGCAGAGCCGCGTCCAGATGTTCTTTGGAGTAGGTGAGCACGGGGCATGAGGCTGAGTCTGCCATATACCGGCCGTAGTCATCGTCTATATTGATGGCGGCCTTGTCGCAGCGGGTAAAGAGAATGGCTTTTGCCCCGGCATAGTCCTCCATGGTTTTGTGGAAATCCAAATGGTCTTGGGTGAGGTTTGTGAAAACCGCCACGTCGAAGCGCACCCCCGCAACTCGGTCGAGAGAAAGGGCGTGGGAGGAGACCTCCATAATAACATATGAGCAGCCGGAGCTTTCCATCTCGGAAAAAATCTTCTGCAGCTCGTAGGACTCGGGGGTGGTGCGCTCGGTCTCCAGAATCCTCTCGCCTATCATGTTTTGGTTTGTGCCGATAAGACCGCAGGTCTTCCCCGTGCTCTCTTCCAAAACGTGCTTGAGCAGCATGGTCACCGTGGTTTTTCCGTTAGTGCCGGTAACACCCACCATGGTCATCCTGGAAGCGGGGTTTCCGAAGTAATTACAGGAAACAATGGCGAGGGCATATCGGGAGTCGGCAACCAGAACGTAGGGGATATCCTCCTCCGGTTTATCCTGACAGAGCACAACAACCGCGCCGTTTTTTACTGCCGCGCCGATGAATTTATGACCGTCGCTCTCAAAGCCCCGCACCGCCACAAACAAATCGTTCTTTTTGGTTTTTCGTGAGTCATAGCTAACATCGCCAATGACCGTGTCAAGGTCTGCCGTGGATTCCAAAACATTGAGCCCAAGCAACAATTCCGACAATGTCATGCCATCACCTCCTCTGAATGTGTATAAGTTTTCAACAGTCCGGCTAGTAGGTTCCCAGGTCACTTTGGTCGATAAGGGAAACCTCAATAACCGAGCCGTATGCGGCGGTTGCGCCTTCAACCACGGACTGTGAAGTTACAACGACCTTTGTGGGGTCTGTGATGGGGCCCGTGGCTCTGATAAACAGGCCTCTGCCGCCCAGATACTGCCGGGCGACGCTGTAGCTGTACCCGTAGAGACTGGGAACGGTTGCCCCCGTCTCTTGGGGCGCTGCGTCTCCCAAATAGATTATAACCTGACTATCCGCGGCTATAATGGCATTTGCCGCCGGAAGCTGGGACGTAACGGTGTCGCCGCTGCCCACGACCCGGCTTATGAAGCCCGCTTCCGTGAGCTTCGCGTTGGCCTCGGCAAGGGTGAGACCCTTCAAGTCGGGAACAGAGCGGTCGATAGTTTTCTGCTCGGCTTCTGAATATTGCGGCTCAATGCCAATATAGGGCAGAACATCCGCAAAAATCTTTCCCACTGTGGGTGCCGCCATCTGACCGCCGCTGACATACACTCCGCTGTTTACCGGGGTGTCGATAAAGACCAGAATTGCTATTTGCGGGTCGTCCATGGGCGCAACGCCGATGAAGGATACGATGTACTGGTCAACGCCGCTGGCTTCCTTAACGGTGTATTTGGAGGTTCCGGTTTTGCCGCCTATCCTATATCCGGCGACGTAGGCGTTTTTGCCCGTGCCCTGCGTCTTGTCGCCCACAACGGCTTCCAGCATTGTGCAGACTTTTGCGCTGGTCTCCTTGCTTATGACCTGCCGAACCACTGTGGGCTCTGTCTTTTTAATGGATATGCCCTCGGGACTGACGACCTCCTCAACCGTGTAGGGCTTCATGAGGTTGCCGCCGTTGACGCAGGCGGAAACTGCCGTGATAAGCTGAATGGGCGTGATGTTAAAGGTCTGCCCGAAGGAGGCCGCCGCCAGCTGGGATTTGTTCAGCGGGTCTGTGAACATCTCGTTTGACCACCAGATGCTGCCGCTCTCTCCCCCGAGGTCAATGCCGGTTTTTCCGCTCTGACCGGCGGTCTTATCGGCAGCTGCGTTAAACAGCCCGAAGGCCTCGGCGTATTCGTAAAACTTCTCTGCGCCCACCATGAGACCCATGTTGATAAACGCCACGTTGCAGGAGTGCTGCAGGCACTGGGTCAGTGTTTGGCTGCCGTGACCGCCGGCCTTCCAGCAGTATCTCGGCTTGGCGTCACCGGAGGTTTTAACGCCGGCTCCGCTGCAGAAGAAGGTGCTCTGCTCGTTTACGAGCCCCTCGTTCAGAGCCATGGAAAGAGTTAAAATCTTAAAGGTCGAGCCGGGCTCATATGTGTCGTTGAGAGTTTTGTTGCGCCACTGGAGAAGCTGGGCGTCGCGTAAAATCTGCTTCTTTTCAGCCTCGTCAGTTGTGCCTTCAATGAGCGCCTTTACTTCGTCGCTCACGTCCTGATAGTTGTTCAGGTCAAAGTTGCCCATGCTGACCATGCCGAGGATAGCTCCGGTATTGACGTCCATGGCAATCGCTCCGCCGCCGTTAACGGCGTTGTAGTCCGAAACCGCCTGAGTCAGGTGCTTTTCAAGGTAGTACTGGATGCTGGCGTCAATGGTGGTGTAAACATCGTTGCCGTCGGTGGCGTCGTAATAGTCCTCGTAGCTGGTGAACAGAATATCCGTTCCGACGGCGTTTTTTACGCGGACAACGCGCCCGTTAACGCCGGTGAGCTCGTCGTTATAAATGGCCTCCAAACCGTAAGCGCCGTCGTTATCGATGTTGACAAAGCCGATAACGTGAGCGGCTAGGCTGCTGTAGGGGTAGTATCGCTTGCTGTCCTCCTCCAGCTTGACGCCGTTGATTTTGTATTCCTTTTTGAACTCGCGGATGAGCTCGGAGACCTCCGGCTCAACCTTCTTTGCAACCGTCTGATAGTATGACTCGGTCTTCTGCGCCAGCTGGAGGATCTTCTCCTTGTCAACACCCAGAATCTCCTGGAGCTTTTCGGCAATGAGGTCTATGTCCTCTTCATACAGCTTTATCTCTTTCGGGCTTATGAAAACATTGTCTACACTGGCGCTCATAGCCAGAATTTTACCCGTGGTGTCGTAGATAGTACCCCGCCTTGCGGACACGGTTGTGTGGCGAACCTGGTTGCTTATCGCTTCGCTTTCATAGAGATCATGCTGCACGACCTGCAGCTGAAACAGGCGAATTGCCAGAACCAGAAAAGCAACTATGCCGCACACTATCAATAAAGTAAGTGTGCGGCGAAGCATCATTGAGTTGGGAGCGGGGTTCGCCCTGCTCATTCTTTTTTTATCAGCCATTGCTTATTACCTCCGACGCTTGCAGCTATTTGTATTATATCATGATTCCATCATGCTATAATAGTTGCAAAGCAACTATTATATGCGCATTTTGTCACTCCGTGACAAAGCGCTATAATCATAGGCCTTACCGCCTTTGGCGGTAAATGGCCAAATTATATCATGATTCCATCATGCTATAATACTATAAAAGCTACTTGAAATATTCCCCTAAGAAGCCGAACATATCACTCAGGCGGGCGGTAAAGCTGTTTGTATCGCTGGCGTGCTCCAGAACTACCGCCTTGTCGGGCACGGAGGTGTTCAGGTAGGTAATCTGTTCTTCTCTGGGTCTTTGCATACCCAGAACGGTGGTGGCATATTCCTCGATCTCGGTGCGGTTGAAAACGCTCTCATAGTCGATGAGCAGTCTGTTCTGGGCAAGCTCCAGCTCCGCGAGCTGAGTTTCCAGCTTAACAGCCTCGTCTGTGACTACGGTCAGCTGGATCTTCGCCATGAGGGTGAAGACCAGCAAAATTGCAGCGCAGATAAAACCGACGATGGCAAGGGGCGCAACCGACTGCTGGGTCTTGACCTTCGCCCGGGTCGCTACGCGCTCCTTAACAACGGGGGGCGCGGGAATAACGACCTTGCGCTCCGGCTCCCTATATCTGGGACTTTCCCATTCACGGGCGGGAGCGATGGTACTGAAGTCATAAGCAAGACTTCCGTTTACCGGTGTGTAATAATCATAAAATGAGGTGGTCTGTGCCATGATGTTTCCCCTTTCTTAGGAGGGATTTTGTTGGACTTTTGCCCTTAGACCCGCTGGGCGATTCGAAGCTTCGCGCTCCGTGAACGGGGGTTTTCGTCCAGCTCCTTTTCCTTTGGGAGCAGTGGTTTGCGGCTGAGGTTTTTCAGAGTTTGAACGAAGCCGCAGGTGCAAACGGGAAAGTCTCTGGGACATATGCAGCCGTTCTCTCTGGAGGCAATGGCGTTTTTCACTATCCTGTCCTCTAGGGAGTGGAAGCTGATAACGCAGAGTCTGCCGCCGATGGTAAGCCGGTCTGCCGCCGTGGACAGCACCTGAGACACCGCGTCCAGCTCGTCGTTTACCGCAATGCGAATCGCCTGAAAGCTGCGTTTCGCCGGATGTTGTTTTTCCCTGAGGGCCGCTGCCGGCATGGCGCTTTTTATAATTTCCACCAGCTCAAGTGTGGTTTCGATGGGTTTTTTCTCTCTGTTGCGAACTATCGCCTCAGCTATTCTGGGAGCGTATCTCTCCTCGCCGAAGTCGTATAAAATTCTTTTCAGCTCGCCTTGACTCCAGGTGTTGACAATGTCGGCGGCGGTTTTGCTCTCTCCCCTGTCCATGCGCATATCCAGAGGTGCATCGCTCATGTAGGAGAAGCCCCGCTCGCTCTCGTCCAGCTGGGGTGAGGAGACCCCGAGGTCAAAGAGCATTCCGTCAACCTTCTCTATCCCCAGTCTGTCCAGAATGTCCCCCAAGTCCCGAAAGTTACCGTGGACCAGAGTAACGAAGTCCATATAGGGGGCGAGGACGGCCTGCGCTCTCTCCAGCGCGGTCTCGTCTCTGTCGATGGAGATGAGTCTGCCGCCCGCCTCAAGTCTGGAAGCGATTTGCGCCGAGTGTCCGCCGAGCCCAAGTGTGCCGTCCACATAAACGCCTTGGGGGCGGATGTTCAGACCCTCTATGCACTCGTCAAGCATAACGGAGTAATGGGCAAATTCCATTAGAATTCAAGCTCCTGCATTACTGCTTCAATATTTTCCGGTGTGGTTTCTATAAGGCTCAGGGACTTCCATCTGTCGCTGTCCCAGAGCTCGGCGTGGTCGTTGCAACCGACCACGGTCACGTTCTTTTTAAGTCCCGCAAAGTCCCGAAGGTTTTGGGGGATAAGAATTCTCCCCTGAGCGTCAAGCTCGCATTTTGCCGCATAAGCAAAGAGGGGACGCATTTTACGCTGCTTTACATAAGACATCTCGTTAACCTTATCTGAAAACACTTGCCAGCTTTCAGTTGAAAAAACAGAAAGGCACTTGTCCATCGCTAAGGTTACATAAAACACATTACCTAAATCCTCGCGGAGACGAGACGGAACAGATAGTCTTCCCTTGGAGTCTAGCGTGTGAAAGTATTCGCCGGTCATTTTTTCCCCTCCTTTGCGAGTAATTTAGCGCAGTCAAGGCACGTTAGCCCTGCTGCGTTTTTGTTGCTAAAATAGCTGTTTTTCAACGGATTATTGGGTCAATGTAACATTCTATCCCACTTTTCCCCACCGCTGTGCTTCATTATAAAGGTTAACATAAATAAATGCAAGAGGCTTTTTTTGTTACCTCTTGCAAGATTTTGTCGACAATTTTTTATGACCACAAGTTATAGTACGATGAAGCTTGTTTTACATAATATTTTTCCTAAATATAGACAACGGTTGTGCAAAAATTTTTTTGCACAACCGTTTTTTTCTTTATTTTGTTAATTAGCCGCTTTTTAAGCTGCGGATTATATCTCCGGTGCGTCCTCCAAGTCGGCTCCGTCGATGGTTTGGATGTTGTTTGCGGGAACGGTCGCGGCAATTCCGCGGAAGCGGACGCGGGAGCCCTTCACCTCGTTGATGGCGGCGGCGATGGCATCCTCCGTTCTGCGCAGAGCATCGTCAACATATTCGTTGGCAACACGGACAACTTCCCGTGCCTTGCCCTCCGCAACATTTACTATCTCACCGGCGCGGGTGCGGGCGGCTCTGACTATCTCCTGCTCCTCCACCATACTGCGGGCCTGCTCCTCGGCGGCTCTGCGAATGGACTCCGCCTCCCGCTTTGCGTTGGCGATGAATTCGTCCCTTGCGTTCAGCAGTCTCCTTGCCTCGGCGATCTCCACGGGCAGCTGAGCGCGAATGTCATCAAGGAGGTTGAGGGTACTCTCCCGGGAAATGGTGCATTTGTCCTTGCTCAGGGGCACGCCCCATGCGTCAACTACCGTGTTGTACAGCATTTCCAGCAGTTCTGTTACTTCCAGGTTTTCATCGTATTCGTTCATACCTTTTCCTCCAAAAATCTGTTTTTGAATTTGGCAAGGGGATCAAGTTATTTCATTTTATTTATTGCCTCCGCCACCTGCGGGGGCACATAATCGGTGAGGTCGACTCCAAAGAGTGCCAGCTGCTTAACGGCGGTGGAGCTGACAAAGGTATATTGCTGGTTGGCAGTAATGAAAAAGCTCTCCAGCGAAGGGTCCAGCTTGTGGTTGAAAACCGCCATTGTGGTTTCATACTCGTAGTCTATATGGTTGCGCAGACCCTTGATAACGACAGGGTTTTCAAAGTCCTTGCAGTAGTCCGCCAAAAGACCCAGCGTGTACCGAACCTCAACATTGGGCATGTCGGCGACTATCTCCTTGAGCAGCTCCATGCGCTCTTCAATTTCGAACATGGGGCTCTTTTCAACGTTCATAACGATGCTGACAACCACCTTGTCGAAGATACGGGAAATGCGCTTTATTATATCCAAGTGCCCCAGAGTGGGCGGGTCAAAAGTTCCCGGATAAATTGCCGTTATCATAAGAATCTATTCCTTTTCGCAAACAACTAACTTTGTTTTGCCGTATTTGTATTCTTTTTTGATGAAATATGGAGGAATCAGGGGCAAAAGCACGGTTTCCTTCTTTGTTTCACAGATAATTATACCACCATCTGACAATATGTCAAATTCAATAATTTTTTCCAGAGCCTTGTCGATAAGGTTGGTATTATATGGGGGATCAATGAATACCAGGTCGAATTGCCCCGCGCGTTTCAGGAAGGACACCGCGTTTTCCCGAACAACTGTCGCGTTGATGCCGCAGTGCTCCGTGTTTTCCTTAATAAGCTTTATCGCCTCGGCGTTCTCGTCAACAAAGGTAACGCTGGCCGCTCCCCGGCTGGCCGCCTCAATGCCCAGCTGTCCCGTACCCGCAAACAGGTCGAGCACCCGCCTGCCCTCAATATCAAACTGGATGATGTTGAAGAGAGCCTCCTTCACAACGTCGGAGGTTGGACGAATGTCCATGTTTTTTGGTTCCCGAAGCTTGCGTCCCCGGGCGGTTCCCGTTATAACTCTCATTTCTCTTCCTCTTTTTCAGTGTCTTTTTCTCTAAAGTAGTCGTAAACCGCCTTTGCGGTGTTCTTGGGCACAACCTCACACAGCTGTTCATAGCTTGCCTGAGAAATGGCCTTTATAGTCTTGAAATGCTTTAAAAGCCGGTTACGCCGGGTCTCGCCGACTCCGGAAATGCTCTCCAGCCTCGAGCCGATGGTCGCGCTGCGAAGACTGCGGTGATACTCAATGGCAAAGCGGTGGGTCTCCTCCTGAATGTTGCCGATCAGGGCGAAAACCGCGGGGTTGCCTGTAATGCCGACTTCGCTTCCGTCGGAGTAGATGAGCGCCCTTGTCCTGTGGCGCTCGTCCTTGACCATGCCCAGAACCGGCAGGGCAATCGACAGCTCCGAGAGCACCTGCTCGGCAATGCCCGCGTGGACGGTGCCGCCGTCGATCAGCAGCAGATCCGGGAGACCGGCAAACTTCTCGTCCCCGTCCTGATAACGCTTGAAGCGGCGGGTGACGACCTCTCTCATGCTGCCGAAGTCGTCCTGATGCCGGAGGGTTTTTATCTTGAACTTGCGGTAGTCCTTTTTCAGGGGCTTGCCGTCCACGAAAACCGTCATGGAGGCGACAATGCCGAAATCTCCGGTGTTGGAGATGTCGAAAGCCTCTATCCTGCGGGGCAGAGCTTCCAGTCCCAGAGCGTCCTGCAGCCATTCCAGAGTTTTAAGCCTGCGCTCGACGGCGCTTGTCGCCCGAACGCACTCTTCCCTTGCGTTTATCCTGGCCTTCTCCAATAAAAGGTGCTTCTCCCCACGCTTGGGCGTTTCGATATTGACCTTGTGTCCCGAGGCCTGGGTGAGCATTTGGGAGATTTCCTCCATGTCCTCCGGCTCTGCGGGCAGGAGAATGCTTTTCGGCCAGATACCTCTTATGGAGTAGTATTGCCTTATAAGTGCCGATATAGCCTCGGCATCGCTCTCCAGCGGCTCCTCGAAAAGCTCGTAGTCCTTTGCGGCGAAATTACCGTCCACATAGTGCAAAACGGTGAAGCAGGATTTTGCGCCCCGGCAAAATCCCACCACGTCCACATCAGCCGCGCTGCCGCCAATTACTCTCTGGCGGTTGTCCAGCCCGGTAAGAGCTTTTATTCTGTCGCGAAGCCCGGCCGCCTGCTCAAAACGCAGCTCATAAGACGCTTTCTCCATCTCCTCTTGGAGCTGGGCGCGAAGTTCCGAGGTTTTGCCGCCCAAAATAAGCTCCGCGTCATGGATGGCGGCGGAGTATGTCCCCGCGTCACCCTTGCCCGCGCAGTAGCCCAGACACTGACCCATATGGAAGTTTAAACAGGGTCTGCCCCTGCCCAGATCCTTTGGAAACTTCTTCCCGCAGCTTGGCAGAAGCAGAGCCTTGCTCACTGTTTGGATGATTTCCCGGGTTAGCGTTCGTCCGCCGAAGGGGCCGAAATATTTTGCTCCGTCCTCCGCGATTTTGTTGACTATAGTGAACTTCGGAAAGGCGCTTTTTGCGTCCAACCGAATAAAAGGATAGGCCTTGTCGTCCCGCAGGAGGATGTTGTAATGGGGCTGGTGGCGCTTTATTAATGAGTTTTCCAGCACCAGCGCCTCAAACTCGGAGGCGGCGACAATTACGTTAAAGTCACAGACCTTCTCCACCATGGCGGCGGTTTTGGGCTCGTGCTCACCTCTAAAATAGCTGCTGACGCGGTTTTTCAGCGCCTTGGCCTTGCCCACGTAAATTATCTCGCCCACCTCATCGAGCATCATGTAAACGCCGGGTAAAAGAGGCAAATTATTCGCTTTTTTTCGCAGCTCTTCGATAAGCAGGATAACCGCCTCCTCAGATAATAATTAAAGGTATTATAGCAAGATTTTGGGTGTTTGTATACAGTAAGTGTTGGACGGGTGCTGCACCTGCATT
>CAZHCB010000059.1:0-10452 GCA_964530935.1 uncultured Oscillospiraceae bacterium
GAGCACCTGGTGCTTTTGCTTAAAGAAAACGGCTTTACAGAGCTTTGCCTGACCTTGGGTCATCAGCCGGATAGTATAATGGACTATTTCGGCAGCGGCTCGGGGTTTGGTGTTTCTATAACCTATCACATCGAAGAAGAACCACTTGGAACAGCCGGCGGTGTTCGTGCCTGTTCCGATTTTTACAGAAATGAGGACTTTCTCGTCATCAGCGGCGATGCCGCCTGCGATTTCCAGCTAAAAACATTCTTTGCACACCACTTAGCCTCGAAAAGTGACGTGACAATGGCTCTTTATCCCCACCCGCAGCCTCTGCGCTATGGTACGGTGGTAACGGACAGGTTCGGGCGAATCGTCAGCTTTATCGAAAAACCCAACTGGAACAGAGTTGTAACAGACCATGTAAACACCGGTGTTTACGCTATATCTCCAAAGGCTATGGAGCTTGTGCCCCGGGATATCCCCTTTGACTTCGCAAGAGACCTGTTCCCCCTTATGGCGGAGAGCAACCGGAAGATGACGGGCCTTCCCATGAGCGGTTACTGGTGCGACATCGGCGACGGGGAGAGCTATCTGCGCTGCTGCATGGACGCTTTGGAGGGCAAGCTCAAGGTCAGAGGCGCTTCAAAGGATTACTACTTCGGAGGCCGGGGAGTCTTTCGTCTGGAAAACAGCGTTACCGTGATAGCTCCCAGCGTTATTTGCAGAGGCGCCGAAATAGGACACGGAGCAATCATTGAGCACAGTATTATCCATGCAAAGAGCAGGATCGGCGCATTCTCCAGAGTGCAAAACTCCGTTGTGGACGGGGGAAACGTGGGCGACGCCAGCGTCATAGACGGCACCGTTATCTGCCGGAACTGCTGCGTGCCGGCAAAGTCCGTAACGAAAAACGGTGAGATCATCTCCAGAACCGGCGAGCAGTATTATACCCAGCCTCAGGAGACCGAATTCACCGCCCGGGGAGAGCGGGGACTCTGTCAGGAGCTGCTGTGCAAAAACAGAGCCTCTCTTATGCGGCAAATGTCCTCCGTTCTCTGGGAATCCGGGGCGGACTTCTCCGACGGCATCAGCCTCAAGGAGGGCAAGTGCAAGGTGAAGATCTACCCCCTTGAGGAGGAGTCCGCCATACTGGTGGAGGCTCTCGGCGGCAGGGAGAGTGACAGGCTGTCTGCCTGTCGAAAATACAGCGATCTTGTCCAAAAATTCGGCGGAGTCGCAAAAAATTAAATACTGCATATTTATGCCTTGTTTTGGAAACGTAATTAGAATATTATGCAAAAGGGGGCATTATTCTATGAATAATGTAGCATAATTAACAAAAATATAAATATCCCTTGAATAATCATTCATCGTGTATTATAATCATTTTCGTTACAAAGCTTGTGATTTCAAGCTGTGTACCATGCGACAGCAAAAATAAAAACTATTAATGGAGTGACGAAAATGAAAAAAATTTCAAAAATTTTGGTTGCCGTTCTGGCACTGACTCTGCTTCTGAGCCTCGGCGCCTGCGGCAAAAAGGCCGAGACCCCCGCGGCTGACGGCGATTTCACCACGGTTGAGGCAAACATTCTTCACATGGCCACAAACGCCTCCTTCCCTCCCTATGAAATGATCTCCGACGATGGCGGTTATGAGGGTATCGACGTTGAAATCGCCACACTTATCGCCGAGAAGCTCGGTCTTGAGCTGGTAGTGGATGATATGGACTTTACTGCCGTTATCACATCTGTTCAGACGGGCAAAAGCGATATCGCCATGGCAGGTCTCACCGTCCGCGAAGATCGCCTTGAAATGGTCGATTTCTCTGACAGCTATGCCACCGGCATCCAGGTGGTTATTGTTAAGGAAGGCTCCGAGATCCAGACTATTGATGATCTGGAAGGCAAGATGATCGGTACTCAAGAGGGCACAACCGGATATATCTACTGCTCCGACACTCCGGAAAACGGCGGTTATGGCGAGGATATGGTTATTGCTTATGCTAACGGCGCAACCGCGGTTCAGGCGCTGGTCGACGGCAAGGTAGATTGCGTTGTTATTGACAACGAGCCCGCAAAAGCCTATGTCGCGGCAAATAAGGGCCTTGCGATACTGGACACAGAGTTTGCTCTTGAAGACTATGCAATCGGTATTTCCAAGGACAACAAAGCACTGTCTGACGCAGTTAACAACGCTCTCAAAGAGCTTATTGAGGACGGAAGCGTTAAAACTATAATTGACAAATATATTAAAGCTGATTAATATCGGTTAATAAAAAAGGGCGGCAATTACGCCGCCCTTTTTGGATTTTCTGAAAGGGGAGGAAAATATGCAGGATTTCCTCGCAAAATTACCGGAGATGTGGGCAGGCTTCGAAAACAGCCTCTACCGCTGCTTTATTGAGGGCGACCGCTGGCTCTACTATGTAAAAGGCTTGGGCGTAACACTTGAACTGACGATTTTTGCCTTACTTTTAGGCTTTTTTCTGGGTGTTATTATCGCCGTTGTCCGCTCCGCCTATGACCAGCAGTCGATGGGTAAAAAAAGCCGTATTCTGAGCTTTTTCAATTGGCTTTGCAGGGTGTATGTTACGATTATCCGCGGCACCCCAATGATGGTTCAATTGCTGATAATGTACTTCGTAATATTCAGCAGCACAAGAAACCAGATCGGGGTCGCGGTGCTCGCCTTCGGAATCAATTCCGGAGCCTATGTATCCGAGATAATCCGCGGGGGAATAATGGCCGTTGACAAGGGTCAAATGGAAGCCGGGCGCAGCCTCGGTCTGAGCTACTCCACCACCATGACCTCCATTATCATCCCTCAGGCGCTGAAATCTGTTCTCCCCTCACTGGGCAACGAGCTTATTACTCTGCTTAAGGAAACCTCTATCGTCACAGTCATCGGGCTCAAAGACCTGACCAAGGGCGCGATGAATATAGCGGGTAAAACATATCAAATGTTTATGCCCTACATAACCATTGCCCTTATTTACCTTGTGATGGTCATGTTCTTAACATGGCTGCTCGGGAAGCTGGAAAGGAGGCTGCGCAACAGTGAGCGATGACATCATTATCAAAACTCAAGACCTCCAGAAATACTATAACGGCGGCAAAATAAAGGCTCTGGACGGCATAGATAACGAGATCCGCAAGGGCGAGGTCGTTGTTGTTATCGGACCCTCCGGCAGCGGAAAGTCCACCTTCCTGCGCTGCCTTAACCTGCTGGAAGTACCCACCGGCGGCACTATCCTCTTTGAGGACACGGACATCACAGACCCCAAAACCGACATCAACATCCACCGGCAGAGGATGGGGATGGTGTTCCAGCACTTTAACCTCTTCCCCCACATGAGCATCCTGAAAAATATGACCCTCGCCCCCGTAAAGGTTCTTAAAAAGAGCAAGGAGGAGGCGGAGGCTCAGGCCAGAGCTCTGCTCAGGCGCGTTGGTCTGGAGGACAGGGCGCAGGCATATCCCAGCCAGCTGAGCGGCGGACAGAAGCAGCGCATCGCCATTGTCCGCGCCCTGTGCATGAATCCGGACGTAATGCTCTTTGACGAACCCACCAGCGCCCTTGACCCGGAAATGGTGGGCGAGGTGCTGGACGTTATGAAGCAGCTGGCAAGAGACGGTATGACCATGGTCGTTGTCACCCACGAGATGGGCTTTGCCCGCGAGATGGGCGATCGGGTCATCTTCATGGACGAGGGCAAAATCGTGGAAGAGGGCAAGCCCGCAGAGCTTTTTGACAATCCAAAGACCGACAGATTAAAGGGATTTTTAGAAAAAGTTCTCTAAATCCGAACAAAATACCACCGGGGCGGGAGTTTTCCCGCCCCTTTTTGTCATTTTATGACCGATTTCTCTTACACGTTACAAAAATAATACAAATTCTACAAATGGTTGAATTGTGTTTACCTGTCGGGCTCTTGGTGATACAATAGTCAAAATTCAAAAACATTTGAGAAGTATCAGTTGTTGGTTTTTATGTCACGAAAGAGAGGTTCCAAATGCGGAAAACAATTTTTGCATTTATTGCTGTAATCATATTGCTGCTCCTTTCTCTCACAGCTTGCGGGGAGCAGTCGGCTGTTGAGGCGGCCGTTTCCGGCCCCTTGGAATCCGGCTCCGCCATCGTATCACCCTCCGGCTCACCGGAAAGCACTCCCCCCGAACCGGATAAAACACCCCTTTCAAGCGTCAGCGACGAGCAGGCCGTTGGGATCTACACCGACTTTCTCACGGAAAACTACGACACGCTCAACGAGGCCCTCTTTGGCAGCATTGCGGGCATCGGCTTTATCGACCTTGACTGCGACGGCTGCCGGGAGCTTATCGTGTTTGACTCGGGGGCGTCGGCTGCAATGGGTCTGCAGTTTTTTGACATAGTGGACGGCGAGGTTGAGTGCGTATCGGCAAACATGCCCACGATACTTGAAGTTTACGGCGGCGACCACGTTACCGGCACCTACGTCAACGCAAACCTCATGGAGGATTTCCGCCTGATGGAGAACAAAACCACCGGCGAGCGTTTCTTTTTAATTGAAAGCGGAAACGGCAATATCGAGTTCTACTACCGTGAGCTGATCAAGTTCGGCTCCGCCGACGGAGTTTTGTGTTTATCACCCCTCGCCTATAAGCACGATACGCTGGATATCGAAACAGGCGAAACCATTTCCCAGCAGTTACGTGTTGACGACAAGCAGGTCAGCCTAGGGGAATATAACTCCGCTATTTCAAAAATATTCGGTGACGCAAAAGACCTGGGTCTTGAGTGCCGGGGTGTCTTTATGTGGGAGCAGACCTCATATCAAAACGGTTTTGCCGGATTTATGGAAATGGTGACAAAGGCAATGGAGCTCGGCAACGGCAACATGGCGGCATAAAAAAACAGTTAGAGAGGGCTTCAAAGGAAGCCCTCTCTTTTTTATAGGGGTATACCTCGTCCGAAATAAGCATAGTATTTACAAAAAAGTCAAAGGGGATGAAATACTATGGTAATTGAGGAAAAGGGAAAAAACAGCGCAATGCCCCACAATATAATAATGGAGAACAGGGAGAAGCTATCTGTTTCCGGTGTTGAGGAGGTTGAAAGCTTTGATGACCGGCAGATAATCCTGCGCACAAGCAAAGGCAACCTTATCCTGCGTGGAAGCGACCTGCATATCGCAAAGCTGACGCTGGACAGCGGGGAGCTGTCCGTAACGGGGCTTATCGCGGAGCTGGGCTATGAAGAGACCGCACCCAGCGGAAGCCTTTGGGCTCGTCTTTTCAAGTAAGCTATGCGACAGCCTGTTATAGACCAATTAATTTCTACTCTTGTGTCGATTCTCTCCGGCATGTGCTTCGGGCTGCTCTATGATTTTTTCAAGGCCTTCAGGCTGAGGCTCAAACGCCGGTGGTTCACCTTTATCTGCGACGTGCTGTGCTGCATTGTGGCTTTGTGCCTGCTGTTTTTGCTGTTTATGACCGTGGGAAACGGTGTCGGACGGCTCTATATTATCGGCTGCGCAGTTGTCGGGGGGGTGTTTTACTTCTCGCTTTTAAGTCGTTTTCTCCTCACAATATTTTCCTTCTTTGTAGGCTTAGCAGCAAAAACCGTACATTTTATTGGTGTTCCCATTAAATTTTTACTTAAAAAGGCAAAATTACTCTTTCAAAAAGCTTGCAAAGGGTTTAGAATGAAAGCAAAAGGCGAAACGGCGCCAGAAACCGGTGAGGAAGCTTTGGAAGGAGAAACCTATCATGAAACTCAGACGAGCAAGCCTAATAACAAAAATCGTCATACTCGCTCTGGTCGTGTACGCAGGGATAACCCTGTTCTCCCTGAGGCAGCAAACCGCGGACGCCGAGGGAAAGCGAAGTGAGCTTCAGCAGCAGGTCGATAAAGCTCTGCAGGAAAACTCCGAGCTTGAATATGATATTGAGCACAGCACGGACCCTGAAATAATCGAGGATATTGCCAAGAACGACATTGGCTTGGTTAAGCCCGGGGAAAAGATCTTTTACGATATAGGCGACTAGTAAGCGGCATTCCGAGAGTCTATAAAGACAACAACAGGAGGAAACACCCCTATATGCAGCCAACATTGGGAGAAATAGTCGAGGGAAAAATCACCGGTATAACAAAATTCGGTGCTTTTGTCGCGTTGCCGGACGGCAGCAGTGGTCTGGTTCATATCTCTGAAATTGCCAACAGCTTTGTAAACGACATCAGCGAGCACGTCGATAATGGTCAAACTGTTAAGGTAAAGATAATCGGAATCAGTGAAGCGGGGAAGATAAACCTGTCTATAAAACAGGCTCAGCCATCTTATGCCCCTGCGCCCCCGGCCGCCGCTCCAAGACCGGCACAAGCCCCAAGACAAGGCGGCTATACTCCCCGTAATCAGCAGCAGACCTCCGCTCCCACCGAGGCAAGCTTTGAAGATAAACTTAAACAGTTCATGCAGGATTCCGACAGCCGCATCTCCGACAGCCGCATGTACTCCGAAAAAAAAGGCGGCTACCGCCGCAAAAGAGACTAATCTATAACTATTATACTTATAATATCCGGGACACTTCTTTTTTAGGAAGTGTCCTTGCCTGTAAAAACAGGTCAAGAGGGCAAAGGGAGAAAATGATAAAAAAGCTTATCGAAAAAATAGTAAACAGAGAAACCATAGCGTATCTGGTCTTCGGGGTTTTGACCACCTTAGTCAACTACCTTGTTTTTTGGTTTGCCCTGACAGCCCTCGGCAAGGACTATTCCCTTGTCTCCAACGCTCTTGCTTTTATCATCGCGGTGAGCTTCGCTTATATAGCCAACAAGCTCTGGGTCTTTAAGTCCAAGAGCTGGAGGGCGGAGATTCTCAAGCGGGAGATCCCCTCCTTCCTCGCGGCGAGGGTCGTCTCCTTCGCGATTGAGGAGCTGGGACTTCTGGTTTTTGCGGACCTTATGGGGGCGAAGAACACCACCATTCTGGGCATCAACGGCACTTTGGTCGTAAAGATTCTTCTCAATGTGATTGTGATCCTGCTAAACTATGTGTTCAGCAAGTTTTTTATATTTAAAAAAGAGGCTGAATAAAAAGTCTATCCTATAGAGAAAGCGGTGTATTAATTTTGCCAACAACCGGTTTTTTGGGTCTCATTGGTCTCTTCGTACTTTTTATTTTTTTCTTACTTGGCTTGATAATAAGTATTCTACGTCTTATGGTGAAAGCATGTTCTATGCTAATAAAAAGCCGCGCAAAAAACCTGACTTGAAAAAGCAAAAAAGAAAGCGGAATGAGGATAAATATCAATATCACATATCCGCAAGCCCCCCTAAAAAGCAATCCGGGCGTAGTTATGATGCCAAGATTACTATTTTGATTGCGGTTGGTATTATTGCCATGCTACCTTTATGTGTTGGTCCTATTGTTTATTTTGGTATAAATTTAGAAAACCTTAACATATCAGATAATGTGTTTATCTTTATTATTGTTGGTAGCCTCTTCATATATTTGGCTTTGTTTATATCTCTGTACATAATTATCGGCTACCATTTAGAAAAACGCCTGCCCAGGTATTCTGCCATTCAGAGAACGGTTCACGAAAAGAAAATTATTTCTGACGGAACCCGAAAAGACACCGTTTTATATTGCGTTCTGAGCATCGCCCTTGGAATGGACGACAGTTATACGGATTTTTATACTCCTCAGGAAATATATGAGAGCGTAAATCAAGGCGATCACGTCAATCTGGTTTATCTGCAATTATCTCCGGAGCGTTTTGTCATTGATAGTCTGACCAACCTATCCTGTTTTTCGCAGACCGTGTAGTGTGTTACACCCGCCACAAAAAATGTGGCGGGTGTTTTATATGCTTCTTTATTTTTTTACACCGCTTTTTTCCGGTGGCGGAAGGATATAAATTTACTCATAAAATAGTTCAAAATTACAAACGCGACAGTAACTGCCATTTTCGCCGGCAGACCCCGAACATTAAATATGGTCATGTTAAATCCCGCATCCACCAAAAGCGGTACGGCAAGGGTTTCAAGAACTCCTGTTATGGCACGTCCTCCAAAAAAGGTCACCGCTTCCTTGGCAACCAGCTCCGGCGCCCAGCTCTTGGAATGAAATACCCAGAGCTTATTGGTGACAAAGGCGATAACCACTGCGACCGCCCAGGAAACCATGCCGCAATAATACAGGTTGAGCCCGATAAAGCGCTCGCAAATGCTGTAAACCAACCAGCAGATGAGCGTTGTTGACACGCCAAAGACGCAATACATTATTTGCTCCCTGTAATTGTCAAATAAATCCCGCCGATAACGCGACTTGTCGTCCACAGTTACGCCTCCATTACAGAATTAAATAAGGGTAAAATCAAGTTAGATGTAAGCACCCATATGAACAAAAGTAATTTTAGCATGTTTCCTTAAAATGTCAACACTAAACCCCGTCACCCAGGTGACGGGGTTTAGTGTTTTTATAGACTGAGCACCGCGCCCTTTGCCGCGCTGGTCACCTGCTTTGCATACCTTGCAAGATAGCCGGTTTTTACCTTCGGCTCGGGACAGACCCAAGCCGCCCGTCTTACTTCCAGCTCCGTGTCGGAGACCAGAAGCTCAATTTTGCAGGCGGGGATGTCGATGGCGATTTGGTCGCCCTCCCGCACGAGGGCGATGTTTCCGCCCAGCGCCGCCTCGGGGGCAACGTGGCCGATGGACGCGCCCCGGGTCGCTCCGGAAAAGCGTCCGTCGGTTATAAGCGCAACGCTCTGGCCCAGACCCATGCCGCAGATGGCGGAGGTGGGGTTGAGCATCTCCCGCATTCCCGGGCCGCCCTTGGGCCCTTCATAGCGAATGACAACAACGTCTCCCGAAACAATCTTTCCGGCTATTATGGCCGAAATCGCGTCGTCCTCGCACTCGAAAACCCTTGCCGGACCCTGATGCCGCATCATTTCCGGCGAAACCGCCGACTGCTTGACAACACAGCCCTCGGGGGCGAGGTTGCCCTTTAAAACGGCTATGCCGCCGGTCTGGGAATAGGGCTTCTCAATAGGGCGGATAACGCTCTCGTCCAGATTCTTTATTCCTTCAAGGTTCTCCCCCAAAGTCTTTCCGGTGCAGGTCATTACGGACGTGTCCAGCAGCCCCTTCTTGCACAGCTCTGCCATTACCGCGTGAACACCGCCGGCACGCTCCAAATCCTCCATAAAGGTCTCCCCCGCCGGTGCCAGATGGCACAGATTCGGAGTTTTCGCGGAGTATTCGTTCGCCATATCAAGAGACAGCTCTATGCCCGCCTCGTGGGCGATGGCCGGGATGTGGAGCATGGTGTTTGTAGAGCAGCCCAGCGCCATGTCGACTATCTCCGCGTTGTGGAAGGCCTCCGCCGTCATAATGTCTCTGGGACGGATGTTCTTCTCATACAGCTCCATAATCTTCATTCCGCTGTGCTTTGCCAAGCGGATTCTTGCGCTCATAACGGCCGGAATCGTGCCATTTCCTCTCAAAGCCATGCCCAGAGCCTCCGTCACGCAGTTCATGGAGTTGGCGGTGTACATTCCCGAGCAGCTGCCGCAGGTGGGGCAGGCGTTGTTGGCGAACTCCTCCACCTCATCCTCCGACATTTTACCGGCGTGGAAGGCGCCCACCGCCTCAAACATGGAGGACAGGCAGGTCTGCTTATCCCCCATTCTTCCCGCGAGCATAGGGCCGCCGGAAACGAAGATGGCGGGCAGGTTGACACGAGCCGCCGCCATGAGCAGTCCCGGAACGTTCTTGTCGCAGTTGGGGATCATAACAAGAGCGTCAAACTGGTGGGCAAGAGCCATGCACTCGGTGCTGTCGGCAATCAAATCTCTCGTAGCAAGAGAATATTTCATGCCCTCGTGTCCCATTGCGATACCGTCGCAGACGGCAATGGCTGGAAACACTATGGGCGTGCCCCCCGCGGACAGGACGCCCTGACGGACGGCTTCCGTTATTTTATCCAGATTCATGTGTCCGGGGACGATCTCGTTATAGGAGCTGACAATGCCGATTAGCGGCCGTTCCATCTCCTGCTTTGTCATACCCAGAGCGTAGAAAAGGCTTCTGTGAGGGGCTTGCTGAATGCCGGTTTTTACGTTATCGCTTTTCATGAAAGAACTCCTTATATGAAAAAGAAAAAACTATTTCTTGAGCCAGCTCATCATCTTGCGCAGCTGCGCGCCCACGGTTTCCAGCTTGTGCTCAGACTCTTTCCGGCGGGTCGCGAGGAACCTTGCCTGCCTGCCGGAAGAAAACTCCTGCATGAACTCGCTGGCAAAGGTGCCGTCCTGAATTTCGGAGAGAACCTTCTTCATCTCCTTGCGAGTGTCCTCGGTGATAAGTCTTTTGCCGGTGCGGTAATCCCCGTATTCGGCGGTGTTGGAGATGGAGTAGCGCATCATCGCAAAGCCGCCGCTGTTGATGAGGTCAACGATGAGCTTCATCTCGTGGATGCAC
>CAZHCB010000060.1:0-10019 GCA_964530935.1 uncultured Oscillospiraceae bacterium
GAGACGGACAATAGGGTTGTTTGTGGGGTTTTCGATGCACATTAATATAATGTATACATCGGGTTTCAGCGTCTGCTGATTTACAGCTTCATTTCAATCTCAACGCCAGCCGGAAGCTCAAGCGCTGTAAGGGCTTCAACGGTCTTCTGGGTGGGATTCATAATGTCAATAAGACGCTTGTGGGTGCGGCGCTCGAACTGCTCGCGGCTGTCCTTATACTTATGAACAGCGCGGAGAATAGTGATCTTTTCAGTCTTGGTGGGCAGGGGGATGGGGCCGGAAACCTTGGCGTCTGTGCGCTTTGCAGTTTCAACGATCTTCTCTGCTGCCTTGTCGATAAGCTGATGATCATATGCCTTGAGTCTGATGCGAACCATTTTTTTGTTTGATGCTGCCATTTGATAATTCCTCCAAACGATTGTTACACAGCGGCTTTGGGCTCCGCCGGTCTATTTGCGTTCGGTGAGAATATTTTCCGTACACTTCGCCGTGCGTATCAGATCTTGTCCGAAAAACAAACCGGAACTTCTTTTCCGGTTCAAACTCCGTTCAAGCGATATACGCTGTGATACTGGAACATCTCAACCGCCCGATTATTGCCGGAAACCGGCAACGGACATACTCCACGAAAGTTACCGAAGCGTCCTCACAAACTCCACTCCGCTACACCCGTCTTTCGACGGATATCCGCTTCGTTTCGTTGCTCGTCCTTTCCCAAACAAATCTTCGATTCGTTTGGGGACCCATCTTCGCAATCTCCCGCTTCATCGCATTCGTACGAATGGGCGCAACTCTCCCAATTCGTGCTTTGTAAGAATATCAGATATAGTATTCCCTGTCAATATTTATTTCACATTTTTTTCACAATTATTTGCCTAATGTGACAGCTTCTACAGCTAAGCCGCCCTATCTAATAAAGCGGGCGTATCATTATTAACGATACGCCCGCTTTAAGGTGCACTCTTTTATTTGGTTGTTGGGTCGCCAACCTTGACAAGGACCCGCTCAACGCGCTGTCCGGACACTTCCAGAATGATCACCGTGAGGTTTTCATAGCTCATCTTTTCCCCACGTACCGGAAAATGCTCCAGGCTCTCAATAGTCCAGCCGCCAACAGTAGCGCTTTCGGTGTCTATTGCGTTCTCGTCCCAGTCCAGCATTTCGAGGAAGTCGCCCATACTCATATCGCCGTCAAGCTCGTAGAGGTTTTCGGCGCGCTCGATCACTTCCTCTTCGACCGCGTCTGTCTCGTCCCAGATCTCGCCCACCAGCTCTTCGAAAACGTCCTCCATGGAAACAAGACCCATTGAGCCGCCGTATTCGTCTGTTACGATGGCGATATGGGTTCTGCTTTTGCGCATCTCCGCCAGAACGGCAGGGAGCTTCAGAGTTTTATACACGAAGCAGGGTGTCAGCAGAAGCGGACGAATGTCGATCTGCTCCGCTCCGGAAATAGCCTTGAAGAAATGGTTCAGATACAGAACGCCGATTATATTGTCTATGCTGTCCTCATAAACCGGCAGACGGGAGTAGGATGAGGACAAAATGGTCTCCATTATCTCGTCCCAATCATCGTCAATATCAATTGAGAGCATATCCACACGACTGGTCATTATTTCGCTTGCGGAGATGTCAGAAAAGTCAAGTGCCGCTTGAAGCAGCTCGCTGCGCTCTTCATCAATAACGCCCTCGCCCTCAACTGTTTCGATAATCGAAACCAGTTCAAGGGCAGCCGCCTCCTGCTCATCAACAGGGCGCTCACCCTTAAAGGGCTTTGTAATAAAGTTAATGGCTCCCACTATTACAAAGAGAATGGGTTTTAGAATGAACATGAGTCCACGAACAATATAGGCAAAGTTTGTTGAATAACGGTTTGCGTTTTTCTTAGCCACGATCTTGGGCATGGTTTCGCCGAAAATAATAATCAGCAGAGTAATAGTAACTGAGGCAATGGTTGTTGCCAGGCCCGAGTTACCGTCGCCCACAAGGAGCAGAGCAATAACCGACGCGATAGATGAGGCCGCAATATTAACAAGGTTATTGCAGATAAGCACGGTTGAGAGCATATCCTCATACTTATCAAAAATTGCGCAGGCGACCTTTGCGGATCTATCTCCGTTTTCAGCGGCATTTTCAAGTCTGATGCGATTTGCTGAAGCGAAAGCCATCTCAGCGGCAGAGAAAAAAGCGGCCAAAGCCACCAGACAAACTATGGCCACATAGTAGAAAGGAGAAACATTTAAGAGAAAACTCATTTCTTCGCTCCTCCTTCCGCCTCATCTTCAGGCAGAATGCGCGCAAGAAGCTTTACTATGCGGTTGTGCTTCATTTCCAGAACAGATATCTCCAGTCCGTTATATACAAAGCTGCCGCCCTCATTGGGGATAGAGTCAAAATGCTCGAACACCCATTCGCCGATGAGCTTATGTTCAAAGTCAAAATCGTCCGGATCGTCAAAGTCCAGAACCTCGAAAACATCCTCCATGGTCAGCTCCGGATCCAGCTCGTAGCTTCCATCCTCAAGCCTGATGGCCGATTCAACGACGTCGTCGTCTTCGTCCCAAATGTCACCAACCAGCTCTTCCAAAATATCCTCCACCGTAACTATGCCGCTCGTACCGCCGTAGTTATCTGTGATCACGGCCATATTAAGGCGTTTGCGGCTCATAGCAGACAAAAGTTCATCAATTCTGGTGCTCTGGTGGGCAAAGTGGATTTCATCCAACACCGATTCGAGGTCCAGCTCATCCCCCTGCTTGATATACGCCTTTATAAAACGGCGAATTTGCAAAACTCCCACAACATTGTCGATATTCCCCGAATATACGGGAAAACGGCTGTGTCTGGATGCCTTGACGCGCTCCAGAATCTCAGCCGGTTCGGAGCTTATGTCCAAAGCGGTAACGTCAACCCGGGGAGTCATAATGCTCTCCGCCGCAACGTCCGCAAACATAAGCGCAGAATGAACGAGCTCGCCCTTTTCAGCGTCCAGCTCGCCGTCATCCTTCATGTTTTCGATTATGTCGTAGAGCTCATCCTCGGTAACGGTGAACTCCGTGTCGCCCCGGGTGTGCTTTGCAACGCTCTGACCAATTGCGGTCAGAACATAAGCCAGAGGGGAGAAAAGCGTCATAAAAGCCTTCAGCGACGGCGAAAGTGCCAAACTGAGGCTGAGAGAGTATTTTTTTGCAATGCTCTTGGGCAGCATTTCTCCCGCAAAGAACACGACAAAAGTGGTTACAAAGGTTGACAGGGTCACCGCGGAAACACCCCAGCGTTTTGTAACAAGAACCGTTACGATTGTGGCAGTAACAATTTGAACAATATTTGTGCCTATAAGTATTGTGGTAATCGCCTTGTCAAAATTGTCCAAGACGAACATTGCCTTTTTCGCAGAACGATCCCCCTTGTCAAGCTCGGTTTTGATCTTGATCCGGCTGACAGAGGAAATTGCGGTCTCGCACATTGCGAAATAGAACGCCATCATTATCAGGAAAAATATTATTATCCAAGACAGAGGGCTTCCATCATCCATTGCGGATAATCACTCCTTCGGGTATGAAAATTCTTTCTCACGGCAAGACGCCGTGGATATAACTACATAAGTTCCATAGTCATTTAGGGTATTTTATCATGGGGCAAAGCACAAGTCAATTATCCCTGTGGTCTGCTTTTACCCAAAAACGCTCAAAATGACGCGTTTTTATGAGCTTAATCTTTAACGCGTGAAACATGTATGCTATAATGCAAATAACACTACAACACTCGGAAAGGGGGATGTCGCTGTGCTAAAGCTTATCGTCGGAACGGCAGGCAGCGGAAAGACCGCGAGGATAACAAGGGAAATAAGCCAAAAGGTATCAATGCGTGAAACGGGCATCTACATGATCGTACCCGAACAGTTTAGCCACGAGGCAGAGCGTGAGCTTTGCGCCGTCTGTGGTGACAGCCTCTCCCTCCACGCTGAGGTGATCAGCTTCTCCCGCCTTGCTGTACGCGTTGCTCAGGAGATGGGCACCGGTAATAAAGTCTTTCTTGACGGCGGCGGCAGACTCCTGTGCATAAGCCTTGCCCTGAACCAGATCGGCTCTAAATTAAAGCTCTATTCCTCTGCCCGGCACAACCCGAGGCTATTGCTGGAGCTGCTGCAGACTATAGAAGAACTCAAAAATTCTTTAATTTCCTCCAGTTTACTCGAAAATGCTGTACCATCGTCTTCCGGAGAGCTGACTTTGAAGCTCTCCGACCTGGCTCTGTGTCTGGAGGCATATGAAGCGATCCTCGCTCAGGGACACGCCGACTCCGCCGACAGACTCCTGCGCTTGGCGGAAACCATCGGGGGAAGCGGCATATGCAGGGGCGGACAAGTGTATATTGACGGCTTCACTGATTTTACAGGTGCCGAATCCCTTGTTATTGAGGAGCTTCTCAAGGCCGGCGTACCTGTAACCGTCTGCCTGACCTGCGACGGACTGCACAGTGACAGTGAGCAGTTCGAGCCCGCACGTATTGCCGCCAATAAGCTGCTGCGTTTCTGCGAGAAGTCAGCAATTGAGTGCCTAATCGAAACAGCAGATTACAAGGGCTCGAAAGCGCTGCCCTTACATAATTATTACGACCATCTCTTCAATTATACATCGGAAAAGTTTGATAACGTAAATAGCGCCATAAGCCTGTGCCGTGCAGATGACCTGCGCAGTGAGTGTGAGGCGGCGGCGGCCCGCTGCATCGAGCTTGTTCGCGATAACGGCTGCCGTTGGGGTGATATTGCAATTGCCGCCCGCAATTTTTCTGACTATTCTGCCGCCCTTGAGGAGAGCTTCAAGTTTTACGGTGTGCCTATTTTCACAGCCAGAAGAGGCAGTATAATGCAAAAACCTCTTCCGGCCCTTGTGGACGCCGCTTTTCAGGTCATATCCGGCGGCTGGGACCATCAGGACGTGCTCACCTACATAAAAACAGGACTTACCGGCATCCCGCAGGACGGCTGTGACAGGCTGAGCCGCTACGCAACACTCTGGAACATTCAGGGCAGCGGCTGGACCCGCTCCGCTGACTGGAAACAGCACCCCGAAGGTATGGGGGCGGAAGAAACCCCTGAATCGGCGGATGCCCTGTCAGAGCTGAACGCATTGCGCCGCGCTCTGGTTTCGCCACTGATGCGTCTTTTCAAGAACGGACAGCAGAGCGAGACTGCCGGTGAGCAGGTGCAGACTCTGGCCCGCTTCTTTTCTGACATTGATCTTCCCGAAATTCTGGAACAACACGCTAAAGCTCTGGATGAGGCCGGAATGAGCCACATCGGGGACGAGTTTTCCCAGCTCTGGGGAATTCTGTGCCAATCAATGGAGCAGTTTTCCGCCTTATTGGGCGATACCCACATGAACCAAACCCAATTTTCCGAGCTTTTCCTGAAAATGCTGTCCCAGTACGATGTTGCGTCCATCCCCTTCACTCCGGACAGTGTTTCTGCCGGCGAGATCGACAGAATGCGCCGCCGGAATATTAAGCATCTTATATTTATGGGCGCCTCAGACGACCGAGTCCCCGCCCTGACCGAAAAGACGGGTCTGCTCACAGAGGATAACCGAATCGCTTTAGAGGAGGTGGGGATCGCCCTTCCGGGCGGAGGGGACAGCCTCCCCCGTGAGCTCTCCCTTATCTACAACTGCGTTACTCTGCCGTCGGAAACACTCACCTTCTCTTACTGTATTACGGATTCAAACGGAGACAAGACCCGTCCCTGCTTCCTGATCAGCAGGGGAACTCAGCTTTTTGATATTGAAGCTCAAACCGCCGATTGCAGCCGGCTGCGTCTTTCGTCTCAGAATCCGGCATTTCTTTTAGCTGCCGGTGCTGAAAAGAGCACTGATCGCAACAGTTCTCTGGCGTATGAATACTTTTGCCAAACCCCCGGTGGTGAGCAGCGCCTTTGGTTGCTCAAGCAGCGGGCGGACAAATCTCTGGGCAAGCTCTCAAGGGACTCCAACAACGCTCTTTACGGCAAAACTCTCCACATTTCCCCCTCCCGGGCGGATGCTTTCTTCTCGTGCAAATTTTACTACTTCCTGCGCTACGGTCTTAAGCTTAACGAGCGTGAAAAGGCGCAGTTCGACCCTCCGGAGCTGGGC
Source organism: uncultured Oscillospiraceae bacterium (assembly GCA_964530935.1). Lineage (GTDB taxonomy): Bacteria > Bacillota > Clostridia > Oscillospirales > Oscillospiraceae > UBA2658. Next base: position 6,132 of record CAZHCB010000060.1, read on the forward strand.
ACATACATGCACTATGTACTGGAAAAGTGCGCGGCGGAGATCTCGGAGACGGTGGGCTTTAAAAACACTACGCCAGCTTTAGCAGCTACCCTTACCGACAAGTACACAGACCTGTATATCTCTGAAAAGCTGGGGGGCTTTGAGGAAAAATCTCCCCGTTTTGTGTTTCTGTTTAACCGTTTGCGCCCACAGGTAAAGCGGGTCGTGGCGGATATGCTTCGGGAACTGTCCGTATCTGACTTTGCGCCCCTGCGCTTTGAGCTGAGCTTCAAAGCCGACGGGGAGCTGCCTGCCATCCATCTGGAAAACAGTCAGGATGAGCTGTTTGTTAACGGCACTGCAGACAGGGTCGACGGCTACTACAAGGACGGCAAGCTCTACCTTCGTGTGATGGACTACAAAACCGGGAAAAAGGCCTTCTCTCTGTCGGAGATCTGGTATGGCATGGGAATGCAAATGCTCCTGTATCTCTTCTCGCTGGAGCGTGAAGGCGGGAAGATATTTGAAGGCGAAATCATACCTGCCGGTGTTCTCTATGTTCCTGCCAGAGACAACATGATCTCTTCCTCCGGCGACTTATCCGACGATGAGCTCAGCCGCGAAAAGGGCAAGCAGCTGCGCCGCAGCGGTCTGCTCTTAAATGACCAGGCGCTTATCTACGCCATGGAAAACAGCCATAATCCCGAATATATCCCCGTAAAATACAAAAACGGTGAAGCTAATGCCGGAGACTCTCTTGCCACTTCTGAGCAGCTTGCTTTGCTGCGCGGGCATATTGACAAACGCCTGCTGGAACTGTCCCGTGATATCGCAGAAGGTGATATTCAGGCCCGACCCTGCTATAAAAGCGCCTCAGACAACGCCTGCACATACTGCCCTTATGAGAGGGTTTGCCGTTTTGACCGGCTTAGCGGCGAGAGGCTCTACCTCTCAAAAATAAAGACAGCGGATTTCTGGCAGATGCTTGGAGGTGAGGGCGATGAATAAGATAAAGCTGACCCCCGCCCAGACTCTTGCCGTTTCCCGGAAGAGTTCCCTGCTTGTATCCGCCGCCGCCGGCAGCGGGAAGACCCGTGTTCTCACCCAGCGGCTTCTGGCTTATGTTACCGACGATGAGGAGCCCTATGATATTAACGAGTTTCTGGTAATTACATATACTCGTGCCGCCGCGGCAGAGCTTCGCTCCAGAATTCTGGAGGAGCTTTCCGCCCTTGCCGGTGAAAACCCGCAAAATCGCCGCTACCGTAAGCAGAACACTCTTTGCTACAGCGCGCCTATCAGCACTATCCACAGCTTTTGTGCAAATATCCTTCGGGAGAACTGCCATAGGTTGGAGCTGGCTCCGGACTTTTCTGTGGGCGATGAGGACAAGTGCCGCCAGCTCAAGCTCAAAGCGCTGGACAAAACTCTGGAAGCCGCCTACGAAACTATTGAAGAAAACGCCGGTTTTGCTGCCTTGGCGGCCGGTATCGGCAGCGGCAGGGACGATTCGCGCCTTGCCAAGACCGTTCTTGACCTCCACGAGAAGATGCAAAGCCACCCATATCCGGAAAAATGGATGCGTGAGCAGATGTCCTTGATGAAGGACGCCCGCTTTAACGACGTGGGCAATACCCCTTGGGGCAGGCAGCTTATGGAAAATGCCTCCGTCACTGCGTCTTTCTGGTCACAGCGGCTGGACGAGCTCTGGTTCGAAATCTGCCGAAACGAGGAGGAGAACGCCCCTCTCATAAAAGCCTATGGCGAGAGCATCCTTGAAACAATGGACGGTCTGCGCAATTTCTCCCGTGCCCTGTCAAGGGGTTGGGACAGCGCGGCCGCCGCTCTTCCCATCGTCTTCCCCAACCTTAAACCTCTAAAAAACTACGAGTTTGAGGAGCGCAAGCGTAGCTTTACCGCCCTGCGGGACGCCTGCAAAAAATCTCTGGGTGAACTGAGTCTTATCTTTGACGGAAGCTCCGAAAAAACGCTTCGTGATTTGCGGCGCACTTTTCCCGCTATGCTGGCGCTGCCGGAGCTCACCTTGGAGTTTGACCGGCAATACAGCGCGGAAAAACGCAGGCGTGGAATTTTGGACTTCTCAGATCTTGAACACTATGCCGTGACTCTTCTTTGTGATGAGAACAGCGGAGAACCCACGGATACAGCCAAAGAGATCTCTCAGCGCTACCGTGAGATTTTGGTTGATGAATTCCAAGATGTCAATGCTGTGCAGGATCTGATTTTCCGCTGCATATCCAAGGACGAGAGCAATCTGTTCATGGTCGGTGACGTTAAGCAGTCTATCTACCGCTTCCGTCTGGCGGATCCGGGCATCTTTCTCAACAGGCTGGCTGCGTACAAAAGCGCGGCGGAGGCGGCGGAAGATGAGCCCGTGAGCGTTCTTTTACAGCACAACTTCCGTTCCGACAGAGCAATTCTCAAGGCCTGTAACGGCGTTTTTGAAGCGCTTATGTCCGAGGCTCTGGGGGACATTGACTATAATGCCGACTGCTGCCTCTACCCGCCGGAGGATGCGCCTGCATCCAGAGGCAAGGCAGTTTTTACAATCGTCTCCGCCGAAGGCGAAGACGAGGAGCGCCCCGACAAAATCGCAATTGAGGCAAGCTTCGTTGCCCGGCAGATAAAAGAGTTGGTCAGCTCCGGCAAAGAGATTCTTGACGGCGGAGTGCCCAGACCGGTGCGTTACGGGGATATTGCAATTTTACTGCGCTCCCCAAATTCCGCAGGAGGCGCTTACAAGGCCGCTTTGGCACAAGCGGGAGTTCCCGTTTCATCCCAGCAGGGGGGCGGCTTTTTCACATCCCCCGAGGTGGTCGTTTTAACCGCCCTCTTAACGGTCATCGACAACCCCCACCGCGACGTGCCCCTCACTGCCGTTTTGGCTTCACCGGTGTTTGGCTTCACCGCCGACGAGCTCTCCCAAATTCGTGCCGCGAACCGGAAATCAGACTTTTTCACTGCCCTGTGCAGCTTCTCAGCAGAAAACGAAAAATGTGCGCAGTTCGTTAAAACTCTAAACGAACTGCGGGCACTCTCCTACGACTTGAGCGTCGGCGCGCTGCTCACGCAAATATATGACCGGCTGGAGCTGCCCGCTCTTTGGACCGCAATTCTCGGAAGCGGTGCGGGCACAGAAAATCTTCTGCTCTATTCCCAGCTGGCCGCTCAGTTTGAAAACGGGGGCTTTCGCGGGGTTGCGGAGTTCCTCGGCAGGCTTGAGACCATGCAGGAGCGTCGAATCGAACCGGGCGCATCGGGCAATAAGCACGACTGTGTTCAGATTTTGAGCATACATAAATCAAAGGGTCTTGAATTCCCTGTTGTTTTCCTTGCGGATACGGCTAGAAAATTCAACAAAACAGACCTTAGCGATCCGGTGCTTGTGCATCCCCAGTTGGGTTTTGGCAGCAAATTGACTGATTTGGAACGGGGGATCGAGTTCCCCTCCATCGCCCACCGGGCAATTAAAGCAAAGTTGGGCGCAGAGATGCTCTCGGAAGAAATGCGGGTTCTGTATGTTGCCCTGACCAGAGCAAAGGAGCTGCTTTATATCTCCTGCACCGATCAAAACCCGGTCGCGCTTATTGAAAAGATCGAAGCAGGACTGACATCTCCACCCTCCCCCGAGCTTTTGAGACGGCAGGCATCTCCGGCACAGTGGCTGCTCTCAGCCTCTCTGGCAAACCCCGGGAATGCGCCGGAAATAAAAATCGCCGACCCCAAAACATTGGAGACGGAGGCTATTCCCGAAACAGAAAGTACAGATATTAGAATTTCGGAAGCAGAGCTCGCTTTTCTGCGGGAAAAGCTGGACTACCGCTATCCCTACGAATACGCCTGCGTTCTGCCCTCAAAGCTGACCGCCACATCCCTTGCAAGCTCTGA
>CAZHCB010000061.1:0-2328 GCA_964530935.1 uncultured Oscillospiraceae bacterium
TATCCCTGTTTGTTTATTTCAAAAAGGAGATTAGTTTTTATCCAATGATTTCCTTTGTATCCCTTGCAATTAAAAGCTCTTCGTTAGTGGGGATAACAAGTAGCTTAACCTTGCTCTCGGGGGTGGAGAAATCAATTTCTTCGCCACGCTTTGAGTTCTTTTCTTCGTCAACATTGCAGCCTAGATATTTCAGATACTTGGAGATTTCAGCTCTGGTAGCCTTGCTGTTTTCACCAATGCCGGCAGTAAAGATGATAGCATCAACGCCGTTCATAGCCGCAACATAAGAACCAACTGACTTTGCAACCTCGTAGTGGAACATATCCAGGGCGAGCCCCGCACGCTTATTTCCTTGGGAGGCAGCAATATCCAAATCGCGAAAATCGCTGGATACGCCGGAAACCCCGTACACACCGGACTTCTTGTTGAGTATATTCAACATTTCGTCAATGCCGTATCCGTATTTTTCCATAAGGAACTGGATTACACCGCTGTCCAGATCGCCGCAGCGCGTGCCCATAGGCAGACCGGTGAGGGGAGTAAAGCCCATAGTAGTGTCAATACTTTTACCGCCGTCAATTGCACAAATTGAGCTGCCGTTTCCCATGTGGCAGGAGATGAGTTTTAGATTCCCAATGGGCTTGCCCAGCATTTCTGCCGCACGGGCAGAAACATAGCGGTGGCTGGTTCCGTGGAAGCCGTAATGCCGGATTTTGTCTTTTTCGTAATATTCATAGGGTATAGCATAGGTGTATGCTTTACCGGGCATAGTTTGATGGAATGCCGTGTCAAAAACAGCAACCTGCGGGACATTACCCATAACCTTTGTGCAAGCATTAATTCCCGTGATGTTTGCGGGGTTATGAAGAGGGGCAAGGACTGCGCAATCCTCAATGGCCTTAAGGACCTCGTCATTGATGAGAACGGAGGAGGAGAAGGCCTCTCCACCGTGGACAACACGATGTCCAACTGCATTTATTTCAGACATGCTGGCAACAACGCCGTGCTTTTCGCTAGTAAGCTTGTCGATAACAGCGGCAATTGCCTCGCTGTGGGTTGGAAGGGCGATATCTTCATCAAAAATCTCTTTGCCCTCGATTTGGGGACAGTGTTTAAGGTGACCATCTATCCCTATGCGCTCGCAAAGACCCTTTGCAAGTACAACCTCACCCTCCATATCGATGAGCTGGTATTTTAGAGAAGAGCTTCCTGCATTGATAACCAAAATTTTCATATTATTTTCCTTTCTTATTGTAATCGGTGTAAGAAAAATGTAAAATAAAGCGAAAACACCGCATATACACATACTTGAACATTTTAATACCAAATCTGAGCAAATACAAGCCCTTTTATATATTTTTAAGCAAAATCAAAGGAGCATTAAATAATGAAGCTCGTGGGAATTGTTTCTGAATACAATCCATTTCACAATGGACACGCCTATCAAATCGAAGAAACTCGCGCTACAGTCCACGGCGAGAGCGCTATTGTTTGCGTTATGTCCGGCGATTTCGTCCAGAGGGGAGAGGCTGCCTGTTTCTCAAAACACGCCCGTGCTGAGGCGGCTGTAATGTCGGGTGCTGACCTTGTTATTGAGCTGCCGGTACCTTGGGCGCTTTCTTCCGCGGAAGGCTTTGCCCGTGGTGCTGTGGGCCTTCTTGGCGGTTTGAATTGTATTAACTTGCTTAGCTTTGGCAGCGAATGCGGAGATATAAATATTATTAACGCACTTGCAACCGCTATTATGGACCCAGCCGTAATTTATGCTACCACAGAGGAGATGAAATCCGGTATCTCCTATGCCTCTGCCAGACAAGTTGCACTCGAACGTGAGTACGGACAAATTGCAAAGCACCTGGAAGCCCCCAACAATATTCTGGCAGCGGAATATGTCAAAGCCATTAACGAACTGCACTTGCGTATTGAGCCCATGACTATACAGCGGCAAGGCGCGGGGCACGATAAACCCGGCGGTTCAGCCTCAGATGTGCGCCTTAGATTGCGTGAAGGAAAGTCTATCCGCGGGCTTGTCCCCAAAGAGGTAAAAACCATATTAAACCGAGAGCAAAAGATGGGCAGAGGCCCCGTGAATATGGACATTCTGGAAGATGCCATTATCTCACGTCTTCGCATGCTGGATGAGCGGGCATACACCAACTTGCCGGACGCCGGCGAGGGTTTGGGCAACCGTCTTTTTGCTGCGGCCCATGAAGAAACAACATTGGACGGAATTATTTCCGCCACAAAAACAAAGAGATACGCAATGTCACGCATTAGGCGCATGTGTATGTGCGCTGCTTTGGGGATTACTGCGGAGATGTCCGCGGG
>CAZHCB010000061.1:2428-9879 GCA_964530935.1 uncultured Oscillospiraceae bacterium
ACGCATACGGCATGTATTGGGAGTTACTATGAAGAAAAAAATAATAATAGCAGTTTCTGTGATTGCCGCAGTAGTACTTTTTTTGATTCTGGGTGGCGTGCTCAGCGGCGATTCTTTAAATGAAAAGACATCCCCCAAAAACGAAAAAATATATATTGGTGTTTTTGAATCTACCTCCGGTATTAACGCCTCCGGTGGTGAACAGGAAACCCTGGGCCTTCAATACGCCCAATCCCTCAGGCCCACAGTCACTGTGGACGGAGTTACCTATGACATTGTTTTTGTCACTGCCGATAACGCCTCTGAGACTAACGCCGCTAAAACCGCCGCGGAATATCTGGTGAGCTCCAATGTATCTGCGGTTTTGGGTTCTTATGGCTCTTCGGTCTCTCAAGTGGGAGGCGCGGTGTTTCTTAATTCCGGTATTCCGGCAATTGCCATTTCCTGCGGTAACCCCGCAGTTATTGACAATAGCCTGTACTTCGGTATTACCTATAACGACACCTTTCAAGGCAGCGTACTTGCCAACTTCTCTTATGGCAAGGGGTATCGCAACATTGCAGTAATCACGCAGGTCGGAGATATATACTCTAAAAGTTTAGGCGAGTACTTTTCCGCCGAGTTTATACGGCTGGGTGGACGGGTTGAAACACTGACCTTTAACAGCGGCCAAAAAAACTTTGATAGTCTTAAAAACCAGCTGTCGACTTCCGGTTATGACGCCGTATTTATGCCCTCTTCCTGCTCAAGCGGAGCGATTTTTATTAATCAAGCGCGAACAGCCGGCTACCAAAAGCCTATTATCGGCAGTGACACTTGGGACGATCAAACATTGTTTAGTAAGGCAACAGCGTCTTTAGGAGAAATCTACCTGCCGTCAGCCTTTAATCCCGAAGGCTCCGCCGACTCTGTCTCAGCGAGCTTTGCCGCAAAATTCAGTTCATGGGTTGAGCTGAGCTCGGACAGATTGGAGAAAAACGGCGGAAGTTCATACGTACCACCTGTTACGGCTTTAGCATATGACGCATACATGATGCTATGTGACGCAATTGAAAAAGCCGACTCTTTCGTCCCTGAAAACATTGCTGACCAGCTGAAAATAACAAATCACACGGGAGTTACTGGTGAGTGTAACCTTGGTGATCCCAGTGGAAACAGCAAAAAGACCGTATATATTAAGTCTGTAAAATCAGTTGAAGAAGACGATGCTTTTTCCTATTCTTTTGAGCTCGTGCAAACATATCTGGGTAAGTGATCACATTTTAATAACACGGTCAAGACGGACTGGTTTTTCTGTCTTGACCGTATTTTTTCCTAAAAAGCGCTATTTTCCACTTACATATATACAGCGCAAGCAACAAAAATCTTTTTTTCACCGGCTTTCTCTTGAATTATGTCGTAGTCGTGGTAAAATTTTAAGTTAAGAAAAAAGAAAAACGGAAAGTTGGAATACCATGGAAAAAATAAAGATTGAACTTACAGCCGCTCCAAAAACCAAGACCTCAATGGACGCAGTTGCCTTCGGAACAGTGTTTTCCGACCATATGTTCCTTATGAACTATGACAATGGTGCCTGGCATGATCCCAGAATAGTTCCTTATGCTGATATTCCTCTTCCGCCTTCTGCCATGGTTTTTCATTACGGGCAGGAAATATTTGAGGGTTTAAAAGCCTATCGTGGTAACGACGGACACGTCCGTCTTTTCAGACCTATTGAGAACGTTCGGCGCATGAACGCTTCTGCCGACAGGCTCTGCATGCCTCAGATCCCCGAGGATATGTACAGTGAAGCGCTCAAAGCCCTTGTAGAGATCGAAAAAGATTGGGTTCCCGGCGAACCGGACACATCCCTGTACTTACGCCCGTTTTTAATTGCAACGGATCCATATCTGGGCGTCCACGCATCACATAGCTATATATTCTGCATTATTTGCAGCCCTGTGGGTAGTTACTACCCCGAGGGACTTAGCCCGGTTCGCATCCTAATAGAAAACAACGACGTCAGAGCAGTTCGCGGCGGAACAGGCTACGCAAAATGCGGCGGGAACTACGCAGCTTCTCTTCGGGCCGGAAAGCGCGCTGAAGAGCGTGGATATAGTCAGGTCCTCTGGTTGGACGGCGTTACCCGTCGAAATATTGAAGAGGTGGGCGCCATGAACGTAATGTTCAAGATCGAGGGTAAAATAATCACTCCCGCCCTCACCGGCAGCGTTCTACCCGGAATTACCAGAAAATCCTGCCTTGAGCTGCTGGGCAACTGGGGTTACGAGGTTCAGGAGAGGAATTTTACCATTGATGAGCTGATTGAAGCTGTGGAAAGCGGTAAGCTTGAGGAAGCGTGGGGGACAGGTACTGCCGCGGTTATCTCTCCCATCGGAGAGGTTTCATTTGAAGGGATCTCCCACAAACTGGGCGATATGAAAATTGGCGAGCTCACATTGCGACTATTTGACACCCTGACCGGAATCCAGTGGGGTAAGATTGAGGACGAGCACGACTGGTCAGTTGTCGTCTGCTAAAAAGCACTTAAAAAAACCGCCTGTACAGGCGGTTTTTCTTTATTTTTGCACTGCTGTTTGAATTGATACAATGTCAACAGCGCCATATCTTTTGCGGAGTACCGGCTTTTCGATTTTGCCGGTGGGGTTGCGGGGGATTTCGTCAAAAATTATTTCGCGAGGCCTTTTATATCTCGGCAAATCGTTGCAGAATTCGTTCATTTCTTCAACCGATGCCAAAACACCCGGTTTGAGTTCAATTATTGCACTGGCAATCTCACCCAGTCTCGCGTGTGGTCTGCCAATAACAGCAACGTCTTTAATCTTATCATTCCGGCGCAAGAAGTCCTCAATTTGAACAGGATATAGATTCTCTCCACCGGTAATAATAACGTCTTTTTTCCGGTCAACCAGCCAGATAAAGCCATCCTCATCCTGACGAGCCATGTCGCCGGTCCAGAGCCAGCCATCCTGCGAAAGGGTTTCTTTTGTGGCTGCTGAATTCTTGTAGTAGCAAGTCATAACTCCCGGACCGCGTACTGCAAGTTCGCCCACATCGCCTTGATTGACTTCTCCTTTATTGCTGTCAACAATCTTTGTTTCCCAGCCGTAGCCGGCAATGCCGATTGCACCCACTTTTTCAATGTTTCCAACACCCAGATGAACGCAGCCCGGTCCAATTGACTCGGACAGGCCATAGTTGGTGTCATACAGATGGTTAGGGAAGTACTCCTTCCAGCGGGAAATCAAAACAGGGGGTACAGGCTGAGCGCCAATATGCATCAGATGCCATTCAGACAGGTCGTAGTCCTCCAAACGAATCTCGCCACTATCCAGAGCATCGAGAATGTCTTGTGCCCATGGCACCAGCAGCCACACATTGGACGCTCTCTCCTGAGAAGCGGTTTCAAGGATCCATTTAGGGCTGATACCACGTAAAATTACTGCCTTACTACATGATATCAAACTGCCAAACCAGTGCATTTTTGCTCCGGTGTGATATAGGGGAGGCATGCACAGGAAACAGTCGCCATAAGTTTGCCCGTGATGCTTCTGTTCTGCAATAGCCGAATGGGTCAGGCTGCGGTGTTTGTGCAGTATAGCTTTCGGAAAACCTGTTGTGCCGGAAGAAAAATAGATCGCGGCATCGTCGTCATCAGTAATCTCAACCGCAGGCTTTCTACTGGAGCAATATAACATAAATTGATAGTAGCTCTCTGCCCAATCAGGACAAGTTGTACCCATAAAGTACAGTTTCTTTAGCTGGGGAATATCGTCCTTAACCGCAAATACACGATCGACAAATTCATTCCCGAAGACTAATAGTGTGCAGTCTGCCAAATCAAGACAGTATTTTATCTCGTCTGCGGTATATCTGTAATTAAGCGGAACTGCCAGAGCTCCCGCCTTAAGAATGCCAAAATAAATTGGCAGCCACTCAAGGCAATTCATAAGCAAAACGCCAACTTTGTCGCCTTTTTTTACACCATTTGCAAGAAGCAAATGGGCAAAACGGTTAGCACGACAGTCGAAATCACGCCAGGTAATCTCCCTGCGATAGGTGTCTTCCCGGTAGTTCATCTCAACCAGATTAAACTCTTTCCAAGACTCTTGCTTAATGTCAGAGCTGTTTTGAGGATTAATCTCTACCAGCGCAGTCTCTTCCGGAAACTCTCTTGCATTTTTCTCTAATAAATCTGTGATAGGCATGAATAAAACTCCTGTTCAAAAAAATAACGCCCTTCGGAAATTCCGAAGGGCGAAAACTATTCGCTGTACCACCTTGGTTCGCAGCTTGCTCACACAAGCCGCCTTATTAAGTCACTCCCGCAAAGCGGTTCGATGACCTGACGCAATAACGGGCGTACCCGTCGCAGCCTAGTTGGTTTTACCCGTTCAGTGCGAAGCTAAAGGATGTATTCACCTTAAGTTTACCGTGCGCCTCTCATCAACCGGCTGCTTTCTGTTCGGAGTCCTCGGGCTACTTGTTCCTTATCTTTGCTTTTATTTATCAAATTGAATTATATAATAGTACACATTTTCTGACTTGTCAAGAAGCGTTGCTGCACTATCTCAGAGGAAATTCCTCGTTGATACGTTGTTGAAGTTCCTTGAAGTGAGAGACTGTGAAGTTTTTGAAATCTTCCATTGCCCGGTTTTCTATTGCATTTTCATTATAGCTCAACCCGAAAAAGCCGTAATTATCAGGACTGTCAATATCAACGCACTGGGCCCGAAGATCAGGATATTTAAGTAGTGATATATGGGACAGATAGGCATAACCCAGACCGCTTTCAACCGCCTTTATCAGCAAGGTTGGGTCATTGGTCTCGCATACAATTCTAGGGTTTAAGTCATGACGCTCACTGACCAGATCAACGTGGCTGCGCATAGCGCCGCCCTTGGGGTTTGTAATAAGCCTGTCACCTGTAAAGTCGGAAAAGGATCTCGCCGGTCCGCCAACATATGGGTGTCCCGGGGGAAGTAAGGCGCAAGCAACATCCCGGCAGACAATTTCAGTTCTTATTCCGGGAACAACATACTCTTCAATAGGCGGGTCACAAAGAGCAAAATCAGCATCCCCGTTTTTCAGAGCTTCGATCATCTCTTTTCTGGGGGCATAAGAAACCTTTATACCGTAGTTCGCATTTTTGTTCTGAAATTCTACTATCAGAGCGGGGGCGTATACTTCCGTATTACACATGAGAGTTATCATGCGGGATTTCTTTTCAAAAACATAGGCCATCTCGGCGTACATCTTATCCATAGCCACAAGCACATTTTTAGCGTGCTTATAAAAAATCTCGCCATTCTCGTTTAGTTTTATCCGGCGCCCTGCCTTGTCAAAGAGCTTTCCACCGAGTTCTTCTTCCATTTGGCCTATTATTTTTGTGAGATATGGTTGGGCGACCCCCAGCTTGTCCGCTGCTTTAGAAACATGTTCAAGCTCCGCTGTAATGCAGAAAAATTTTAAGCTCTTTAGCTCCATGTCCTTACCTCCCAACTAAATAACGGCATATTCATAATATATTAATTATAATATATACCGTTTTCCTTTAATATTGAATTTTTTAACAAAGTTTTGCTATGATTTATAACAAATTGATTAATAATCAATGGAAAAGTATAGAAATATTTTATAAACTTTAGCACAAAGATAATGACTTTTTCAAAATGATTTGATAATATGTGTTTATAAATAGCTTTCTAACCGAAAGGAGAAAAATTATGGGTTTGTTAAAAGCAGGAGTCGGGGCCCTTTCCGGTGTTCTTGCCGACCAGTGGAGAGATTACTTCTACTGTGATTCATTAGATCAGGATGTTCTTGTAAAAAAAGGACAGAAGAGGATCTCCGGTCGCAGCTCAAATACCAAGTCCGATGAAAACATTATTTCAAATGGGTCTATTATCGCCGTTAATGAAGGTCAATGCATGATAATCGTCGAACAGGGACAGGTTGTGGATATCTGTGCTGACGCCGGCCAGTTCGTATATGACACATCAACTGAGCCCAGCCTGTTTTATGGCGGCCTTGGCAAGGGAATAAAAGACACCTTCAAGAACATAGGCAAGCGCTTTACCTTCGGCGGTGACACCGGAAAAGACCAGCGTGTATATTTCTTTAACACCAAGGAGCTTATGGGCAACAAATACGGCACAGCAAATCCCGTGCCTTTTCGTGTTGTTGACAAAAACATAGGTCTTGATATTGACATAGCAATTAAATGCTTTGGGGAGTACTCTTATCGAATTGATAACCCGATCCTCTTCTACACTAACGTATGTGGCAACGTAAGCACCGAATACAGGCGCAGCGAAATGGACGATCAACTCAAGTCAGAACTGATGACAGCCCTGCAGCCTGCGTTTGCCAAGATCTCCGAAATGGGCATTCGTTACAGCGCTCTTCCCGGACATACAATGGAGCTTGCCGATGCTCTTAATGAGGTTCTCTCAAAAAAATGGAGCGAACTGCGTGGTATTTCCGTTGTCTCTTTTGGCGTCTCTTCTGTAAAGGCTCCTGAAGAAGACGAAGCAATGATCAAAGAGCTTCAGCGCAACGCTGCCCTTCGTGATCCTAACATGGCGGCCGCCCACCTCACCGGAGCACAGGCGCAAGCCATGCAAGATGCTGCGAAGAATCAGGGCGGTATGGGCTCAATGGGCGCTTTCATCGGAATGGGCATGGCTCAGAACGCCGGCGGCGCAAATGCTCAGGGGCTCTTCCAAATGGGACAGCAACAAAAAACCTCCGATAACAACGGTTGGACCTGCACCTGCGGCAAAACCGGAAACGCCGGAAAATTCTGCGCCGAATGCGGCGCTCAAAAGCCCGCAGAGGATGGCTGGCAGTGCAGCTGCGGTGCAACTAACAAGGGACGTTTCTGTTCTGAGTGCGGCAAGCCCAAGCCAGCCGGAGTTCCTCTATACAAATGCGACAAGTGCGGTTGGGAGCCTGAAGACCCCAGAAATCCTCCGAAATTCTGCCCCGAGTGCGGCGATCCTTTCGATGAAAGTGATATAAAATCATAATAATAAGAGGGGAGCGGTTTAAATTCCGCTCCCCTCTTATTAATAATTAATCTGTTTCGCTTCTTGACAGTAAATTCTGGCAACAATATAATTGTAATATCATGTGTGTGATGCGGAGGCTTTATGTCTGGAAGTATTAATAAAGAGAGCGAAAGACGGGCTCTCATGTTGGAAACTCCAATACGTCGACTGATCCCGAAAATGGCAGTGCCAACTGTTGTTGCTATGGTGGTAACAGCTTTATACAGCATGGCAGACACTTACTTTGTTAGTTCTCTGGGCACAGCTGCCACAGCTGCTGTTGGTGTTAATATGTCAATCGACCAGGCAATAATGATGGCGGGGTCTTTTCTTGCTATTGGCTCAAACAGTTATATTGCAAGACTATTGGGAGCAAAGGAGGTTGACAAAGCCTCTCGT
>CAZHCB010000062.1:0-6306 GCA_964530935.1 uncultured Oscillospiraceae bacterium
CAGAGCTGAGAGACAGGCTTATCCGCCTGCGTGGGGAGAAGTAAGGCAAGGGGAGGAATATAAGATTCCCCGAAAGCTCCAGCACAGTCAGGCCCGCCAAGCGGGAATAAACATCCCCGGGCCGCGGAATGAGATTGTCCTCCACTGAAAGGAACGCATATATGAAACTGATGATTCTTGACGGCAACAGCATAGTAAACAGAGCGTTTTACGGCATTCGTTTGCTCACAGCCCCCGACGGCACACCCACCAACGGGGTCTATGGCTTTCTGACGATTCTCAACCGTCTCGTTGAGCAGGAACAGCCCGAGAGTCTTTGCGTTGCCTTTGACCTGAAGGCGCCCACCTTCCGCCATGAGCAATATGCCGAATATAAGGCTGGGCGCAAGCCCATGCCCGAGGATCTGGCGGTGCAAATTCCTCTGCTCAAAGAGGTTTTGGACGCCCTTGGCATTTGCCGCCTGGAGCTTGAGGGTTACGAGGCGGACGATATTATCGGCACGGTTGCCGCAAACTGCGAGAAAAACGGCGATGACTGCATCGTGGTCACCGGAGATAAGGACAGCTTTCAGCTCATCTCCGAAACCACCACCGTTAAACATGTTAAAAGCCGCATGGGTAAAACCGAAACCACTGACTATACCCCTGCGGTTTTTCAAGAGGAATACGGCTTTGCGCCCATAGGTATCATTGACCTTAAATCCCTCATGGGAGACCCTTCCGACAACATCCCCGGCGTAAAAGGCGTGGGGGAGAAAACCGCTATGAGCCTTATCCAAACCTACGGCACGCTGGAGAAGGTTTACGAAAACCTTGACTCACCCGATATAAAAGACAGCCTGCGCAGCAAGCTGCTTGACGGCAGGGATATGGCGCGGCTCTCCTTCGAGCTTGCCACCATTATGCGGAACGTACCCATCAACTTTGACCCTGCCGCCTGCGCTTTTTCCGGCTTTGGTGGCGCTTCCCACGAAGTGCTCAAGCGCTTGGGCTTTAACACCCTCATTGAAAAGTGGGGCATAAGTCCCTTGGCGGAGGCGAAAAAGGATGGTAAAAACGGGCAAATGCCTGAAATTGAACCCAGCGGCGAGGATGAGTTTTCCGCCCTTGCCGGCAAAATAAAAGCTCTGCCCTATGTTGCGCTTTTTGTGCCTGAGGGCGACCTTGACCGGCTGTCGATTTGTGACGGTGAAAAGGTATATTTACTCCGTCGAATGAACGCTGCGTTTTCTTACGATAATTTCTTGAATGTGCTGTTTTCTGAACAAATAAAAAAGATTTCCCACAATGTGAAGGACGTTTTGCGTCTGCTTCTGTCGGAAAATCTGAATACCGACGGGTTTTTGTTCGACACGGCTCTGGGGGCATACCTGCTTGACCCCACAGAGTCGAGCTACGACCTGCGTCGAATCTCCGCGAAATATGCAGGCGCTGAAGCAGACGGCGCACAGGCCGTTTTCGCCCTGTATGAACCCATGAGGAGTCAGCTCGAAAAAGAAAATATGGGAAAGCTGTTCGATGAAATCGAGCGTCCCCTGTGCCATGTTCTGGCGGATATGGAGCTTAGGGGCTTTGCCCTTAACAAAAAGGCTCTCTATGACTTCGGCCAGACCTTATCTGTTCGCATTGAGCAGCTACAGGCGGAGATCTGGGAGCTCGCCGGTGAGGAGTTCAACATTTCATCTCCCAAACAGCTGGGGGAAATCCTCTTCGAAAAGCTCGCGCTGCCCAGCGGAAAGAAAACCAAAACCGGCTGGAGCACCAATGTGGACGTGCTTGAGGGTCTAAAGGGCAAGCACCCCGTAATTGATGCCGTTCTGGAATACCGCCAGCTTACCAAGCTTAAATCCACCTACGCCGACGGACTTTTGAAGGTGATTGCACCTGACGGCCGCGTCCGTACAAGCTTCCAAATGACCGTTACGGCAACCGGCCGCCTGTCCAGCACTGAGCCGAACCTGCAAAACATCCCAGTGCGCTCGGAATTGGGAGGGGAAATCCGCAAAATGTTTGTTTCCGAGCCCGGAAATGTGCTTGTTGACGCCGATTACAGCCAGATCGAGCTTCGGCTTCTCGCCCACATAAGCGGCGACAAAACTATGATAAATGCCTTCCAAAACAAGGAGGATATTCATACCGTAACCGCATCTCAGGTTTTCGGCGTACCTCTTGAGCAGGTCACGAGCTTACAGCGTTCCCACGCAAAAGCCGTTAACTTCGGCATTGTTTACGGCATTTCCGCCTTCTCTCTGGCTCAGGACATCGGCGTTTTTCAGAACGAGGCAAAAGCTTATATTGAGGCCTACCTTTCAAAATACAGCGGAGTTCGCCAATACATGAAGGACGTTGTGGCAAAGGCCAAGGAAGACGGCTATGTCTCCACCCTCTTCGGCAGAAAGCGCCCTCTTCCGGAGCTAAAATCCTCAAACTTCAATATTCGCAGCTTTGGCGAGAGAGTTGCCCTTAATATGCCCATTCAGGGCACGGCAGCGGATATTATTAAGCTTGCCATGGTTAATGTTTTTAATCGCCTGAAGGCAGAGAATCTTAACTCTAAGCTTATTCTGCAGGTACACGATGAGCTGATTTGCGAGTGTCCCGAGGCCGAGGCGGAGCGCGTACGCCAAATTCTCATTGAGGAGATGGAAAACGCCTTCCGCTGTTCAGTCGAGTTGACGGTCGATGCTCACATAGGCAGGACATGGAACGAGGCAAAGTGATGGCCATTTCAATTTGCAAGGCTCAAGAGCAACACTTGACACAATTGGAGGCTCTTGAGGAAAAGTGTTTTTCTCTGCCTTGGACAAGAGAGCAGCTGAGCGTTCAAATGGCCGCCCACAACTGTGTATTTCTCGTTGCAACAAATGATGAGGGCAGGGTTTTGGCTTATGTGAGCCTGTCCTGCGTTTTGGACGAGGGTTACATTAACAACATTGCCGTATCCCCCGATTGCAGAGGTCAGGGTATCGCCGAGCTTCTGCTGGACGCCCTCTCCAAAGAAGCCAAAAGCCGTGAGCTTATCTTTATGACCCTTGAAGTGCGGGAGGGGAACACCCCCGCAATAAAGCTCTACGAAAAGCACGGCTTTAAGGCCGTCGGACTGCGCCGCGACTACTATCAGAAGCCCACGGAGTCCGCCGTTTTAATGACATTATTCTTTTAACTGCACATACGAAGGAGCGAAATCAATGGATTACATGGAAAAGTCCCTGGAACTTCACTATGCCTGGGGAGGAAAAATCGACTACGCCTCAAAGGTTCCCGTGCGGAACAAGGAGGATCTGAGCCTTGCCTACACCCCCGGAGTTGCCAGACCCTGTGAGGTTATTCGGGAAGATGTTAACAAGAGCTATGAGCTGACGGGACGGCATAATCTGGTAGCTGTTATTACTGACGGCACTGCGGTTCTGGGTTTGGGTGATATTGGCCCCGAGGCCGCCATGCCCGTTATGGAGGGCAAATGCGTTCTGTTCAAAGCCCTTGGCGGAGTTGACGCTGTTCCCCTTTGTCTTCGCACTAAAGATGTTGACGAATTTGTAAACGCCGTGTCCCTGCTGTTGGGCAGCTTTGGCGGTGTTAATCTTGAAGATATTTCCGCACCCCGCTGCTTCGAAATTGAGCGCAGGCTCAAAGAGATAAGCGACATCCCCATTTTTCACGACGACCAGCACGGAACGGCGGTTGTTACTTTGGCTGCTCTTGTCAACGCCCTGAAGGTCGTGGGTAAAAAGCTGGATGGCGTCCGTGTTGTCACCTGCGGAGCGGGAGCTGCGGGAGTCGCCATTATCAAGCTGCTGCTGGCAATGGGTCTTAAGGACGTTATTATGTGCGACCGTCAGGGCGCAATTTACAAGGGGCGCGAGGGGCTAAACCCCTCCAAGGCCGAGATTGCCGAAGTCACAAACCACAGTCTGGTCAAGGGCAGTTTGGCAGACGCAATGATTGGAGCGGACGTATTTATCGGCGTTTCCTCCCCGGACACGGTTTCTCAGGAGATGGTTCGCAGCATGGCGCCCGGGGCAATTTTGTTCCCCATGGCCAATCCCACTCCGGAGATCATGCCGGAGCTGGCGCTTAAAGCAGGTGCCGCCGTTGTTGGCACGGGACGCAGTGACTTCAAAAACCAGATCAACAACGTTATGGCTTTCCCGGGCATATTCCGGGGCGCTCTGGACGTGCGGGCATCGGAAATTAACGATGAGATGAAAATCGCCGCCGCAACCGCTCTTGCGGGGCTGGTTGCACCGGAAGAGCTGAGCGCCGAATACATTCTCCCCGCGGCCTTTGACGAGCGTGTTGCGCCGACAGTCGCAGCCGCGGTTGCCCATGCCGCCAGAAAGACCGGAGTTGCCAGAAAATAGTTTTACCGAATAAGACAGCGCCCCATCACGTCAAAAAGTGATGGGGCGCTTTGCTGTTTTTGTTACTTTTCAGTTTTCGATAAAGCAGTCGTTTGCAAGGTCGTAGACCCGTCTGGCGACTTTTTTTGCCAGCTCCATGTTGTGGGTGACAACAATGAGTCCCAAACCCCGCTCGTGAGCCTCGTCGTGTATTTTGTTCCAAATCTGAGCTTGAGTTATAACATCCAGCATGGTGCTGATCTCGTCGCAAATGAGGAAGTCGCAGCTGCTGGCCAAGGCTCTTGCTACGCAGAACCTTTGCAGCTCACCGCCGGAGAGCTCTATGGGATATCGGTCAAGCCAGGCTTTTTCAATACCGAAGGAGCTCAAAACGCTCTCTTGCAGTTCACCGGATTCCTCCAAAACACGGCGCAGCTTCCAACGGGGGTTGATGGCCTTTTCCGGATGCTGAAAAATCAGCTGCACAGGGCAAACACCCGTTTTTGTCAGGGGCTCGCCGTCTAAAAGGATATCTCCGGACGTGGGCTTCAAATGCCCGGCCAGCAGCAGGGCAAGGGTGCTCTTCCCGTAGCCGCTGGGCGCAACAATGGCAACGTGCTCGCCCTTTTCTATTGAGAAGCACTTGTCCTTAAAAATCCAAGGGTAGTCACGTCCGTAACGGAAGCTGACATTCTTTGCCTCAAGTCGCATGAATACACCTCACTTCTCCGTTTCGAACCTGTGTTACCGGCGGCACTGCCCCTTCACACTCGGGAGTTTTATGGGGGCAGCGGGGCGCGAACAAGCAGCCGGAGGGCAAGTCTCCCGCATAGGGCTGAAAGCCCGGGAAGGGTTTAAACCCATTCTGGGGAAGAGCCTCCCAAAGAGCCTTGCTGTAGGGGTGGCGCAGGGCAGCCGGACCGGCAATAAAATCTGCCGCGGCGGCGGTTTCAACCGTCGTTCCCGCATAGAAAACGGCGATCCTGTCGGCGAACTGGAAGGCAAGGTCAATATCATGGGTTATGAGAATAACCCCTTTGCCCTCGTTTGCCATCTCCCGGAACATTTGCAGGGCTGAGAGAGCCTGATCCAGACTCATGCCCGGTGTGGGCTCGTCCGCAATTATCAGCTGGGCGTCCCCGATGAGCGCCGTGGATACCAGCACTCGCCGCGCCATACCGCCGGACAGCTGGAAGGGGTACATCTTCTCCGTCTCCTTGGGCAGAGAGAAACGTTCAAAGAGCTTACGGCGCGCCTGTGTGGGGCGGGGTCTTTTGTGCCCGTCCACCTGCTTTCCAACCTTCATCAGCGGGTCGAGGAAGGCCACCGACTGGGGAACGAGAGCGATCTGCGTTCCACGGAGCTCTTTTTGTTTTTTTGGGCTGAGGGCTTCCCCCTTGTAGCTGAGAGTTCCTCCCATAATGGCGTTGCCGGGGAGGATGCCCAGAATCGCGCTGGCAAGAAGGCTCTTTCCCGAGCCGGAGGAGCCGGCAACCGCCAGAACCTCGCCCGGGTAGACCGTAAGGCTCAGGCTGGAGATAACCTCCAGATCCTTCTGCTCGAGACCCTTGTCGTACATGCGGAAGGCAACGGAGAGGTCGGAAACTTCCAGCAAAGGTGTTTTTTCATTATTATCCATGTTTCCCACCTCCTATTCCTGTGCGCTGTGGGGATCGATAAGTGTCTTCAGGTTATCGCCCAACCTGTCAATAAGCAGGACGAAAACCACCAGCAGCAGCCCTGGGAAAACTGCCAGCCACCAATGTCCGGCGGAGAGATATCTCATACTCTCAGACAGTATGATGCCGATTGCCGGCTGCTCCGGCGGCAGACCAAAGCCCAGAAAGGAGATGGCCGACTCATGTAAAATTGCGTGGGGGAACATGAGAACCAACCCCACGATGAATTGGGGCACAAGGTGGGGCAGGAGATGGTTTGTCAAAATCCACCCGCTGCTTTTTCCAAG
>CAZHCB010000062.1:6406-9833 GCA_964530935.1 uncultured Oscillospiraceae bacterium
AGCAGCGGCACATCGGAATTAAGCCCCGCGGCGGATACCGCCGAGCCGAGGCCCGGGTAGGAGAAAACATTTTCCGCCAAAACAGAGCCTCCGAAGAGCTCCGCAAAGGAGGCAAATTGCAGCGTAAGCGCCGGCAAAAGTATGTTGCGCAAACCGTGGCGGCGCATAATCGAGTGTCGGGACTCCCCTCTTGCCTTGGCAAAGAGTACGTACTCACTGCCCATAACGTCCACCAGCTTTTGGCGGGTGTGCAGCGCTATATTGGCAAAGGAGGCCAAACTCAATGTCAGTGCGGGCAAGAACAGATGGTATAGCCGCTGCCAAAGGGAAACATCCGAGTCCAGAGACCCGATGGGCGTTGAAAAACCAATGGGGAACCAGCCCAGAGCGACCGAGAAAATTAGAAGCAGCAAAAGCCCTATCCAGAAGGTAGGCACAGAACACAGGATAATGCAGATTCGCTTGATTATCTTATCAGCGAGCCTATCTTTATTCATGCCCATAATGCAGCCCAAGGCGAAGCCTATAACTCCCGCAAAGACCCAGGCACACATCATCAGCGCCAGAGAATTCGCAAAGCGGGTGGCAATAATGTTGATAACCGGCTGCCTGTATAGCAGGGACATGCCGAAGTCGCCATGGAGCAGCGCGCTCAGCCATGAAAAGTACTGCTGAACAGGGGGCTCGTTAACCCCCCAATACTCCTCCAGTTCCAGTCGCTGCGCGTCTGACACCGCTCCGTTGCCTAAAATGTACTGCTTCACCGGATCAACCGGCGAGAGCTTTGCCAAGGCAAAGGCAACTATACTGACCGCAAGCAGCAGGAGAAGGATCTTAACTGCGTTTTTTGCGATTGTCCGGCCGATACGGCCAAATGATCCTGTCATGGGTAGTCCTCTCTTTATGGGTAATCTATACCTTATATGCCATTAAAATAAGGAGGAGGCCCAACGGAGGCCAGAACCTCCGTTGGGCATTTGTATCTTGTTTGTGCGCCTTATCTTATTTCCAAGTCCAGTCTTTGAGGTTTTGAATAAGGGGCATGGATGCGCCGTGGGCGTGAAGTTGCTGGCTGCCGATATCCAAATCTGTGCGGGCGTAGTAGATATGCTGAATGTTGACCAGCCACACCCAAGGACAATCACCCTTCATGGCAGTTCCGGTTTCGCCGTCCCACTGAGCCAGCTTCCAGTTTTCATTTGCCTCTTGTGCAGTCAGTGCCTGCATTGCGTCATCCAAATGTCCGTCAACTGCGGCGTTGCTATAGCCTTCAGGGTTGTAGTAGTCGTCTCTGAGGGAATATGCGCTGTGGAACAGACAGTAGCTGGTGTAGGGGTCGGAGCTTCCCCAACCCATGAGAACGGCCTCCGTAAACATACGCTTTGAAATGTCGTCCCAGCTTGTGCCCTCAACAGTGATCTTTATGCCTATCTCTTTGATCTGGTCTGCTGCGGCAAGGGCAATTGCCTGACGGACAGAGTCTCCGCTGGGGTATATGCAGTTAAATTCCGCTTTAACGCCGTCCTTCTCTACGATTCCATCGCCGTCAGTGTCCTCCCAGCCTGCGTCTGAGAGAAGCTTCTTGGCGTACTCAACATCGGTTTCGATCATGACCTCCGGATTGTTCCAGGGCATGCCGTCGTTTTCGGAATAGCAGGGGTCACCGTAGCCATTTAGAGCCGCTTCCGCCAAGAACTCCCGGTCAACGGCATATGCCATTGCCTGACGAATCTCGATGTTGCAGGTAACGTTGTTGCCATAGGGGTAGCCGTCCGCGGTGAGCTTGCCCTCGTTGGGAAGAACCGGCAGTGTAAAGCCGCGGTTGTCAACCGTTGTGACAGCGTGTATGGTGTAACCCTCGATTTCGGTTGTTGCAAGGGTTGCGGAAGTCAAAGCGATGTCCACCTGTCCGGACTTGACCGCCGCAAAGGCAGCATCCTCCGCCATGAACACGATGGTGACCTTTTTCATGGCAGGAACCGTGCCGTAATAGTCTTCATTAGCTTCAAGAATAAGCTGCTCCTGATGGTTCCACTGAACGAACTTGAAAGGTCCCGAACCGATGGGGTTTGTGCCGTAATCCTCGCCGTAGGCATGTTCGGGAACGATGCCCACTGTTGCAAGGGTATTAAGGAAGGTGGAGGTGGGCTTTTTAAGTGTGAAAACCACGTGCGTGTCGCTGGTGGCCTCAACCTTTTCCATAAAGGTAAGGTCCAGTGACGACTGACTGGTGGCTGCGGTCTCAAAGGTGAAAACAACGTCCTGTGCTGTTACGGGCTGGCCATCGGTGAACTTGGCGTCACTGCGAATCTCGAACTGCCAAACAAGTCCGTCCTCAGACAAGCTGTATTCGGTCGCGAGATCATTACTAAAGCTCATGTCCTGATTGTACTCAACAAGAGTGCTCTGCACCAAGGGAGCTGTTCCATGTCCCCAGCCCTGACAGGGGTCAAGAGAGCTTGGCTCACTTGAAATGGCAATAATGACCTCCGACTTTGACGCGCTGTCGCTTCCTTGCGCGTCCTTATTCCCGGTGTTGCCGCAAGCGGCAAATATGCCCAGCATTAAAACTACAATAAGTAGCAAACTAAGTACGGTTTTCTGCATCTTTTTCTCCTCAATATCTTGTAGTGAAAACAATATATCAATATTTCACCCCTCACCACAAGCCCACTAGGGGGATATAAATTAGACAAAATGGGAGGCCGTATCTTGTTAAAGATGTCAAGGTCAATCATTTCACTCACATTGGTCAATTCTTGAATAAATGCCACCGGTACTTGACTAGAATAGAGGGGAGGTGATTAAAATGTGCAGGTCCAATAAAATTAAATGGAAAACGCTGATAATCAGCGTTTTAATCAGTCTGGGTGTAGGGGGGCTATCGGCGCTCCTCACCGGAAACAACATGGAGATTTATAAGACCTTAAACCTTCCCGCGTTAGCGCCCCCCGGTATTGTTTTTCCCATTGTCTGGTCTATCTTGTATATTCTCATGGGTATCTCTGCCTATCTTATTTACACTGAGCGTTCTTCCGATAAAAGAAGAGCACTGCTGATTTACGCAGTGCAGCTTGTTGTAAATATGCTTTGGTCCCCAATCTTTTTTAGAGGGCAGGCCTTTCTGTTTGCCTTTATATGGCTGGTAATTCTATGGGTGTTGATTATCCTGATGATTCGGTGGTTCTCAAAAATAAATCGAAGGGCCGCCCTGCTGCAAATACCCTATCTCCTGTGGGTCACATTTGCCGGATATCTGAATCTGGGGATATATCTTCTGAACCGGCATCCCCTGTAAATGAATCGGCAACAAAAGAGCAGACCGGTTAAATAACCGGTCTGTTTAGTTTGTTTGGTTAGGCTAAAGCAGCCTCAGCAGCTCATCCGGGTCAGTAACCGGAGCGTAACAGACTTTCCCTGCACAGAC
>CAZHCB010000063.1:0-9789 GCA_964530935.1 uncultured Oscillospiraceae bacterium
CAAGGCAACTAAAGCCATTCCCGTTGACATGTTTCCCGGAACCGAGCACGTGGAGTGCTGTGTGTCGCTCGTGAGGGAAAAAGATTAAGCAAAGTTTTTTGTATTGAAATTGTTATATTTTTAAACAGTATAAGATAAAATAACTACAGTTTTTAGTTAAGTGGACATAAATTATTTCTGCTTTTTCTATTATTAATGAGGAGAGGTATATATATTAGTGAAAATTAGTAAATACATTGAATAAACATTGATAAATAGAGGATGATGGAAGATGAAGCTTGAACTTAGAGAAGGTAGTTACGGTATTATTAAGTGTGTAAGTTGTAAACAGGTTATGATGATTATTGATAATAAAGTTATCGGCAGGGTGGAACTTAAATGCAATAGGTGTGGAGCTGTTTCATATTTTGAAAGATTGGATGTGGGTAAAGATACACCTGTTGTGTCAACGCCAAACAATAAAACCAGGTATGCTAAAAATAGGCAGGGTATGGAATTTTTGATTAATGAAGAGTAACTTAATATGTGATATTAAAAGTATATAAGGCTGAAAAATTCATCCTTATATACTTTTTTGTACTCCAAGTATTATAAATTGAACCTAAAATATTGATTTTCTAATCGTGATGTGATATAGTATATTTGGATTAATATAACTTCAAGGAGGTATGGCTATGGCAATTAGTTATAATGGATTATGGAAGTTACTAATAGATAAGGGAATGTCAAAGGTGGAATTGCGTGATGCTGTGGGCATGGGACCAGGGACTCTTGCGAAGATGGGTAAAAACCAGCGTGTCAGCCTTGAAGTTTTAGAAAAGATATGTAAAGAACTGGATTGTAATTTTAGGGATATTATAGATTATATAAAAGATTAAATGCATTTTGTGATGCACAAAATTAGATAATTTATGTGGGGAGAATAGATATGCCAAAATTAACGGAAGAAGATATTAAAAATAGAATAATCACTCCAGCTATTGAAAATTCAGGTTGGAGCAAAAACCAAATGTGGATGGAAAAGTTTTTTACTGACGGAAAAGTCATCATAAAAGGAAAAACTGCCAAACGTGGTACTCGTAAAAAAGCGGACTATTTATTACATCACCACAATAATTTTCCAATTGCCATTGTTGAAGCCAAAGATGGCGACCACTCTATTGAAGATGGAATTCAACAGGCTATTGATTATGCTAAAATACTTGATATTCCTTTTGCATATGCAAGTAATGGCGAAGGGTTTGTTGAACATGATATGTTAACAGGGAAAGAAACAAATTTAAGCATGGATGCTTTTCCAACGCAAGAGGAACTTTGGAGCAGATATACAGAGTTTAAGTGTATAGATGAAACGGCACAAGAAATAATAAAACAGCCTTACTATTTTGCAGATAACAGTAAATCTCCAAGGTATTATCAAAGAATTGCGATAAACAGAACGGTTGAAGCAGTAGCAAATAACCAAAAGCGTATTATGGTGGTTATGGCAACTGGCACGGGTAAAACTTATACTGCTTTTCAGATAGTACATAGACTATATACAACAAAAAGGGTTAAAAAGGTTTTATATTTAGCAGACAGAAATATTTTAATTGACCAAACAATTCTAAATGACTTTGCCCCATTTGTAAATAAGAATATTTTAACTAAGGTAACAAATAAAACGCTTGATAGTGCTTATGATATTTTTATGTCTTTGTATCACCAACTGAGTGGTGATGATGATATGGAAACTTTTTTGCAGTTTAGTCCAGACTTTTTTGATTTAATTATCATTGATGAGTGTCATAGAGGTAGTGCAAAGGATAATAGCAGATGGCGAAAAATTCTTGATTATTTTAGTAGTGCAATTCATATTGGTATGACAGCAACACCAAAAGAAGAAGGTGATGTTCATAACAGTGATTACTTTGGTGATGCGGTATATACCTATTCTTTAAAAGAGGGTATTGATGATGGATTTTTAGCACCATACAGAGTGTTGAGAATTGGAATTGATAAGGATTTAGAAGGATATGAGCCAGAAGATGGTAAAATTGATATTTATGGTCAAGAAATAGAACATAAGGTTTATACGTCAAAGGACTTTGACCGTAAAATAATTATTGATGAGCGGACAAAAGCTGTTGCAAAACGTATCACAGAGTATTTGAAACAAACAGATAGATATAATAAAACGATTGTGTTCTGCGTTGACGAAGACCATGCAGGGCGTATGCGTCAAGCTCTTGTAAATGAAAATAATGACATGTGTGCGATTGATGATAGATATGTTATGCGGATTACAGGTCAAGATGATTTGGGTAAAAAACAACTGGAAAACTTTATTGATAATAATTCAAAATATCCAACTATTGTAACCACAGCTGAACTACTTTCTACAGGTGTAGATTGTAAAATGTGCAAAGTTATTGTCCTTGATAGTGTGATTGGTTCTATGACGAAGTTTAAACAAGTTATTGGTCGTGGAACAAGGCTTGTATGGGATAGAGATAAAAGATATTTCACTATATTAGATTTCAGAAAAGCCACAATGAAATTTTCTGACCCTGAGTTTGATGGTCCTGCATCTTCTGTTTATGATGTTGAGGGAGATAAGCCATTACCAGAAGAACCTGACGATGTTACTGACGATTTTTATGATACAGATGATGAAGAAATCAACAGAAAATATCGCGTTGATGATGTTGATGCCAAGATAATCAGTGAAGTGGAACTTTTATATAGCGTTGATGGAAAACTTATTGTAAATCATAGAGATGCATTCAAAAAAATAATTGTAGAAAAATATTCAACAGAGGAAGAGTTCCATAAATCATGGCTAAATGACAATAAGCTGGATATAAATAATTATTTTGAAGAACGAGGAATTGATTTCTCCAAGTTTTATGAAACGGTGGGTAAAGACGTAGACCTTTATGATATTATCCTGATGGTTGCATATGGTAAAGATGCTAAACTTAAAGTTGAACGTTCGGAAAATGTAAAAAGTAGCAATTACTACAATAAATTAGATAATAAAATTAAACCTATTATAGATGAACTTCTGAGTATTTATATTAAAGTAGATATATTTGCTATTGAACGTAAAGATGTGCTAAAGCTATCAAATTTTAACCAGTTTGGAGGGTTAACAAAAGTAGCAAGGCTATTTGGTGGCAGAGCAAAGTACGAAGAAGTTCTGAAAAAAATTATTGCAGAACTATACAAATAGGAGGACAGACCAATGTCTATGGAAACACTTATAAAAAGACTTGAAAATATCATGCGAGGTGATGACCTTTCAGGCAAAGTACAGTATTTGAGACAGATTGTTTGGATGATATTTTTGAAAATATATGATGCTAAGGAAGAAGAATGGGAGTTTACGAATAACTATGTCTCTATTGTTCCGGATTATTTAAAATGGCGTGAATGGGCAGTTGATAAACAAGATGGAAAGGCTATGACTGGTGATGATTTAATATACTTTGTTAACAATGTATTGTTTAAGACTTTAAAAGACATCGAGATTGATGAACAAACACCTAAAAAACATAGAATCGTAAAATACATTTTTGAAGATGCTGCCAACTATATGAAGGATGGCGTAAAACTTCGTCAGATGATAAATGCATTTAATGAGGTCGATTTTACTGATTATACAGAGGCGCATGAGTTTGGGGATATGTATGAAGGTATGTTAAAAGACCTTCAAGACAGTAAACGTGACGGCGGTGAATTCTATACACCAAGAGCATTAACAGATTTTATTGTAGAAATGGTAGCACCAGAACTTGGGCAAAGCATAGGAGATTTTGCCTGTGGAACAGGAGGATTTTTAGTAAGTGCATTAAAATATCTTATTAAGAAGTATGAACATACAAATAACCCTCAGGATAGACAAATTATAAATGAAAGTCTTGTTGGCATTGAAAAGAAGTCTTTCCCATACTCGTTAGGGCTTACAAATCTTATTTTGCATGATGTTGATGAACCTAATATTAGTTATGATAATTCTCTTAAAGCAAATGTACGTGAATTTGAGGATAGAGAACTTGTAGACATCATTGTAATGAACCCACCATATGGGGGTACAGAAGATGATATTGTGAAAAAGAATTTTCCACAGGAACATAGAAGCGGTGAAACTGCCGACCTTTTTATGTCGCTTATAATACATAAATTAAGAATGAATGGTAAAGTCGGTGTTGTTTTGCCAGATGGTTTTTTATTTGGTGATGATGGTGCAAAGTCAAACATAAAAAAACAACTACTAAACGAGTTTGACTTGCATACTATTATCAGATTGCCCAAAAGTGTATTTGCTCCATATACATCAATCACA
Organism: uncultured Oscillospiraceae bacterium; assembly: GCA_964530935.1. Taxonomy (GTDB): domain Bacteria; phylum Bacillota; class Clostridia; order Oscillospirales; family Oscillospiraceae; genus UBA2658. Next base: position 4,328 of record CAZHCB010000063.1, read on the forward strand.
ACAAATGTTTTATTTTTTACCAAAAACGGAACAGGTACAGAAAAAACTTGGTTCTATCGTTTAGATTTGCCTGAGGGATATAAGGCCTTTAGCAAGACTAAGCCTATACAAAGCAGGCATTTTGATGTCGTTAGAGATTGGTGGCAAAATAGAACGGAAATATGTGATGAAGATGGAAACTATAAAGCAAGAGCATATTCCAAAAAAGAACTTGAAGAATTAAACTATAACTTTGACCTTTGCGGTTTTCCTAATAAGGCTGAAGAAATTTTAGAACCAGAGGTCTTAATAAATGAGTATTTAGAGAGAAAACAAGGGTTAAATGAAAGTATCGCTGATATTCTTTCAAAAATAAAAGAGGTTTTGGAGGGATAACAAATGAAAGCGGAAACTTTAAGAAAATCAATCTTGCAATATGCCATACAAGGTAAACTTGTTCCACAAGTAGCAACAGAAGAACCTGCAAGTGTATTGCTTGAAAAGATTAAATCCGAAAAACAAGAACTTATTAAACAGGGCAAGATTAAAAAAGAAAAGTCACTTCCATCTATTACAGAAGATGAGAAGCCCTTTGATATTCCTGATAGTTGGGAATGGGTTAGATTATGTGATGTTGCTATTTTATTTACTGGTAATAGTATTAATGCACATGAGAAAAAGAAAAAATATACGGGTTTAAATGAAGGATATAATTATATTGCAACTAAAGATGTGTATTTTGATAATACTATTGATTATGACAATGGAATAAAAATTCCTTTTGATACAGATTTTAAAATTGCAAAAAATACATCTTCTTTGCTATGTATTGAAGGAGGTAGTGCTGGTCGTAAAGTTGGAGTATTAAATCAAGATGTATGCTTTGGGAATAAATTATGTTCCTTTGAACCAATAATGATTGATTATATGTTTTTATTTTATTTCTTACAGTCACCAGTATTTACTGAAAACTTTACAGATAATAAATCTGGAATGATAGGCGGTGTAGGTGTTAATACATTGAAAACATTGGCTCTTGCTTTACCACCACTTTCAGAGCAAAAGCGTATAGTTGCACGTATTGAAGAACTTATGATACTTGTTGATGAATACGAGAAAAAGGAAATTGAACTATCCCTACTTGAAAAAGAATTTCCTGAAAAGCTAAAGAAATCAATCTTGCAATATGCTATACAAGGTAAGCTTGTACCACAAATAGAAATGGATGAACCTGCAAGTATGTTGCTTGAAAAAATAAAAACAGAGAAACAGGAATTAATAAAACAAGGTAAAATAAAAAAAGAAAAATCACTACCACCTATTACAGAAGATGAAAAACCTTTTGAAATTCCTAATAGTTGGGAGTGGGTGAGGCTTAACAATTTATTTATTATTAATCCTCGTAATCAGGTTGATGACAACACTTTAGTGTCATTTATTCCAATGTCTTTTTTAGAAGCGGGATTCAAAAGTGAGTTTACTTTTGACAACAAAGTATGGTTAGATGTTAAGTCTAACTTTACACATATAAAAAATGGAGATGTTGGATTTGCCAAAATAGTTCCTTGTTTCCAAAACAGAAAATCAGCTATATTTGACAATATGACAAATGGTTATGGGGCAGGCACTACTGAATTGCATATTCTAAGAGAATTTTACCCCTGTACAGTTAATAAATTTGTTTTGTGGTTTGTTAAATCAGCATATTTTTTAGATAACTGTGAAAAAAATATGACAGGTACAGCTGGTCAACAAAGGGTTCCCACAAATTTTGTTAAAAGCTTTTTATTTCCCCTCCCACCTATAGCAGAACAAGAACGTATAGTTGCTCGTGTTGAAGAATTATTTGAACTTGTTGACCTAATTGCTAGTGGTAAAAAGTTAAAGAAACCTAAGATTAATGAAAATAAACCAACATCAACTGCAAAAGTAGTTAAACTACCGGTAAAAGAAGATAAAGCAAAGGTTGATGTTGCCTCATTAGCTATGGTTGCGAGAGTAGGAAGTGGAGTAACTCAAGATGATGTAAATGACATTATTAGGCAGGTGCAATCATTCTATGACAAGAAAAACTAAGCCATTTTGGCAAGTTGAGATGGTAGCTGAAAATATTCTAAAACATCATGAGTGTTACAACGCACCATATAGTGGTATTGATTTTATTATTGAATGTTGTAAAATCGACCTGATACAAATAAATACAGATAACCAAAGGCTAATGGGTATGTTTGGTGATGACGGCAACGGACATAGATTTATAGCTTACAATAAAAGTATGATACCTGAGCGTATTTTATTTACAAAAGCGCATGAGCTTGGTCATTTCATTTTAGAGCATAAGCTAAAAAGTGATATTTTAATTGACAATAAAGATGATGAGAAAGACCCACAGGAAACAGAGGCAAATGTTTTTGCCTCTGCCCTGCTTATGCCGAAAGAATTGACTATAAAAGTTATTAAAAAGAGACTTGAGGATTTACAGCTACATTTAGATGATAACGGTAAATTCGATTATGTTTCATTACATAATCGACACAAAGATTGTTTGATTACGGTTATGAAACAAAAATTCTACACATCAAAAGAAGCCATTGAGTGGCGTATACAGAATTTATTTAAATAGTTTATGAATTTCTAAACTAATCAGAAAATTTTTTACAAGGGATTTGTATTGTAATGACGCTATAAACCCCTATTTTACTTGAATTTGACCGAAAAAACTTCGTTCATGGGTGTTGACTTTAGGAAAACGGCAGGGTAAAATATAAGAGTAAGAGATGCGAATAAGAGCAAATTCTATTGTTTCACATCTGAGAAATTCGGCACACCTATGGTATATTATTAGGTTGGCGGTCGGACGGTGGTGGTTCTTTAACGGGAGTTAAAGATTATAAATAATGATACTATAATTGGATATTGCCCTTAGGGGTTTATTGATGTGCCTTTACATTTTGTACTGGCACATTTTTTTGTGCCTTGATATAGATAAAAAATTTTAGGAGGCATTTGTTATGTTGAAGTATTTTCCAATTGATGATTTTGTAAAGCCTATTTGTAGTACGGATTTGCAAAAGGTTATGAAAAAAAGTTGTATGAATTTATTTAGTTATGCTTTTGAGTTGTTCAAGGAAGTTGAGAAGATTTGTGATAATAAAAAATTTACTGTTCTTCAAGATGATTTTCGTAGAGGATTTATTTCTGTAGCTGATAATAGATTTGAAGCTCCATTTGTGATTTTTGTTAAGCAGGCTGATGATTTAAGCTATAACACAATGATTTATGAAAGAAAGATTAAAAGTTGTGGGAAAAGCAAAAATGCCAAAGAGTTAGTTGAAAAAATAAATTCTGCTCTTATTGCCGGTGAGTGTAATTTAAAAACAGATGGTATTTATTTTAGTTACACAAAGCCTTGTGCCATTAATTTTGACCAACAAGACAAAATTAAAATTGTTTCAGCATTTTTTAGAAGTGTGATGGATAGTGAAAATAAAATATTAGATATTATTGATAAATAATAAGGGAGGTATTTGATATGGTAAATAGTAATAGATTTAATAAGATTGTTAATAACAATATGGTAGTTGGTGATTTGACTTGTAAGAGTGCGACAGTTCTTGTATATCTGCATAAATTATAGATGAGAAAAAGTTATTTAGTAGTTCTGATGCTGAAAAATTTTCTATTGATGTAAATAAAAATTCCGGATTTTGTGAGTTTTCAATTGTAGTTGATAAAGCTAAAAGAAAAATCATGCTTGAAGCAAATATTTTATCATTTAAATATACTTATGTTGATGAGATTGTGGATATTGTGAATGAAGCTAATAATGAATTGGAAAATGGTTTTTGCTCTGTGATAAATAACAATGTAATATATAATCTTAGTGGCAGTTTTGGCTTAATAATTGATAACTCTGACATTGCAGAAACTGCTTATTACTTTTTTGATGCATTTGAAAATGATTATATAATCTTGATGCAAGGGGCGTTTTGCGATATGGCAATGGTTGTTGAGAAGGAAATTTTGTTTTTTATATTCTAACTTTTGAAATATAAAGTAGTGGCTAAAAATAGCATCAATTTTTAATCTGACTATTTTTAACCACTATGTTTTTGTCTGGTATAAATAATTACTATAAAAAGATTTGTAACGGGTTTCAATATAAAACGGTCAAAGCATAGATTTTTTCAATGTACTTTAAATTGTTGAATATAAAAGGCGTTAAATATTCCACAATTTATGTGATGAGATTATAAAGACATGCTTTATAAAAACGAAATACAGTGTTTATATAATATATGGACACAGGATATAAAAGAATTAGGGGTGATTAAGGTGCTGTATGCTTATGTGCTTGAAAATAAAAGCCGTATTTATGAAGTGGATAACAAACCATTATTTAAACTAATTCGGGACTGTAATTTACATGAGGATGATATTTTTATTGATGATATGGGTAGTCTTGATAGAATTGAATTAAAATTACTTAAAAATAAGGCTGTTTCAGGCGATACAGTTATGGTTCGTAGTTTATTGGATATAGCAGATACGCCTTCACTTCTTATTGATATACTAAAACACTTCGGATATATTGGTGTTGATGTGGTATCCGTTAAAGAGCCGTACTATGATTATAAGCAAAATTTTAATATTATTGAGGATAGTTTAAAAATTAGCTTGGAACATGCAGAGAAGAAAAGAAAAATGGGTATTGAAAAAGCAAGAATTGATGGAAAGATGGGCAGAAAGGCAAATTTAGAGATAAAAAATAAGGTTTTGAAGCTGAAAAATGCTGGATTTTCAATTTCTGAAATTATTGATATGTGCGATATTAGTCGTAGTACATATTACCGGATACGAAATAGCGTTAAAAATGATATTTAAATATTTTTATGATTAGAATATTGATGTAAAAATTTTAGATAAAGAAAATATTAAAATATTTCATTATGATAGTGTAAAAGTATTGAGAACATAGGATTTATAGTTTTTAAAATAGATATCCTATTTTGATGTTGCCATAGTTGAAAATCGTAGAGTTTTTTCGTTAGTTTTATATTAATATAATGTGACCGTTAACAAATATTTTGAAGATATTGAAATGGATTGTCTTCCCGCAGATATGCAGAAGAAGTTGCCTGAGTTAGCTACTCATGACTTTATTGAAAAAGGTAAAAACATCATAATGACAGGGAATCCCGGCACCGGAAAAACTATGGTTAGTATTGCATTAGGTTTAAAGGCTTGCATGTCAGGATACAAAGTATTATTTACAACTGTTCCGCTACTTGTTACGACATTAAAGGAATGCAACAGTACTAAGACCTTAAGATATTTTGAGAACAGATTTGAAAAGTACGACCTTGTTATTGCAGATGAGCTGGGTTACACCTCATTTGACCGTGAAGGCACAGATTTGCTGTTTAATAACTTATCTTTAAGAGCAGCAAGGAAATCTACCATAATTACATCAAACCTTTCAT
>CAZHCB010000064.1:0-9430 GCA_964530935.1 uncultured Oscillospiraceae bacterium
CCCCTATGTTATTGAGCCCTCCCTTGGTGTTGAGCGTTCCATTCTGGCTTTCCTCTGCGACGCTTATGACGAGGAAGTCGTGGATGCCGAGAAGGAAGACACCCGGGTTGTGCTCCACCTCCACCCTGCCCTTGCACCCATTAAGTGCGCGGTTCTGCCTCTTTCCAAGAAGCTTAACGAGCCCACGGTGGAGCTGTTCCAGAAGCTGCAAAAGCACTTTATGTGCGATTATGACGAGTCAGGCTCCATCGGCAAGCGTTATCGCCGACAGGATGAGGTGGGAACACCCTTCTGCGTCACCTACGACTTCGAAACAGACAACAGCGGCATGGTAACCGTCCGTCACCGGGACAGCATGGAGCAGGAGCTGGTTAAAATCGAAGATTTGGTGGAATATATTCAGAAGAGAATTGAATTTTAGTTTATCTTAAGAGAAACGTACAACAGGAGGAAGCTTATATGACAGCCGGTCAGGCATTTGTAAAAAAAATAGGACCCTTTGGCAGCGCACTGTTTCTGCTGCTGTTTGTAGCCTTCCTCATCTATTGTTTTCTTCCCGCAAAATCACCGGCAGACGGCTTTACCCCTGCCCATGATACCGCTTATTACAGTCAGCATTTGTCGGAGCTTGAAACGGAAATAACAGATGAGCTTTTGCCGAAGCTGGGCTTTGAAGCTCAGACGGAAGTTTCAGGGGACAAGCTTGAAATAATCTTTGGGGAAAAAGATTTCGATGGCGGTAAAGAAGGTATCCTAAAGCACTATGACGAGAGCCTTTTTTCCTTTGAAAGGGGTACGAGTGAATGAGGGACGGTTTTATTAAAGTTGCCGCCGGCACACCGGATATCCGCGTTGCCGACTGCAATTTCAACGCAAACTCCGCAGTTTCCCTTGTAGATAAGGCAAACTCCGCCGGGGCAAAGCTTCTGTGCCTGCCGGAGCTTTGCCTGACGGGCTATACCTGCGGGGATCTGTTTTTTCAGGACAGCCTTTTATGGGCGGCGGAAGCCGCGCTGGAGCTTTGTTTGCGCCTCACGGCGGAAACAAAGCTGCTGTTTGCGCTGGGACTTCCTGTCCAGCTTGACGGCAGGCTGCACAACTGCGCCGCGGTTTGCTTTCGGGGAAAGCTGCTGGGTCTGGTTCCGAAAACAGCTGTTGCCAACTACGGCGAGTTTCAGGATAGCCGCTGGTTCTCCGGTGGGGAGAAACCGTGCCGGGAGATAAACTTTGCCGGACGCACTGCCCCCTTCGGTACAAATCTGCTGTTTCCCTGCCCCGCTATGCCGGGGCTTTGTGTGGGCGTTGAAATTTGTGAGGATCTCTGGGTGAGCGCTCCCCCGTCCACGGCTCTTGCCGCAAACGGGGCGACTGTTATTTTAAACCTTTCCGCCAATTGTGAGCTCGCTGCCAAGAGCAGCTATCGCCGGGATTTGGTAAGAATCCAGTCTGCCAAGCTTCTCTGCGGCTACATTTACGCCAACGCGGGCGAGGGCGAGAGCACTACGGATCTGGTGTTTTCCGGCCACAGTTTTATCGCCGAAAACGGAGCGATCCTAGCTGAAAAACGCTTCGAAAACGGGCTCATATTATCCGAATTGGATATAAACCACCTTGTATTTAGCCGCAGAAGGATAAATTCTGAGGCGTCTGACACCGTAAAGGATTTTTGCCCCATTCCATTTGAATTAGAGGAAAAAGAGACAAAACTGACTCGGGATATCCCCAAGCTCCCCTTTGTGCCTGAGGATGAAGAGCTCCGCGCCAAGCGCTGCGAAGAGATTATAACTATCGCCGCCTTTGGTCTCAAAAAGCGCATTCAACACACGGGAGCAAAAAAGCTTGTTCTGGGAATTTCCGGCGGGCTGGACTCCACCCTTGCCATGCTCATATCCGTTAAGGCCATGTCACTTTTGGGTATGCCGGGGGAAGATCTCATTGCGGTGACCATGCCCGGCTTTGGAACTAGCCGGAGAACTCGGGCTAACGCCGAGAGCTTGGTTTCTCAGCTGGGTGCAAAGCTGCGAACGGTGTCTATAGACGCAGCTGTCCGGCAGCATTTTGCCGATATCGGTCACGATGAGAACGACAGGAACGTGGTTTACGAGAACGCTCAGGCCCGTGAGCGCACTCAGGTGCTCATGGACATTGCAAACGGCTGCGACGGCCTTGTTATCGGAACAGGCGACATGTCGGAGCTGGCTTTGGGCTGGGCGACCTACAACGGCGACCACATGAGCATGTACGGCGTGAACGCCGGGATCCCCAAGACTCTGGTTCGGCACTTGGTTTCTTACTATGCTCAAACTACTGATAATGCTGGGCTTTCAGCCATTTTGAAGGACGTTTTGGCGACGCCGGTCTCACCGGAGCTCCTCCCTGCCCAGCAGGGGGACATCTCCCAGAAAACCGAGGAGCTGGTTGGCCCGTATGAGCTGCACGACTTCTTCCTGTACCACCTTATCCGCTGGGGAAGCCGCCCGAAAAAGGTGCTTCGCATGGCGGAATATGCCTTTGCGGGGGAATATGACCGTGAAACGATCCGCTCATGGGAAAAGGTGTTTATCAAGCGGTTTTTCGCTCAGCAGTTTAAGCGCAGCTGCCTGCCCGACGGGCCAAAGGTGGGAACACTCTCCCTGAGCCCCCGGGGTGACTGGCGAATGCCCTCAGACGCCGTGTGCAGCGAGTGGCTGAAGGAGCTGGAATAGAAAAAGGAAGCGGCGGTCAACTGACCGCCGCTTCCTTTTTCCGTATATAAAACTGGAAGCGGATTATTAGCTTCCAGTTTTTACCATATTGCTTAGCCGCAGGTGAAGGCGCTCTTGATATTTACCTTCAGCTGGTCCTCTTTAGCGATGCGCTCGCGACCCCGAAGAAAACGCTTGAGGGCTTGGGGAACAAGGATTGAGCCGTCTGCCTGCTGGTACTGCTCAACGATCGCGGGCAGGATTCTGCTGGTTGCCAGACCCGAGCCGTTCAGGGTATGGACATACTCGATCTTCCCGTCCTCACGGCGATAGCGGATGTTGCCCCGGCGCGCCTGATAGTCTCTGGCATTGCTCACGGAGGAGACCTCTTTATAGCCGCCCATAGAGGGGATATAAACTTCGATGTCATAGGTTCTTGCCATGGAGGCGGAGCAGTCCCCTGCCGCCAGCTTCACGGTGCGGAATTTAAGTCCCAGACCCTTGACAAGGCTCTCTGCCCGCACGACTAGCTCGTCGAACGCCTCGTTGGATTTTTCGTTTGTCGTCACTTGGAACATCTCAACTTTATTGAACTGGTGACCGCGAATCATGCCGCGCTCATCAGAACGGTAAGAGCCCGCTTCCCTTCTGTAACAAGGGGTGTAGCTGACATACTTCTTGGGGAGCTCCGCTTCTGTGAGTATTTCGTCACGGTGCAGACTGGCCAGAGCTGTCTCCGCTGTGGGCAGCATGAAGTGGCGGTTTTCACCCTCTTCGTTGACCCAGTAGACCTCGTCCTTGAATTTGGGGAACTGACCGGCGGTAACGCCGCACTCATAGTTGAGCATGTGGGGAACCATAACAATTTCATAGCCGTCCATCTCGTGGGTCTCAAGGAAATAGTTGATCAAAGCCCACTCAAGGCGTGAACCGAGACCGCGATAGAGCCAGTAGCCGTTGCCCGCAAGCTTTGCGCCGCGCTCGTAGTCGATAATTCCAAGCGCCGTACACAGGTCAACGTGGTTTTTCTGCTCAAAATCGGGTCTTTGAGTGCCGCCGTAGAAGCAAAGGGGCTGGTTATTCTCCTTGCCTCCGGGCTTCAGGTCGGGATCCGGCAGGTTCGGCAGGGAGAGCATCAGCTCCGTGTATTCATCCTCAACCGCCTTCAGGTCGGCATCACTTGTCTTTATCTCTTCCTTAAGGGTGTTCATGCGCTCAATCAGGGCACTTGCGTCCTTGCCCTCCTTCTTCAGCTCAGGAACTTCTTTGGAAGCCTTGTTCTGCTCGCTCTTGGCGGCCTCTGTTTTTTGAATCAATTCACGGCGCTGACCGTCCAGCACAAGGATCCTGTCAACCGCGGCGTCACAGTCCACCAGCTTAGATTTCAAGCGGGTTTTGACGTCCTCGGGGTTCTCGCGAATAAGTTTAATATCCAGCATATTGTTTCTCCTTTTTCCTTTTTTCATATTTAAGGCAATTATTTGCTTATTTATTTTTTGAGCTGGACATCATCAAAGCGGCGATGAGAGCCTCTCTGTCGTCAGCCCCGTAATATTCAAGCTCGATCTTTCCCTTTTTCCGTTTGTCTGTTATATGTACCTTGCGGCCAAGAGCGGCTTCAAGCTGCTTTTCAACCTCAGCGACATAGTTGACGATCTGTGCCAGCTGTTCATGGTCATCATCTGTATCGCCTGTGTTTGCGAGGGTTTCAGCGACTTTAGCCGCCAGCTTTTCCGTCTGCCGGACGGAGAGCTGGCCTTCTGCAACCTTTTGAGCCGTTTGAAACTGGAGCTCACGGTCGCTTATAGCCAGAAGTGCTCTTGCGTGACCGGCGGAGAGTTCTCCGCGCTCAACCATCCCCATAACCGCCGGGGAGAGTGAGAGCAAACGAATGGCATTTGCAATGGCGGGACGGGATTTTCCAACGCTTTGAGAGGCTTCTTCCTGAGTCATGCCGTATTCTTCCATTAAAGTGCGGTATCCCTTTGCCTCCTCAAGGGGGTTCAGGTCCTCTCTCTGGAGGTTTTCCACAAGAGCAAGCTCGGTTGTCCGTTTGTCGTCGGCCTCTATGACCCGTATGGGGACGGTTTTCAGCTCTGCCAGACGGGCAGCGCGCCAACGCCGCTCCCCGGCGATGATCTGGTAGTATCCGCCGTCCAATTTGCGAACGGTTATGGGGGAAATCATCCCATATTGCCGGATAGAATCCGCCAATTCGTCCAAAGCCACGTCATCAAAGGCTTTGCGGGGCTGGTCGGAACGGGGCTCTACCTTCTCAAGAGGCACATTCAGAGCGCCGTCGAGCTCGTTTCCGATGCCGGATTCTCCGAAAAGCGCGCCGAGACCGGTTCCAAGACCTCTCTTTTGTGTTTTTTCGGCCATTTTGACCTCCTTATCTCCGTTTAAAAGGAGTTTCTACTTTGTTTCAGGGCTTTGTCTTTTTAAGAACTCACTGGCAAATTTCAGGTATGCCCGGGTTCCTTTGGATATTTTATCGTATACTATAACGGGCTTGCCGTGGCTGGGAGCCTCGCTAATACGCACGTTTCGGGGTATCTGCGTGGTGTAGACCTTATTGCCGAAGTACTGCTTGATCTCGCTTTCCACCTCAATTGAGAGGTTTGTTCTGGAGTCGTACATGGTCAGCAGTATTCCCTCAAGATAAAGATCGGGATTCAGCTTCATATTTACGGTTTTCAGTGTTCCCAAAAGATCCGTGAGCCCCTCCAGAGCAAAATACTCGCACTGCACAGGAACTAAAATGCTGTCTGAAGCGCAAAGCGCATTGAGCGTGAGCAATTCCAAGGACGGTGGGCAGTCAATAATTATGTAGTCATATGAAGACTTTATTGGCTCAAGAGCCTGTTTCAGAACAAACGCGCGCTCACTTGTGTCCACCAGTTCAACCAGAGCGCCTGAGAGCTCGCGGTTTGCGGGCAAAACGTCGCCGTACTTGGTTTTAACAACGGCGGCCTGCGCCATTATGCCGTTCATAAGCACATCATATGTGCTGGGGCCTGCCATCTTGTCAACCCCCATGCCGGAGGTACTGTTGCCCTGTGGGTCACAGTCACAAAGCAGGACCTTCTTGTTACGCTGCTTCAAAGCGCAGCAAAGGTTAATGCAGGTCGTGGATTTGCCTACGCCGCCTTTTTGGTTGACCACCGCAATTGTTTTGCTCATCTTTATTCTCCCAATAACCCTTTAATAACTGCTGTTTGGCTATTATAGCATTAGTCGGAGCGCATTTCAACGATTTTGAGGAACAAAAGCATTTTTTCGATGTTTCACGTGAAACATTGCCAATAGGGGAGACCGATGTTTCACGTGAAACAAGCCTGTTATCCCAGCATCATGTCCACATCTTCGAGAGTGATCCCGTTGTGCAGGGCCATGTTAATGGAATAGCCCACCAAACGGCCGATGCAGGATACCTGAGAGTCAATACTTCTGGGGGTTACGATCATATCGTTCTCTTCCTGATTGTCCCCTGCCTTTTCCCTTATGCCATAGTCTGAAAAGACAGTGCGCATATCCACAACCGTGGGAACGCCGACTGCGACCACGGGAATACCCAGCGTCTCCGAGTTGATCAGATTTCTGCTGTTTCCCACACCGGAGCCGGGGATGATGCCCGTGTCTGTCAGCTGCAGAGTGCGGCAGAGGCGATCCATATTTCTTGCTGCCAGAGCGTCTACAACAATTGCGCAGTCGGGCTTGAGGCAGTCGCATATACATTTAATATAGTCCGCGCTTTCGATTCCGCTTGTGCCCAGAACTCCCGGTGTCACAACTGAGACATCACGGAAGGCCGCAAAGTCCTGGGGCATATAGCGTTTAAGGTGGCGGGTCACCAGAGTGGCCTCCACAGCCAGCGGTCCCACGGAGTCGGGGGTGATCTCCCGGTTTCCAAGGCCTACGACAAGGGCGCTGTATTCCTTGCCGGCGTCCGGCAAAAAGCTGCGGATAAGCTCTGCCGCCGCGGTCGCCGCCTTGGGGAAATTCTCCGTGTCCCGACGCAGAACCGGCTCAATCTCTATAGTGCAGTATCTGCCCTTGGGCTTCCCCAGGGCATTTGCTCCCTCGTCATTAAATATCTCCATAATGTGGTAATGGATCCCGGAGATGGAGTCCTCCTTATAGTTAACACCGGCAACCTCTCCGCCGGTGCCTTCCCGAACAAGTTCTCTGGCCTCCATTACCAAGTCGGTGCGCGGCATGTACTTACCCATATATGGTGTACCCTTTCGAATAGTATTAGTAAATACCACAACATATTGTGGATTAAGAATTATGTTGCTTACTCACTAATAATAAGATACCCATATTTGAATAAAATTCTTCGCGAAAGAAGAAAAAAACCCTTGCAAAATAAAATAATGAGTGGTAAAATTAAAATCCGCGGAACATGGGTATTTGTGTCCGCAAGCAAAATTATAGGAGGAGGTGGCAAGAATATGCCCAACATTAAGTCTTCAGCCAAGAGAGACGCTCTCCAGAAGGCACAGAACGCAAAGAACAGAGCAGCAAAGTCACTGCTTAGGACAAACATCAAGAAGTTTGATGCAGCCGTTGCCGAGGGCGATCGCGACACAGCCGTCAGTGCCTATAAGGTTGCTGTCAAGTCTGTTGATCACGCCGCAACAAAGCATCTTATCCATAAAAACAATGCGGCTCACAAGAAGTCTCAGCTTACAAACAAGCTCAACGAGCTGGCATAAGCGATTTGACTTATATAGAAAAGACCGGCGATAAACGCCGGTCTTTTCTCTTTTATTTCTTTTGGGTTGTGCCGCATAAGCAGTGCCGTGGCAGCAGCTTAGGCGCTTCCGGTTTTGTGACAGAGTTTTCACCCGCTTTTTGTCATAATTATTGAATGGATATATCTGAAGAGCTTTTTGCCCTTACGGGACAGAGAATTTTTACGTGTTTTTCAGGAATATCCTAATTCTCAACTCGCCTGTCCCTGTGTGGATGTTGACTTTTTTTTAACCGATGATATGATGATTTAAATGGAGAAGTATCCGGAAAGGGGACGCTGCCATGGAGGAATACATTACGATTTTTCAGCGGCTTTCAGACTTGGCGGATAGGAATACGGCGGTTTTCCATATGCCCGGACACAAGCGCAATACAAGCGGTATTGACTTTATGGAGAAGCTGGGCGGAAAATACGACATCACCGAGATCGACGGCTTTGACGACCTCTACGAGCCCCAGGGCATTCTCAAGGCCGCAATGGACAGGGCGGCGGGACTGTATCACAGCAGGCAGGCTTTTTTCCTTGTAAACGGCTCAACCGTGGGCGTTTTGGCGGCTGTCAGAGCTGCCGCAAGAGTCAGCGGCACGGGTAAAATCATAATGGCGCGCAACTGTCACAGGTCTGTTTATAACGCGGCCGAGCTGTGCGATCTGGAAGCGATCTATCTCTCGCCGGAGATTACCCCCGGCTTCGGCTTCTGTGGCAGTATTCAGCCGAAGAGCGTCGAAATCGCCGCAAGAGAGAATCCGGGCACTCCCGTTATCATCACAAGCCCCACTTATGAGGGCGTTATCAGCAATATATCCGAAATCTCTATTATCTGCCATATGTATGGCTGTCCGCTGCTCGTTGACGAGGCCCACGGGGGGCACCTTAACCTCTCGCCCCACTTTACCGGCGGAGCTGTTGCGGGCGGGGCAGACCTTGTTATCCAAAGCGTTCATAAGACTCTTTCCGGGTTTACACAGTCGGCAATACTGCATTTGAACGGCTCACTCATATCCGAGTCGGATATTAGCCGGGAACTGACCGTTTTCCAGACGAGCAGCCCCTCATACCTGCTTATGGCGTCTTTGGACGGGACCTTTGACCTTATCTACAAGCGGGGAGGGCAGCTGTTTAACGACTGGAAAAGAAGGCTGGACAGATTTGACCAACGCATTGCCGGAATACAAAACCTCAAAATTCCCGGGCACAGTGAGCTTTTCGAGTGTCAGGCACAGACCAAGGCCGCAGGATATATCAGGCGGGGACTGGGCAGCACAGAGGTTTACGGCTTTGACCGCAGCAAAATCGTCATCTCCTGCGAGGGCACGGACACAACGGGGGTTGCGCTTATGCAGAGCTTCCGAAAGCGCTTCAGCCTCGAATGCGAGATGGCCTCCGGAGGCTACTGCATCGCCATGACGGGGCTTTTGGACAGGGATGAGGACATGGACAGGCTGGCCTCGGCAATCTGCATTCTGGACGATGAGACCCGTAAAACACTACCCAGACTGCCCCTGATGCCGGTTAAGGTTCCGCCCCGGCGCATGGACGTTCACACCGCGCTGGCGGAGCCCTTCAAGGACCTGTCCATTCGGGAGGCAACGGGGAAAATATCCGCTGAATACATATGGGCTTACCCACCGGGGATTCCACTGGTCGTGCCCGGTGAGGAGCTTACTCAGGAACTCATTGCCATCTTCATTATTCAGCGGGAGACCGGAGTCGTTTTGCACAGCAGCTCCGGCGGTATGCCGAAAACCATACGTATTATTGAGTAATGGCTGCTCTTATCTTGACATTTGGATAAAAATAAATTATAGTGTTTCTAGAAAAAAGCAAGGAGAAACTAGGATGAAAAGAATTAAAACACTCAGCACTCGTAATCTTTGCAAGTCCCTGAAGACCGGCGGCTGCGGCGAATGCCAGACCTCCTGCCAGTCTGCCTGCAAGACCTCCTGCGGCGTTGCAAATCAGGTTTGCGAGAAGTCTAAATAAG
>CAZHCB010000065.1:0-9323 GCA_964530935.1 uncultured Oscillospiraceae bacterium
CTTTTACTATTATTAAATTGATTTTCTTATTTTCAATGTCCTTTATCATTCTATTGAAACTTGGTCTGTCGAAAGTTGCTCCAGAAACTCCGTCATCTGTATAATCACCATATACTTGTATATGGTTGTCTTTACAAAAGTTTCTTAAAAATAATTTCTGTGTACTAATACTTCCACTTTCTCTTTCATCTTCATTAGTTACTAATACTTCGCCATTTCCAACTTCAATATTCTCATTGGATAATCTTTCATATAATCCTGCTACATATTTCTCAGGATTTGCTATTGTTATCATAAAACCTCTCTTTCTAACAACAATAGGTTTCCTCCCATCCAATTTATAACTGAATTATACAATTTTATATCGAAAAAATCAACACTAATTGTTGATTTTTTCGATTAAAAATGAAATAAATATTTCTTGTAATTTTTCTTCTAATGGTTTTGACTTTGCATCAAACACCTCTTTTACCGTATATTCATTTTTCATATTCTTTATCACCTACCTTTAAATTAGCACTTTTATTATGCTAAATCTCAACAGGTCATAAAATATTCAGTTATATTATATTTACCTATTGTTATTTTTCTATAATCTACATACTTTTTGAATCTTCTTTTCTAAAATCATTCTTGATTTCTCCCTTCTAAAATTTAAGAGTTCTATAAATGCTATCAACACTTATAAAACTCTTAATTTAAATTTTGAAACAAAAAAATAGCCCTCTCCTTGTGGCTAAATACTTTCACACATTAACTCTAATTTTTGCTTTTATACAATTTGGGTTAACTACATTGCTTATTCTTTTACAAACATTATATCCTACATTTATACCATTTCTCAACGTTAAATCACTGCTATTTTTATCATACTCATACATTCCACGATTCCATTTTGCAAAATCATAATCCGATATTTCTTTTTTAGTAGATAAATATTCATTGTCAATATTTATTTGTTTTAACATTGCTTGATATTCTTCTTTTTCTTGATGTCTTTTATTATTTATATAATTTCTTTTACAAATTCTCTGTCTTTCTTTACTTTCTTTGGCTCGGTTTTCTTTTTCTAATATATATCTCTTATCTTTTTGAATAATTTTTGTTATATATGATTTACCTACACCCATTTGTTTTGCAATATCTGTTGGTCTTAAATGTTGCTCATAAAAAAGTTTTGTTATTTCCGTTATTTTCTCTATTTTTACCACCTCTCTTTCTCTTAATTTAATTGTAGTGAATTTTTATTCTACAATTTAAAACAATTATTATTTCAAAAAGTATTGTAATTATAAGACTATTATAGTATAATAATTATAAGATGTCAATAACAATTTATGTTTTTTTACAAATTGTTTTTGATAGTACAATATAGAAACGGAGGAAAGTATTGAAATGAATATAGATTTGCCAAGTGTTCAACATTTTGAAGATTTTTATATTTGGTTTAATAAAGATAAAAAAGAAGAATATTATTCAACACCTATGTATTTTTATAAAGCTGATTTTGACATTGATTATACTAATAGATTAAGATATGTGCATTGGAAAAATAAAGAAGGAACTGACAATGGGCTAAAACATCCATCTACATTATATTTTCCATTTGCTAATAGATTTGGATTATTTTTATTAAGATTTATAAATGCCGATTTGTCTACTTATGATAGTGCCTATAAAGATTTTTTCTATGCTTATGGTTATGAAATACTACTAGATGTAGATGAAGAATATAAATTTAAATTAAAAAATAATTATGGAGATGATAAAACCTATTTACAAGAAACTCAAAAGATATACAATACATTAAAAGATCAACTTTTGAATATTCAAGAAAATGTAATACAAGCTATTAATTACATATATAACATTTATGATGAGGAAGATTTGAAACCTTATACTTATTCCCAAAGATATGCTGTATATCTTATAAAAAGAAAAGGAGCATTGTATTCATATAGCAAGAATGATAATGTAATACAAGATAATTATTCTAATAAATTCGAGGAATTTATAGGTATGTCTGAAGAAAATTTATTAAATAATTTGAAAGAAAAAAATATGCTTATAGCTATGTCAAATACTCATAAAAGCAATGATGTATCAAGTATTTGTTATGCTATATTAGAAGAATTATCTAAAACAGAAAATTATCCTATCAAAAAATGTCAAAATTGTGGTATGTATTTTATACCAAATAAAAGACTTGATGAAATTTATTGTGATTATCCAAAGGAAAAAGGGAAAACTTGTAGAGAACAAGGTGCTATTTTAACTTATAATAAAAGATTACAAGATAAAACACCTTACGGAGAATATAGAAAATTATATCAACAAAAATTTGCTTTTGTTAATAAGAACAAAAAAGATAAACAGATTAAAAAAGAGTTTGATATTTGGAAAAAACAAGCTAAAGATAAAATCTTTAAATTGAAACATAATGAACTTACCGAAGATGAGGTGTATGAATGGCTAAATAATAATAGCTAACTCAAAAGATAGAATACTATATTTAAAGCAGTATTCTATCTTTTCTATTTTTAAAATTTAAAAATGTAATAATCTTTTTAATATTTTTTCTTTAGGTGTAAATACCATATACTTAATAAAGTATTTTTGTATTGGATTAAAGAATACATCTAGTAACAAAATATCTTTTATTTTGAATTTTACACCCTTTTTTTCTAAATAGTCACAAGTAAATAGTTTGCAAGGAAGACATTTGGCATCACAAGTATAATTTTCTTTATTCAAATATTCACATAACACCAATTTAGGTGATAATGGGCCTAACCATTTTGGCTTAAAATGATGACAACAACCTGTAACAGAAGATGTATTTCTTTTTTCACCACACTTATTATTTTTAAAATCACATAAGTTTTTTCCATAAAAAAAGTCATCTAAATACTCACAAACACTATCATATATATAATTATATCTATTACAACGATTGTCATAAAATATTGCATTAATAGCTGATATAAATTCTTTTTGTTTTTCATTATTTTTATCATAATTTAATAAATATCCTATTACTAATTTTGAATCCTCTATTACTCCTATTTTTTTATTTAACTTTAAAAGTAAAGACTTTATAAATAGCAGATGCCTTAATATTTTTTTGTATTCATTTTCATTAAATTTGCTAAAATCTATATTTAACACAAAAACCTTTTTACTAAATACTTTGCTTAAATTTATATTCTCTATATTAGTAGTTTCTTTTAAACTTACATCATTGCCAACTTTTAACACATTATTATTATCTATTTCTATTATTTCCATTTTCTGCTCCTTTTTTACATTATAACACATACTTTTATATATTGCAAAAAATTGTAGACATAATCTTGACTTTGCTGCCAAAATTTGGTATAATTTAATCATAGTAGTTAAATCTACTAAATACATTATGAAGGGAGTGTACATTATGGCTTACAAAGACAACCAAGACTTCCATAATGATTATCCTAACGGATATTCACAAAATGGAGATATCTACAATGGCAACGGCGACAAGATTGGCTATGTAACTGGTGATGGAGACTATCGTATTAACGACAATAGTGATAACGATCGTCAGCTTTATAGCAACAAGTAAGTAGTAAGTAGTACCTCAACCTTTAGACTGTCTGGCAAATGCTAGACAGTCTTCTTTTATTTTCATAGTTCCATATCCCACTCTTTTTCTCTTTCTTCATGTCTTATTTGTTTCTCTGGATCTATAAAAGTATTTTCTTCTTTTTGAAAATCTCTAATAAACTCATCTTCTTCAGCAATATCAAATTTCTTACATACCCAATGAATAAATTTTTCAATAGTTTCATAAAATTTACCTACAATTTTATGCAAATGCCTATTTTCTTTTTCTAATTTATGGATTTTATTATGATATTTGTATTCTAAATTAAAAGATTTTTCTTTATACTCTTTTTCAAGTTCATTCTTTTTATTTTCAAAGTCGTAATCTAAATTATTATTTTTCTTCTTATATTCCTTTTCTAAATTTTTAACTCTATTATTCAAATTTGCATTATTTTCAAGTATTTCATCTCTTTCATTTTGATACTTTTCAGCTACATCAACAATTTTAGATTGTTTTGATAATTCTGTGTGTAATTGCTTATTTTCTTTAAACAACTCCTTTATCATATCTTCTTTAGGTTTTATTATATCATTTAGTATCTTTTCATTTTTGTTAATCATAAACTTTTTTAAATCCTTTATTTCTGTTTCTTTTTGCATTTCTAATGTTATATTTTCTAGTAATTGTTTTGTATTATTAAAATTAGTTATTGCCTTAAATTTTTTCAAATCTATATTTTCTCTATTAGTTTCTTCCTTTGGCTGTCCTCTTTCTAATTCAAAATTATGTGATACCATATAATTGTAAAAAGCATCTTGCAATCTTCTATAGCTATCTTTTTCTTTCCAAAATTCACTACAAGCAAGTTTATCAATATGATTTCCTTTTTTATCTGTTGTATGAACAACAGGCAAAAAAATTAAGTGCATATGTGGACTTTGTTCGTCCAAATGCACTTTTGCAGATAAAATATACTTTTCTCCTAAATCCTTATAAGCACTTACAAATTGATATGCAGTTTCAAAGTATCTTTTTGTTTCTTGTTCTTCTATTCTTTTAAAAAATTCATTATCTGATGTTATTATATATTCACAAGCTATATTGCTTACCGTTTTTATTTGACCTTTTAAATCGTACTTTTCTTTTATTTTATCAAATTCCTTTTCATAGCTATATCTTGGCTCTTTTAGTGAATAATTTAAATATGTTTTTTCTTTATTGATATTATCATTTGAATAATTTGTATTTTTTCTTTCATTATGTCTGTATATTCCTTTTAAATTTTCTCTTTTGTACTTCTTGTTTCTAATTATCGCATAACTCATATATACCTCCTTGCTCATGCTAATAACACAAATGTAATTTTTTACTTTTGCTCTTTCTCAAATTGTGTTGTAACACACTACAACACTTTTAGCCTATGGGGTAAAAAGTGTTAGTGTGGCAGGAGTTCCTGCACCCCTCCTAAAAATTTGCTAATTGCAATTTTTTAGGCTTTAAATAAATTCGCTTATTGCGATTTATTTAAAAAGAGCAAGAAAAATATTTTGCTATTTTACTTACTCTTTTTGAAACCACCTCTTGTGTTTTCAATCTTCCTTTCACAAAATAAAATATCCCATGCTTTTATTTTATTTTTATAAATATAAATTTTTATAAATCTTTCACTACATTTGCATATAATGTTGTAAAATCAAAATTCTCATAATCTCTTTGTTCAAAATTTGCTTTTGTACTTTTTAATCTCTTTCCCTCTATATATTTATTATTTATATTTTTATTATTATATTTATTATCTTTAAACTTTTCTTCAATAGGGTATTGAAGTTTTGTTAAAGGGGGGTATTTAACTTTTGTTAAATAGGTAGAGTCTTTTTTGAACATAGGTATTAAAGTTCTTTTTTCTATTTGTTTACTATTTCCTTTATATTTAATTTTTATATCAATATATCCTTTAGTTTTTAATGAATTTATTAATTTTGAACTCTGTGTTATTGATATATCCAGTAATTCACTTATTGTAGAATTAGCACAATAACATTGCTTGTTTTCTTGGCTTAAAAATAATATTAATGAATATATGTATTTTTCTTTATCTGTTAAATTTTTATCTGTTAATATTTCTATTGAAATCCATAAACCTTTTAAATTCAAATTTGACATTTGCTCCCCTCCTTCCTTTTGTTCGTCTTATATTAAAATTTTAGCCACTTTCTATTTTAAATAGAGTAATTTTACCTTTTGCTAATGTAGAACAAAAATTCCCACAAAAATAAGCTTTGAACTTATTTTTAAATTCAAAGCTTATTTTTTATTTTGAATTATCCAGACATCTGGACAATTATTATATTCTATTCTTTTGTATTCGCATTTATAATACTTTTTATTTCTTCTAAATATTCAGACATTACATTTCTAAACTCCAGTTCTATTGTGTCATCTGTCTTATTATGACATAATTGCAATAATTCCAGTGGTACTTGGTTATTATTATAAAAACCAAATTTAATTTTATTTTCTTTTATTAGTCTATTCATCAACTTGTATGTTTCTTTCATTTCATTATTTCTTTTATTTTCCATACATTCACTCCTTAAAAAAACAATTAATTTTCAATATTTTGCATATCATAAATGCGTGTATTTATATTGTAGCAAATTTTTAATGTAAAATCAATAGAAATATAAGTTTTTAAGGAGTTTGGTGTTATGAATAATTCAAGAAAAATCGATGGCAATTTAAATGTAGTTGGTACAAAGATTAGATACTATAGAGAAAAACATAAAATGTCATATCAAAAATTATCTGACCAACTAATGTTATTAGGTGTAGATATTCATAAACAAGCTATTTACAACATTGAAGTTGGCAAAAGAACTATCGTAGATTTTGAATTATGTGCTTTTGCTAAATGTTTTGGAATAACTGTTAATGATTTAACTGATGAATATTTTGATAAACTAAAGTAGAACTGATAATCATTTCAGTTCTTATTGTTTGCCTATATTTCCGTTTTTTATTATATGGTTATATAATTTCATATCTTATAAATGTAGATAAAAAATTTCAATAAAAATAGCTTTAGACTTTACTTCATATCTAAAACTATTTTATTTTTTCCGACATTGTTTAAAAATTTATAATTGGGCAACTGCGGTTGCCCAATTATAAAAACTATTTTAACTTTTCTTCCATTTCATTTTCTATTTCTTCTACTGTTGGTAAATTAGATTTTAAATCTTCTGGAATTGCTTTAATCAATTCATATTCTGTAATACCAATAGGTTTCTTTATATCCTTTAACGCATATTCTGCTTTTACCTTATTTTTTTCTTTACACAATAAAATTCCAATAGAGGAATTATCTTCTTTGGTCTTTATCATGTCATCTACTGCGGATAAATAAAAATTTAATTTACCGAGCAAATTCTGGTTGAAATTCTACAGTCTTTAATTCTATAACAACATAACATTTTAATTTCAAGTGATAAAACAATAAGTCTATATAATAGTCATCTCCGCCAACTTCTATATGATACTGCCTTCCAACAAAAGCAAATCCAGCACCTAATTCTAATAAAAATTGAGTAATATTTTTAACTAATTGATCTTCTAAATCTTTTTCCTTATATTCTTTTGATAAAGTTAAAAAGTCAAATATATATGGATCTTTTAAAGTTTGAACTGCTAACTCTGATTGAACTTGTGGTAATGTATTTGGAAAGTTATGTACTTTTTCTTCTTTTGTAACCCTATTATATAAGTCATACTCTATTTGATGAATCAATACACTTCTCGCCCAACCATTTTTTATTGTTTCATTTATATACCACATTCTTTCATTCTCATTTTTTATCTTACTCATTAGTACAAGATTGTGTGACCAACTAACTTTTGAAAGTTCTTGTTTTATTTGTAAATAATCTGAATATGTCTTTGCAAATTGGCTCATATATTTTAAATTTCTACTAGAGTAACCTTTTGTTTTAGGAAATGCTGAAGTTATATCAGTTGATAAAGTATCTATTACTTTCGCTCCCCAACCTTCCTCTTTTTTTCTATTTAAAATAATATTTCCTATTTCCCAATATAAATCTAATAAAGTTAAATTTGTTGAAATTATAGCTTTTTGTTGTGCTAATTCTATTTTATTTATTATTAGTTCTAGTGTTTCCTTGTAATCTCTAGGTAGTATTTCATTATTCATTATAATTCCTCCTCAAATTGGGCAACCACAGTTGCCTAATTAAAATTTGTGTTTTCATTATAACATTTATTTTTTTATTTTTCATCAAATTTTAAATAAATTTTATATTCTATTGATAAATAATCTCATTACATATTATTTCTTCTGCTCTATTTTTAATACTATTCATATTTTGCACCCATTTAATTTGATTATTCGCTTTTAATTCTTCTGTTACATTTTCTTTTTCTGCTATTTGTTTTATTAAAATATCTAACTTTTCTTTACATTCATCTTCAACATCTAATAAATAACTTTTCAATTCATTATTTAATAGCTTTTCAGTATATTCTGGTATTTTATATTTTTTCATATAATTAAGTTTTAATCTTCCATATTTTCCTATATTTCCTGTTCTTCTAGCTTTTGGTATTGTTATATTAGGTATATAATAATCTCCTTGTACTATGTATTCAATTCCTGTCTTTTCTTTAATATAACTTTCTTTCATTTCTTTATTTTCCATAATCTTAACTCCTTAAATTTTAATTTTTTATTTTAAATTCAAAAAAAGATGAATTTGCTATTATTTTTTACAAATCATCTTTTAAATATGTGAAAATTTTATAATTTGACTCAAATTGTTGCTAGGAGGAAACCTTTGCTATTACTAGATTTTAACTTTTCGTCATAAGAGAATAAAATCGTAATTACTAAAGCTATTAAAGTGATTCCTTTATTATTTTTCATTTGTTCTTTCTCCTTTGTTTATATATGTTGTTATTTTATCAATCCTTTTTTAACGTTGTCAATATTTTTAATATCACAATATGTACATTTAATATCCATTTGACTCTCTATTTTACTACAATCTTTACCAATTTTTTTATAATAATCTATAATAGCACTTTTTACTGCTTGTTCTGCTAAAAGTGAACAATGAATTTTTACTGGTGGTAGTCCATCTAAAGCTTCTACTACTGCTTTATTAGTTAACTTTAATGCATCTTCTACTTTTTTACCTTTTATCATTTCTGTAGCAATGCTACTTGTTGCAATAGCAGCACCGCAACCAAAAGTTTTAAATTTTACATCTATTATTATATCATTTTCTATTTTTAAATATATTTTCATTATATCTCCACATACTGGATTTCCTACTTGTCCTATTCCATCTGCATTTTCTATTTCTCCAACATTTCTTGGGTTTGTAAAATGATCTACTACTTTATCTGAATACATATAATTACCTCTTTCATTTTTATTATTTATTTTGTTATTTTTTATTTTTAAATTTATTATTTATTTATTTTGTTTTATAAAATCTTCATATAATGGAGACATATTCCTTAATCTTTGTACTATTTCTATTAAATTTTCTACTAAAAAATCTATATCTTTTTTTGTATTTTCTTCTCCTATTGCAATTCTTAATGAACCATGCGCTATTTCATGAGGAAGTCCTATTGCTAATAATACATGTGATGGATCAAGTGATCCTGATGTACAAGCACTTCCACTTGAAGCACATATTCCTTTCATATCTAA
>CAZHCB010000066.1:0-9267 GCA_964530935.1 uncultured Oscillospiraceae bacterium
TCTTATTCACTTGCTGATGGGAACGCCCGCTGTTGACGCTTTCGGTCACGGCGATCTGAAAGCGGTGGAATACGCCGCCATGAAAGCGGTCACGGACATTGAAACCGAGCTTGGCTTTGTTCCGCACGATGTGAGCGGAGCGAAGATCGGCTACGACGTGGAATCCGACATTCCTAAAGAGCTGCGGCGCGATACTACATGCCTGCGCTTCATCGAAGTCAAGGGCCGCACCAAGGGCGCGACCAGCGTCACCGTATCGAAGAACGAGATATTGACCGGTCTGAACAAACCCGACGAGTTTATTCTGGCCATCGTCGAGCTGGACGGACAGACGACACACACGATCTATCTGAAAAAGCCCTTCCGCAACGCGCCGGACTTTACGGCGACCAGCGTCAACTTCGACATTGCGGATTTGGTCAAGAACGCGGAAATAGTATATCAGAAGTGAGGACGACAATATGGATGACAACAAAAATGAAGAAATAGTATCGTTACTCATGAAAAATGTGACCGAATTCGGCAGGTTTTCGTTTGAACTTGAAGAACGACGTGAGCAAAGCCTTATTACGCAGTCCGGCCATTTGCTTACCGCATTATCAATCTTGTCTGCGGCATTACTTATGGCGCTGCCAATACTGATTGAACATATTGTCGTGCCAAAGCAACAGATACTAACCTCCGCAGGAATAGTATTCTTGCCAATGTTGATAAGTGCTGTTCTCTGTGTATTGGCACAATGGCGGTATGGTTACCAAACAATGATGAACGCTGCCGAATTACAGGGAAAAATTCAAACGGATATAAGCAGTTATCCCACACAGGCACAGTATGATTTTCAATGGATAGATCAGTTGACGGAGATCCAAAAGAGCAAAAAGAAGAATAACGATCACCGTGTGCGATTGATAAAGGCGGCTGTGATTTCTGTTATTACAGCAGTTGGGCTCTTGATGTTCGCATGGCTTTTATTCATTGTACTGTATGTGTAAACAAAATCGTGCAGGAGGATAGTAACATGGAAAAAAACGATAACAACACAAGCAATGCTGCCTCGAATGGCTCCGGGCATAATTCTCCATCAGATTCTGGCTCGGTTTCCATACAGGGAATTGCTATGCCAAAGCCGTTAGGCACTCTACATACATTTTCCCTCCACGAAGGAAATAAGCAGACACCTGAATCAGGTTGTGTCGAAAAAACGCCAGAAAAGCGAGGGAAATAGTGATGTCAACTAAGAAGCTAATCGAGGTGGCGCTGCCTCTTGAGAAGATTAACGCGGAATCGGTGCGGGAGAAATCTATTCGGCACGGGCACCCGTCTACGCTGCACCTGTGGTGGGCGCGGCGGCCTTTGGCTGCGGCGCGGGCTGTCATCTGGTCAAGCCTGGTGGACGATCCGTCCTCCCACCCGGAGCAGTTTGTCACAGAGGAGGAGCAGACCGCCGAGCGGCAGCGGCTTTTTAAGATACTGGAAGACCTTGTTGTGTGGGAAAACTCCAACAATGAGGAGGTTCTTGCCGCGGCAAAGGCCGAGATCATGAAATCCACCGGTGGCAATCCGCCCGCGCTGCTTGACCCCTTCGCGGGCGGCGGCGCGATACCGCTGGAGGCTCAGCGTTTGGGACTGGAGGCTCACGCCAGCGACCTGAACCCCGTGGCCGTGATGATCAACAAGGCTATGATCGAGATCCCGCCACGTTTTGCGGGACAGGCTCCCGTCAACCCGAAGGCTCGTTGCGCATTGGGTGGAGACAAAGGCTGGAAGGGCGCGCAGGGTCTTGCCGAGGACGTGCGCTACTACGGCGAATGGATAAAGCAGGAGGCATATAAGCGCATCGGTCACCTGTATCCGAAGGTCAAGGTGCCGAAGGAGCAGGGCGGCGGCGAGGCCACGGTGATCGCGTGGATATGGGCGCGGACGGTGAAATGCCCTAACCCGGCCTGCGGCTGCGAAATACCCCTTGTGCGTTCATTTACCCTTTCCAAAAAGAAAGGTAATGAAGCATGGGTAGAGCCACATTTTAAAAATGGTGTTGTCTCTTATGAAGTCCACCATTGCGGGAAGCCCAAGATTGAAGGAACTGTGAATCGTAAAGGAGCAACCTGTGCCTGCTGTGGTACGCCAGTTGAGTTTCCATATATTCGGGAGGAAGGGCGTCAAGAACGCATGAGCGCCCAACTGATAGCGGTAGTCGCCGAGGGAAGGAACGGTCGTATTTATCTTGATGCAGATGAAGAGCAAATAATTACTTCAGCCGTTAAAAAACCTGATGATTTCCCGGACGCTACCTTACCACACAACCCGAGAGATTTCAAAACGCCTAATTATGGGCTGACAAAGTTCAGCGACCTGTTCACCAACCGCCAGCTCACGGCGCTGACCACCTTCAGCTCGCTTGTGGCCGAGGCGCAGAAAAAGGCGACCGAGGACGCTGTAAAGGCCGGGATGCGTAACGACTACGCTGAACTTGCCGATGGCGGCTGCGGCGCAACGGCTTACGGCGAAGCAGTGGGTGCGTATTTGGCATTCGTAGTTGATAAGATGTCGGATTATCATTCTTCAATATGTTCTTGGCACAATTCCGGCGAAAAAATGAGAAATACATTTGGCCGACAAGCAATTCCGATGGTGTGGGATTATGCCGAAGGGAACCCGCTGAGCACATCGTCAGGAAGCTATGACAATATGCTTGAATGGGTGTTCAAGTGCGTGAACATTTTACCTGCGGAAAACACAGGGATAGTACGCCAATTTGACGCTCAAAGCGACAACGGATTAAGAGAAATAATGATTTCTACTGATCCGCCTTATTATGATAACATTGGTTATGCAGACTTATCAGACTTTTTCTATGTCTGGATGCGTCAAGCGTTGAAGGTGACATATCCAAAGTTGTTTCGTACCATGCTCGTGCCAAAGGCAGAGGAACTGATTGCTACACCCTACCGCTTTGATGGCAGTGTCGAAAAGGCGCGGGATTTCTTTGAAGACGGGATGCTCAACACCTGCCGGCAGATATACCAATACGCCAGAGAGGATGTTCCTGTTACAATTTATTATGCCTATAAGCAGAGTGAGTCCGACGAAGAAGAAGCACAGACGCAGACAGCCTCCACAGGCTGGGAGACGATGCTTTCCGCCATCATTCAGGCAGGATTCGCTATTACCGGAACATGGCCTATGCGTACAGAAATGGCTGTACGTCAGATAGCCTCTGGAACAAACGCCCTCGCATCCTCCATCGTTCTCGTCTGCCGCAAGCGCCCTGAGAATGCTCCAACCTGTACCCGCCGCAGCTTTATCAACGAGCTCAAGCGCGAGCTGCGCCCGGCACTGCAAAAGCTCCAGCGGAGCAATATCGCGCCGGTGGACCTGGCGCAGAGCGCCATCGGCCCCGGCATGGGCGTCTATTCCCGCTTTAGCAAGGTGCTGGAGGCGGACGGCTCGACCATGACCGTGCGCAGCGCATTGCAGATCATCAATCAGGAGCTGGACGTCTATTTCAATGAGCAGGACGGCGAGCTTGACCGGGACAGCCGCTTCTGCGTCGATCTCTATACGCAGAACGCTTTCAACGACATGAAGTTCGGCGACGCGGACACGCTGGCCCGCGCCAAGAACACCTCGGTGGCGGCGCTGACGTCAGAAGGCGTTCTCTACGCGCAAAAGGGCGTCGTGCATCTGCTGGGGCGGGACGAGATTCCCGAACAAGTGAATGAGAACGATTCGTGCGCTTGGCTGTTGACACAGCAGCTGACCCGTGCCATGGAAAAGGGCGGCGTGGTGGCTTGCGCCAAGATCGTTTCACCCATCTTCGGTTCCAACGCCGAGCACGCAAAGGATCTGGCCTATCGCCTGTATACCATTGCGGAACGGAAGCGATGGACGCAGGAAGCGTACGCATATAACGCTTTGGTCATCGCATGGCCGGAGATACAGTCCAAAGCTGCGGAGATCCAGGCCGCGAAACCGGAACAGCTGAATTTGTTCAATATATAGGAGGAAAGAGTCATGGCAGAGAATTACACGCTGGTACAAGAAGGCTTCCGTATTTTGCATCCGCTTTTCGCGGCCTATATCGCGCAGGAGCTGCGCCGAGAATACAAGGACGGCTGGTGGCAGGAGGTCCTCACGACACTGAGCGATCAGGTTCGGGACTTGCCTGATGAAGGCGATTATGCAACGTTGGTGGATTCGCTGGACGTGGCAAATTGTCTGCGCCTCTTTGACCGAAAATGGAACGATCTGTTCCGCCGCAAGCTCTCCATCGATTATCGGACGTGGGCCAAGGAACTGATGGGCATACGAAACAAGCTTGCCCATCTTGGCGGGAATGATTTCTGCGAGGATGATACCTGGCGGGCGTTGGACACCATGTCCCGCCTTTGCGAGCCGATCGACGCCGAGGGCGCAGAACAAATCCGCGCTCTTTTGCGTAAGGCCCGCTACGGCTCCGCGGAGGGTTCCACAAAGGTCGTAGAGGCCGCGCCGACCGCGCCAACAAGCGTCAAAAAGGCTGACGGCATCCTCAGCGCTTCCATTCAGGGTCTGCCCAGTTGGCGGGATATCATCGAGCCGCATCCGGATGTGGCGCAGGGACGATACAAAAACGCGGAATTTGCCGCCGACCTGTCTCAAGTGGCGCGGGGGGAAGGCGCATTTGAGTACCGCGATCCAGTGGAGTTCTTTGCCCGCACCTATGTGACCGAAGGGATGACGGGTCTGTTGGTGCAAGCGCTCAAGCGGATCAGCGGTAAGGACGGTGAACCGGTGATCCAACTCAAGACGGCGTTCGGCGGCGGAAAAACCCACAGCATGCTGGCTCTTTATCACATGCTGCGGGGCAGCGTCTCCATTGATCGAATTCCAAACATGAAGCCGGTGCTTGCAAAGGCGGGGATCGCTGCATTGCCCAAGGCAAATGTGGCGGTACTGGTCGGGACGGCGCTGGATCCGTCAAAGACACGCCGCCCCAAGAATTTCCCCGGCATCAGCATCAATACCCTTTGGGGCGAGATGGCCGCGCAACTTGCGGAATCCGCAGGAAACCCGGCACTGTACGATTATGTAAAAGAAGCGGACAGGAAGGGCGTTTCACCCGGTTCGGCCGCGCTCAAGGAACTGTTCGATGCTGCACAGCCCTGCCTGATCCTGATCGACGAGTTGGTGGCCTATGCCAAGAAGCTCTATGGCGTCAGTGGTTTACCAGCAGGCTCCTTTGATAACTTTATCACTTTTATTCAGGAGATCACCGAGGCCGCTCGCGCAAGTAAAAACAGCCTGGTCGTGGCCTCGATCCCGGAATCCGATATTGAGATCGGCGGTGAAGCAGGCAAGAGCGCTCTTAAAACGATCGAGCATACCTTCGGGCGCATGGAAGCCATTTGGAAGCCTGTCGCAGCCGATGAAGGCTTTGAGGTGGTGCGCCGCAGACTTTTTCTTGACTGCAAGAATCCGGCGGAGCGCGATTTGGTCTGTACGAAGTTCAGTCAGATGTATGTGGAGAATGCAGGCGATTTTCCGTTGGAAAGTCGCGAAGTGGAATACCGAAACAAAATGATCTCCTGCTATCCGATCCATCCCGAGATCTTTGACCGTCTGTACGGCGATTGGGCGACCTTGGAGAAGTTTCAGCGGACACGCGGCGTTCTGCGCCTGATGGCTGCTGTGATCCATGAGCTTTGGATGGGAAATGATTCCGGCGCAATGATCATGCCTGGCTCCATCCCAATGGATGTGCCAAACGTTTCTTATGAACTGACGCGCTACCTTGGCGCGGAGGAATGGAACCCGATCTTGGATCGGGAGGTTGACGGTCGGAATTCGATTCCATATCAAAAGGATCGGTCCACCCAGCGTTATGGCCGCAAGCTCGCCGCCAGACGTGTTGCAAGAACGATCTTTTTGGGAAGCGCACCCACTTCAAGAACGCAAGCTGTACGCGGGATCGAATCGTCACGCATTCGGCTCGGTGTGGTTCAGCCCGGCGAAAGCATCGCCGACTTCAATGACGCCTTGAACGCGCTTCAAACGTCTTTGGCATATCTTTACACCAATCCGTCCGGTGACAGATTCTGGTATGATACCAGACCCACACTGCGCAAGACCGCCGAAGACCGCGCAACACAGATCCCCACCGTTGATGTGGAGTTTGAAATCGAACGCAGGCTCCGCACACTGCGCAAGGAAGCTCCGTTTGCGGGTATTCACATCTGTCCCGGCTCGTCGCTCGATGTGACGGATGATCAGGCGGCAAGACTCGTGATTCTGCGCCCAGATGATGCGTATCAACCCGGGAATATGCAGAATCGTGGGATTCAGGTAGCGGAAAACATTCTGAATAACAGAGGCGCTTCACCACGCATCTATCGCAATATGCTAGCGTTTGTCGCTCCGGATCAGGAACTTATTTCCTCCCTTCGGCAGGGTGTACGCCAATACCTTGCATGGCTTTCCATCAAGGACGACAGCGAGGGTCTGAACCTTGACGCGGCTCAAAACCGTGAGACCGATAACAACCTTACTCGCGCGAACAGCACCGTTGAGTCGCGGATCAAGGAAGCATACTGTTGGCTGATCATTCCATACATCGACCGTGCAGCGGATATGAAGACCGTGGTATGGGATACCATTCGCATCAGCGGCGGTACGGATAGTATCGTTTCCAAGGCCGCAAAGAAGATGACCCAGAACGAGGCCCTTATCACGAAATGGGCTCCCGCACTATTGATGATGGAACTTGACGAAATACTCTGGAAAGACAGCGACAGCATCAGTATCAAGAAGTTGTGGGAGTATCTTTGCACCTATTGCTATCTGCCGAGGCTTGCAAACTATGGCGTGCTTGAGGAGACGATCCGCACCGGCGTCAATTCAACGGAATATTTTGCACTTGCCGCTGGCCGCAGCGACGGGCGCTTCCTGGACTTGAAATACAATCAATACGTTGGTGCGATTGCTTCCTCCGATTACCTTGTTAAAATCGTCGTCGCTCTGAAGCAAATTGCAACCGCAAAGGCTGCGCAGACAGAAACACCAACCGTATCGTTTGGCGGAAATACCATGCCGCCCGCTCACGGCTGGGAGCCTGTTGCCTATCCTGGAGGTGGGGCGCAAACAGACCAGCCTCCCCAAGTGCAACCACAACCGGAGCAACCGAAAAATACCCACTTTTATATGTCTGCCACGCTGGATAATACCCGCATCAACCGGGATGTGCAGCGGCTCGTTGAAGAGGTCATCAGCCATCTTACAAGCACGGATGGCTGTAAGGTGGAGGTATCTCTTGAAGTCAACGTGGACGCCCCGGACGGGTTGCCACAGCCGATTGTGCGAACAGTTTCTGAAAACTGCCGTACGCTGAAGGTGAAAGACTTCGGGTTTGATGAATAAGGGAGCAACGGAAAGGAATGCTTATGCGCAAAGCAAGATTCTCAGAAAAACAGAAACATGAGGAGGATATATGCCGATAGTGATCGCACCATATTCATTAGATACCGAGCTAAAATCCCTGCTCGATGAGGTCGAGAAAGGGAAAATGCAGCTTCCCGAATTCCAGCGTAGCTGGACATGGGATGATAACCGCATTCGCGGTATCTTGGCAAGCTTGTCGCAAGGGTATCCGATGGGTGCGATCATGCGGCTGCAGTATGGAAGTGAAGCGATTCGCTTCAAATACCGAACAATAGAAGGCGTAAAGAAGATAGGCGTTGTTCCGGAATTTCTTGTGCTTGATGGGCAGCAACGTCTTACATCGATGTTCCGCGCGACATGCTCACCCGAACCCGTTGATACAAAGACGGATAAAGGTAAGAATATCCAGCGGTTTTACTATCTGGACATGCAGATTTGCTTAGATGACACAGCAGATCGCTATGACGCAATTCTCTCTATCCCAAGCGATCGCCGTGTAAAAGCGAATTTTGACAGGGACGTCGTACTGGATTTATCAACACGAGAATTGGAATACGAGCATGAAATGTTCCCGATAAATATCATCTTCGACAGCAATGCGCGTGAGGACTGGGCGGACGGATACAAGGATTATCATGACAATACAAAAGAATACAAGGAACGGTATAAACGCTTCCGTAGTGAGGTTTTGGATACCATTACCGGCTATAAGCTCCCGGTGATCACGCTTGACAAGAACACGCCGAGAGAAGCGGTATGTAAGGTGTTCGAGAATGTCAACACAGGCGGTGTGGCGCTTACTGTTTTCGAGCTCGTTACAGCGACCTTTGCCACCTATGAATTTGATCTGCGAAAAGACTGGGAGAGATGCAGAGACAGCATCCGTGGCACGGGTGAATCGCTTAACACCGATGTAATGGACAGTATTGATGAGACTGCATTCCTCACGGCCATTACACTTTACACAAGCTATCGTGAGCAAGGAGCAACGTCCTGTAAGAAGAAAGATGTGCTATCGCTTTCTTTCGAGGATTATCAGGCGAACAAAAATGCGTTGCTCGAAGGATACAAGCTGGCACGAAAATTCCTGTTTAGTCAGTATGTGTTTAGACAAAGGGATTTGCCATATCCCACTCAGCTTATACCGCTATCGGCAATATGCGCATTTATTGGCAAAGCTGAGTTTAATAAGCCACAGACGCAAGCCATTCTTTCACAATGGTTTTGGTGCGGTATTTTGGGCGAAATGTATGGCGGCGCAAATGAAACCAGATACGCGAACGACATTGAAGACGTTGTATCTGCAATCAAAGGAGAAGCAAGCGCCAATCGCACAATCAATGCGGCATTCTTTTCCGCAACACGTCTGCTATCGCTCACCACTAGATTGAGTGCGGCGTACAAGGGCATCATGGCGCTTGTCTACAGAGAAAGCTGCAGAGACTTTTATAAGGGGACAACGATGGATATCGTGAAAAGCATGGATGATTCGCCTGATATCCACCATATCTTTCCTGAGGCGTATTGTACCAAAATGGGCTATCCGAAAGACAAATGGAATTCGATTATCAATAAAACGCCATTATTACCGGATTCAAATCGTGCCATCGGCGGAGAAGCCCCCAGTGTGTACAGCAAAAGAATCATTCAGAAAGCCCAAATCATTGAGGATCAGCTGCGGACGCGCGTCGAATCGCATCTTGTGAATTATGATGCATTCATTCATGACGATTTCGATGCTTACTTCATCGATCGTGCAAAAAAGTTACTCACTGCGATTGAAGAAGCGATGGGCAAAGCGGTTGCGGATAAGGGATCAGAACAGACGATTCAACAGTATGGATGTAGCTT
>CAZHCB010000067.1:0-5270 GCA_964530935.1 uncultured Oscillospiraceae bacterium
AGCACCGGATTGTGGTTCCGGGGGTCGAGGGTTCGAATCCCTTTACCCACCCCATTTTTTTCTGCGCTTGAATCGACAATGGGATGTAGTGTAATGGTAACACCGCAGACTTTGACTCTGCTATTGTAGGTTCGAGCCCTGCCATCCCAGCCATGTCAGAAAAAGCGCACTCTATTTTGCTTTAAGCAAAATTCGGTGTCCGTGAGCTCCTGCTTCCTTCTCAAAACGGAACAAGTTCCGTTTTGTATTGGGACGGAGTTCTAAATGATTCGTTAGCTCAGTCGGCAGAGCACCTGCCTTTTAAGCAGGGTGTCCGGGGTTCGAATCCCCGACGAGTCACCACAGCAAAACCCTTGAAACTACTACGGTTTCAAGGGTTTTTTATTTTAGTAATATTGGTGGATTTCTGCGGGAAATTCTCAAACTTGCGGGAAATCCCGCAGTTGATTATTAGTATAAAACATCCCCCGACCGCTCGCGAGTAGTCGGGGGTGAAAGGCGTTAATATTATAATTTGCCTCAACAATTTTATATTTTTTTTCCGCTCTCACACGAACAGGCCGAGTTTTTGGCAACACTGCTTAGGTTGGGGGCTTTTTGTATTTAGAGAACAAAACCGGAAATCATACGGCAAATGCCGGGTACGTCGGCTCTGCTGACGAATTCAAACCTAACCTTACCCATACCGGAAAACCATAATTCAAGTTCGCTGTCAAGATCAAAAACGCCCGCCGTTTCAACAGAAAAGGCTTGGATTTTGCTATACGGAAGCGAAGTAAAATCCTTCTTCTTTCCCGTAATGCCCTGTACATTGATCGAAATAATGCGCTTGTTCGTGAATACTACGCCGTCGCGGATACTTTGAAAAGTGCCGATAATCTGCTCTCCAGCTATAAACATGGGCGAAAGTATGCTTTCAAAGTGTGATGCGGGAACAGGCTTTAGCTTCATAAAGCTTGCGTTTTGAAAATCAATCATTGCGAAAACTCCTTAATTATTATGTATTTATAACACGCGCGCCGCACTCTTTGCGCACGGGTGCGCGTTGTTATATTTGTTGCAATTCCAGATTCATATTTATTTATAGCGGCCTTCTGTACCCCAATCTTAGCTCCAAGTTGTTCTTGCGTAAGACCTAACCATTCTCTGTAATATTTAATCTTTTCACGGAAAGTGATTTTATAGCCCCCTTCTCCATCATCTTAATAATAACACAAATTCTCAAAAAAACAAAAAATTATCTTGATAAGAGACTAATCCTGGTGCAGTACAGTAGTATCTTGCCGCGATACATAAGCTTATTTTCACAGCGGATTAGTGTCGCCAAAAAATTTTTTAAAAATTTCCTTTGACTTTCTGCGCTTTGTGTGTTAAGGTGATTAAGTATTTCGAATGTATGATTATTTTCCTCACCCGTGTAGTCATTCTGATTTGACTGCTACCAGGTGAGTTTTTTCTTTTGTATTGCCGAAATAACGTCTTAAAGGAGGTACCACATGAATAACGGTACTGTAAAATGGTTTAACGATGAAAAAGGTTTCGGCTTTATCTCCAGCGATGACGGAAGCGGCGATGTGTTTGTTCACTTCTCCTCTATCATCTCCGGCAACGGCCGCAAGAGCCTTGCTGAAGGCCAGAAGGTAACTTATGACACCGAGCGTGATCCTAAGGATGCCAAAAAGCTGCGTGCAATCAACGTAAGCGCTGCATAATTCTGTTAAATCAAAGAAGAGCCCGAGACAACAGTCTCGGGCTCTTCTCAGTCTGTCGAGAAAGCCGGCTTGCTTCAGCTTCTTCTTCGATGTATTGTCACATTTGGTCTTTGGCTTTCCCGGTGTATCGTTACTGCTGTCATCATCGAACGGCTGTTTTCCATGTGCCTCACGGTCGGCGTTTACCTCCGCCATTAACATCATTCAGTTGTTTCGTCAAGAAACCTCTGCTCATGTAACAACAACTGCACACGGCATACACAACCTGCCAAATTTGACTACAGAGCATATAATAGTCTGTCGGGAGGGCTGAAAATGAATGCCTGTGAATTGACGCTTGCCATAACCGCGCTGGCAAATACCCTTGCCGAGGGCAAATCTATAGAAGAAATCTATCTGATTACACGAATACTTAATCAGCTAAGAGATACTCTGGAAACAATAGCTTTCCAAAGAAAACTATGCAATAACGATATAGAAAGGCCCGGAAAACTCTGAAATGAGTTCCCGAGCCTTTTGTATTTTCGCACTGTACTGTTAATTCAGAAAGTCTCTGAGCTTTTTGCTCCTGGAGGGATGGCGAAGCTTGCGCAGCGCTTTTGCCTCAATCTGGCGAATTCTCTCGCGTGTTACGTTGAACTCCTTCCCCACCTCTTCCAGAGTGCGGGTGCGGCCGTCCTCAATGCCGAAGCGCAGGCGCAGCACCTTCTCCTCTCTCGGAGTGAGGGTCGAGAGAACGGACATGAGCTGTTCCTTTAGTAGAGTAAAGCTTGCGGCCTCAGACGGCTCGGAAGCGTCCTCATCGGGGATAAAGTCGCCCAGATGGCTGTCTTCCTCCTCACCGATCGGGGTTTCCAGAGACACGGGTTCCTGAGCAATTTTCAGTATATCCCTAACCTTCTCAACAGGCATACCCATGGATTCCGCGATCTCCTCCGGTGAAGGATCATGCCCAAGCTCCTGAAGAAGCTGGCGGGAAACACGAATTACCTTATTGATCGTTTCAACCATGTGAACCGGGATGCGGATGGTTCTCGCCTGATCCGCAATTGCGCGGGTTATTGCCTGACGGATCCACCATGTGGCGTATGTTGAGAATTTATATCCCTTGGTGTAGTCGAACTTTTCAACAGCCTTAATAAGACCAAGGTTGCCTTCCTGAATCAGGTCAAGAAACAGCATTCCCCGGCCGACATATCTCTTTGCTATACTGACAACCAGACGGAGGTTCGCCTCCGCCATGCGGCGCTTTGCATCCTCATCACCTTCAGCCATGCGCATGGCAAGCTCTATTTCCTCGTCTGCCGTGAGCAGAGGTATTTTACCGATTTCCTTCAGGTACATCCTGACAGGGTCATCTGTAGAAAAGGTGTCAACAAAGTTTTCTGTGCTTGTAATCTCTTCCTCGGTAACTTCCTCAATTTCCTCCAGCTCTTCAATCTCCGGAAGTGCTTCCTCGTCGATGGGCATGAGGTAGTCTTCTCCGGCGGTATCTATACCCAGATTTTCAAGCTGATCATAAAACTTATCCAGCTGCTCAGCGTCCAGATTCAGGCTTTCAAGCTCCTCCATAAGCTCCTTGGAGGTCAGCTTCCCTGCCTTTTTACCTTTTTCAATAAGTTCCTTCAGTCTGTCTTCAACGGTCTTTTCGGAGAGTTCTTCTTGTTTGTCTTTTTCTGCTTCGTCGAGCTCATCGATTATTCCATCGTCAAATTCGATGTCGAGTTCCTCAATCTTTTCCTTTTCCTTTTTGCTCTTTCCTGCCATTATCCCTTACCTCCATAGCCCTTGCTCTCTTTGAGCTTTTTGGCCATTTCCAAAAGCCCCCCGCCCTCCGGCTTCTCGCCACCGTGCGATGCAAGTTTTTCCGTTTTAATTATATTTATGTAGTCTGTTAATGCTTTTTCGCTATTCCGAAGTTCCTGAGGTTTCTCAATAATTTCCGTGAAGTGAGACATCTCGTCACCTGTTAACCTCTCTGTTAACAGCGCGACCTGTACTTTGGTGTCCTTTTTTGTCATTGTCAGCAGCTCTGAATAGAATTTACCCAGCACCGGTGATGAAAAATCCTTTTCCTCCAAATCCGTTTTCCCGGCAAACAGCTCCGGCTCGAGCCACAAAAGGCTTATTACGCCTTCCTCGGCCGTTGCGCTGCGAACATTGTCATAACGTATAGACTTTGCCCGGGGCTGAAAAGTTCTCGTAGGTCTGGAAGCTTCGTTCTCTTGCTTTCTCTTTTCTTGACCCATGCGCCGCTTGCGCAAACGCTCAACCTCTGTTTTCACGGATTCCGGCGAAATCTTGCCCAGCTCCGCCGCCTTTGAGGCGTAGACCTCCCGCTCAACAACACTCGGAAGCCCGGAGATATAGTCCATTGCCTCTTTCAAGAAAGCCACTCGACCTTCATCAAGCTCAAGCGGGTGCTTTGAAACGATCTCCGCTAATCTGTATTCAATATGATCCTCGGAACGGGAAACAAGATTTTCAAAAGCCGCCACACCGAACTTACTTATATATTCATCGGGGTCTTTGGCTCCCGTCAATCGCAGCACACGAACCTTCACATCCAGCTTGTTAAGAATACCGATAGCTCTTTGGGAAGCCGCAAGGCCGGCCTTGTCACCATCGTAGGCGATAACTGCCTCCTTGGCGTAGTTTGAGATCAGCCTCGCCTGTTCGGCGGTGAGTGAGGTTCCCAGGGATGCCACGGCACAATCGAAGCCCGCCTGATGCAGGGCCACAACATCAATGTTTCCCTCTGCAAGGATTATATATCCCTTTTTTGACTTTTTAGCCAAATTAAGAGCAAAAAGGTTGCGACTTTTGTTAAAAATCAGTGTTTCCGGGCTATTCATGTACTTTGGCTCGCTATTATCTAAAATGCGGCCCGAAAAGCCTATGACGCTCCCCCGCACATCTATGACAGGGAACATCAGGCGATTTCTGAAGGTGTCATAAACCCCACCGTCACCCTTTTTCGATGCACGCACAAGTCCGGCATCCAGAAGTTCTGTCTTTGTATAGCCCTTACGCAGCATGGCGTCCGTCAGGCTGTTCCACTCATTGGGCGCAACTCCCAGACCGAATTTTGTCACCATACCGGAGGATATTTTTCGTTTTTCTATGTATGCCCGGGCATCTGCGCCAAGCTCCGATTTCAAGCACTCGTGGAAGAATCGCGCGGCATCACGGTTTAACTCCAGCATCCGCTCCCGACGATGAGAGTTTTCGTCAGGCTTGTCCTCCGGAACCGCCAGACCCGCCCGCTTTGCCAAAAAACGCACGGCGTCGGGATATGAGAGATTTTCAATTTCCATTATGAAATTGATTACTCCGCCGCCCTTACCGCAGCCAAAACAGTGGTAGATCTGCTTTTCCGGTGACACGGAAAATGAGGGTGTCTTCTCACTATGGAAGGGGCAAAGACCAAACTGGTTTGCGCCACTGCGTTTTGTAAACCGGACATATGAGGAAACAACGTCCGTGATTTCATTGCGTTCAGTCAGCTCCTGAATAAAGCTCTCGGGAAATGCCACTTGGTCTCACCTCCTTCTCTTA
>CAZHCB010000067.1:5370-9086 GCA_964530935.1 uncultured Oscillospiraceae bacterium
GAATTGATACGGACGCTGTGGTCGTCCCCAATTCTTTGAAGCACCAAAAACGGTAAATCTTCCGTTGTAATTATTCCCCCGCGTATTGCATCGTCCGCATCGTGGTTTATGTATGCGATCCTGTCGGAAAGGCGAACAACCGTTGCCTCGGCAGTGTCCTCGGGGCTGCCCTTGGTATGGTTGAGTATGCCCATACGCGTTTCGTAACAGAGGTTAAGTCCCCGACCTGATTTTTCAATTTTATCAACGACCCGCAAGCTCTGCTCATAGTGATGGAAGCCAACACTGCAAATCTCATTGAGCGCACGCTCACCGGCGTGACCAAAGGGAGTGTGTCCCAAATCGTGCCCCAGCGCAATTGCCTCGGTCAAATCCTCATTTAGCATAAGCGCCCGGGAAATGGTTCTGGCAATCCGGGCAACCTCAAGAGTGTGGGTCAGGCGAGTTCGATAATGGTCGCCCTCCGGCTGGAGAAAAACCTGAGTCTTATGCTTTAAGCGCCTAAACGTTTTTGAGTGTGTGATGCGGTCAACATCCCGCTGGAAGCATGTGCGAATCTCGTCCTCTTTCTCGGAGACAAGTCGGCCTTTTGAGTCAACTGCCAAAACACCGGCGGAGGAAATCATTGTTTTTTCAAGATCTTCCCGAATCTCTCGTAAATTGGACATTGCTTTCACCTCCAAGCCATCATTGTCTTACTTCCTTATACGACATTGCCCTGTATTTCCCCTTTTTTATTTCTTCATTTTTAACAAAACTTTTGGGGAGCGAATTTGTTTCGCTCCCCCTTATGTTATTTAATTATTTTTATCTGACCCGTACGCCCAGAAAGTTCTCTTCGCCCTTCTCACAAACAGCCTTTCCGGCAGATGCATCCATAAGTTTTTCGCAGAAAGCTTCTGCCCTGTCAGAACGGATTAAAGCTTCACTTACAACATCAGCTGCAAAATCCGTGCCTTGGACTACCGCTTCAAAATCTTCCAGTATGCGCTTTAGCCGCTCATAAAAACCATAGTCGCAGTATATTGTAAAACCCTGCCAAGAGTCCATTTGGGCAATTCCGGCAGCATCCAGCGCCATTTTTGCCGCTTTGGTGTAAGCCCGAACAAGCCCTCCCGCTCCCAGGAGTGTGCCTCCAAAATAGCGTGTGACCACGCAGCAAACATTGCCTATCCCCTCGGAGGAAAACACGTTCAAGGTGGGCATACCGGAAGTGCCGGAGGGTTCTCCGTCGTCAGAGTAGCGGGTAATGTTGTTTTCTCTGATAATATAGGCGTAAACATTGTGGGTCGCGTCACGATGCTTTTCCCGGATCTCTCGAAGGTGCTCCAGCGCTTCCGCTTCAGTATCCGTGCGCCACACCCTGCCGATAAACCGGGATTTTTTCTCCACATATTCGGCCTGTCCGTAGCCAAAGGGAACTAAATATCCACCGCTCATTGTAAAAAGTCCTCTTTTGTTATGCTGTAAAACAGCTCCATTCTACGCTCGGCTAACAGCGGCACATCGTTCTCTTCCTTGAACTCAAAAATAAATCCGCATTTTTCGATCACCCGCTTTGATTTTTCGTTGCCTTCGTAGTGACCACACCAAATGCGTTTTTCTCTTCGTTCATTAAAGCCGATGCGCAGCAGCTCCCGAACGGCTTCGGGGATAAGTCCCTGACCCCAAAATGGCACGGCAATCCAGTAGCCTATTTCCGGCTCTCCGTTTGTTCTGGGGTTGGGGCATGGGAAAATTCCGATACTGCCTATAGCCCTGTCATCGCCCCTTAACGTAACCGCAA
Source organism: uncultured Oscillospiraceae bacterium (assembly GCA_964530935.1). Lineage (GTDB taxonomy): Bacteria > Bacillota > Clostridia > Oscillospirales > Oscillospiraceae > UBA2658. The sequence continues at coordinate 7,157 of CAZHCB010000067.1, forward strand.
AGGTGTCGGGCTTTTGGAGCACCTGACGAATAATCTCTCTGCTGTTTTGGATAGAAGTATGTACCGGCCAGCCTGCAGAAGGGCCCACTCCGGGGTCCTTCGCATATCCATATAACACTTCGGCATCATCTTCCCGCCATGGGCGCAGGATCAGCCGCTCAGTTTCGATTATCACTGCTGTCCTCCTTGACATATTCACGCACCTTGCCCCAAAGCTCCGGCTTAATAACAACCTGCGCCACAATGCCGTCGTCGGTATACTCGTTCGTAAGCACAGCGCCTTCCCGATGGAGCATGTCCAAAACGGAACTTTTTGCATAAGGAATATTAAGTGTAAGCTGTTTCTTTCCGCCCTCAATGATCAGGGAGACCTGCTTCATAAGCTCCGGTGTTCCCTCACCGGTTTTTGCGGAAATGCACACGGTGTTTGCTCCGTGAGGCAGTTCGCCGAAAAAGACATCGCACTTATTGAAAACCCGTATGCAGGGTGTTTGCTCCGCTCCAAGCTGACGAATGAGCTCATCGACAATTACCGCCTGGTTTTCCCAATCGGAATTTGAAATATCGATCACATGGATCAAAACGTCGGCATAGGTCAGTTCTTCCAGCGTCGCCTTGAAAGCTGACACCAGATGATGGGGCAGCTTGCGTATAAAACCGACAGTATCCGAGAGAAGCACCTCTTGAGTGTCGCTGATATACAGGCGCCTCGTGGTGGTATCCAAGGTGTCAAAAAGTCTGTCGTTGGCAGGGATCCCCGCATCGGTAAGTCGGTTTAGGAGGGTTGACTTTCCGGAGTTTGTATATCCGACAAGGCAAACAACCGGCATGGCATTTTTCTCCCTGCGCTGACGCTGGACGCCCCGCACTCTGCGAACCTCCTCCAGCTCTTCTTTGAGCTTCTGGATTTTTCTGCGGATATGGCGGCGGTCAGACTCCAGCTGGGTCTCGCCCGGTCCGCGGGTACCAATCGGAGAAGAGCCTCCGGAAGCCGTTTGCCTGACAAGGTGCTGCCACATGCCGGTTAATCTGGGCAAAAGATATTCATATTGCGCCAGCTCAACTTGAAGCTGACCCTCTCTCGTTTGGGCGCGCTGGGCAAAAATGTCAAGGATCAGACCGCTCCGGTCAAGCACCTTAACGCCCAAATCTCCGGTAAGGACCCGCATCTGTGAGGGTGAAAGCTCATTGTCAAAAACCGCGAGGTCGCAGCCGTTTGCATCTATGAATTCCTTGACCTCCTTGACCTTACCGTCACCTATAAAGCTTCGTGCATCGGGAGTCTGTCTGTTTTGCAGCACATATCCGGCCGCCTCGCCGCCTGCTGTTTCAACAAGCGCCGCCAGCTCGTCCATACTTATTTCTGTGGCACGCTCGTCCTCTGCCATGCTGTTTGCCGAAAGACCCACCAGCACCGCTTTCTCTATGGCGTTTTCCATTCTCTTCCCCCCGAGTCCTTTATGTTTATTTAAGACATTATAATCAATTATTCCATGGAATACAAGAAATATGAACGCCGCCCTGTAACAGACGGCGTAAAACTTTAGTTTTGTACACTCATTTTGAACCTTTGCCCGCTCCCTGCTAGAGGCAGCTCAAACGTCGTTTTTCTTTATAGACTGCTTTTTCGCGTTGGGATTTTTGTTCTGATTTTCGCGGCTTATGGGAGTTTGCCCTTTGCATTTTTCCATTCTGGCCTTTTTGTTGTCTGGCTGGCTGTCTTTCGGCATAGTTATCACCTCAAATATAGCATACCCGAAAAAAATACTCAGATACAAACCGGCAGTACATAAAGTGTTTTTTAATGGCAAAGCCCTCAAGAAAAACTCTTGAGGGCTTTGTTCCTGTGCTTTGGTGGACGATACTGGACTCGAACCAGTGACCTCCCGCACGTCAAGCGGATGCGCTACCAGCTGCGCCAATCGTCCAT
>CAZHCB010000068.1:0-9003 GCA_964530935.1 uncultured Oscillospiraceae bacterium
TTTGGAGAATACAGATAACTATAATACCACGAGCTAAATCACATATACAGAATTGTTTAAGTGATGGTTTCAGGGAGCGAGTGGGAATAAGAACAGAAAATCAAATTCAGCCCTGAGCATGTGGATCTTATTACAATTTTGAGGAGAAAACTACAATGAGAACTTTGTATGAAGGCAAAACAAAGAACGTGCTTACCGACGACGAAACCGGCGCAGTCTACCTGCTGTTCAAAGACAGCGCGACAGGTGAAAACGGCGTGTTTGACCCCGGCTCCAACACCGTTGGCGGAAGCGTTGAGGGCAAAGGAAAAACAGGGCTTAAAATTACCAGCTACTTTTTCGAGCTTATGGAGAAAAACGGCATTCCGACACACTATATCGGGGCGGATATTGACAAGGGTCTGATGGAAGTACGCAAGGTAACGGTGCCCCCTCTGGAGTTCGTGCTGCGCTATTTCACCGCCGGAAGCATGTGCCGCCGTTTTACTCTTGAAGAAGGCATTCCTTTCGATCCGCCTTATCTTGAAGTGACCTTAAAAGACGATGATCAGGGAGACCCTTTAATCAGCGAGCGTCTGTGCTTGATGAAGGGAATGCTTGCCCCCGGTCAGTACGACGAGGCACTGGGCGTTCTGGAAAGGGTAGGAGAAGTCTTAAGAAAAGAATTGGAAAATTTTAGTTATAAGCTCATTGATTTTAAGATCGAGTTGGGTTATGATGAGACAGGCAGGGTAGTTGTTGCCGACGAGATAACACCTGACATCTGGCGTATCAAAGATGAAAATGGCAATATCCCGAACCAAATTGAATGTGCCAAGATGCTTTTAGAGAAGATCGGCTAGCCTAATTGACGGCTGTCTCCCAACAGCTTCTGAAAACGTGGTGTATCCGAAGGAGTGGGATTACCAAAATGTCCTGAATACCTGCCGGCAATGTTTTTGGCAAAACCTCCTATAAATGTGAGAAAGCTTCTCCATCCGGTATTCTTGTATAATAACAGCGTATATGGTAAATTAGATTTATCCTATGCTTTATTGAGATTTGGGAGTGGACACAATGGTTACACTTACAGATATGTTGTATTGCGAAATAGATCTTATCGGCATAGCAATGCTGATGGTTATTTTCGTATATAACAAAAAAGGCGGCCTCTCCATTGATGAACGGGTCATAATAAGTACAATAATCGGCGTGACGGCGACTATCCTTGTTGCTGACGCATTGTGCTGGGTAATAGAAGGAAGGCCGAATATCAGCAGTACTCTTCCTATGCATATTTTTGAAATTCTGTTTTTTGGCGGAACTGTGCTCGCCTGTGTGCTATGGCTATCATACTGCGATGTATTATTGATAAATAAACCCGGTTTGTTAAGCAGGTCAATAATTTACTGTTTACCATGTACAGTGTTTTTCATTGTTTTACTTATAAATATAAAAACAGGCTGGATTTACTATTACGACGACAAAAACGTTTACCATAGGGGACCCTTGGTCTTTATCCATATGGCGCTCGTTGGTTTATATATGCTCTACTCTGTGTATATGATCCACAAGAACGCAAAGGGTCTGTCTCAGGTAAAAAAGCACGACGCTTATTCGCTAATGTTTTTCATTTTACCTCCTGTAATCTGCGCAGCGGTGCAGCTTCTGTTTTTTAGCGTCTCTCTTGTGCCTGTAGGAATGAGCTTTTCATTGCTGATTCTTTTTGTCCAACGTCAGGCGGCGCTGGTCACCATCGACAACCTAACTCATCTGAATAACCGCCGTACAGCGGAACAATATTTGGAACAATCCATACGCAATCGCCCTGATGATATGCTCTTGTTTGCGCTGATGATCGACATGGATGACTTTAAGTCAATAAACGATACTCATGGTCATCTTGTGGGAGACCAAGCGTTAATTGAAACTGCCGATATCTTCCGCAGCTGTTGCCTGAGGACGGATTGCCTGGCAAGAATGGGTGGGGACGAATTTATTATCTTCGGGCGAAGAAGAAGCGAAGGCGAAGTTGAAGCGTACACGAAATATATCTACGCTGCCTTTGATAAGCGCAACGAAATAACAGACAAGCCGTTTAAGCTGTGCCTGAGTATCGGGGCTGCCTATATGAAGGATGATTATTACAGCATCAACGATTTTTTGGGTTTAGCGGATGCGAGCATGTACAGAGAAAAATGGCGCCGAAAGACAGCTAAAAACTAAAACTGATATTAAGTATATACCCCGCAGAAAACTGCGGGATATATCTTTTTGTATAGTGTTTATCAGTATTATTATAGAATAAAAATATATAAAGTGCTTAGCTCCGGGGTAAATTTCGGGCTAAGGTTTGTAAAATGTGAGGTCAAAAACACCTTGCATAATAAGGGAAAAATGTATACAATATTAGAGAAATTTTTCATATTTCAGATGTAAAATTTTGTCGGATGACTATCACCGGTGAAAGGGGAGCGTTTTATGAAATTTACAAAAATGCACGGCTGTGGAAATGACTATGTTTATGTTAATTGTTTCGAGGAAGTCATTGCAGACAGACCGACTTTCGCAGTGCGCGTTTCCAACCGTAATTTCGGCATTGGCAGCGACGGACTGATCTGCATTTGCCCCTCTGAGCTCGCAGACTTTAAGATGGATATGTACAACGCAGACGGAGGCTCTGCTAAAATGTGCGGAAACGGTATTCGTTGCGTGGGGAAGTACGTCTTCGACAATAAAATGACCGATAAAACGGAGCTAACCATTGAGTCAGGCGGTGAGATCAAAACGCTGCAGCTGAATGTTGAGGATGGAAGGGTCGTTTCGGTAAGAGTTGATATGGGCTCACCGGAGCTGCGTCCGCAGTTTATACCCCTTGCGGAACAAGGTAAAAATTTTATTAACCGCAGCGTTATCGTAGTGGACAAAGAATATTTCGTTACGGCGGTCAATGTTGGAAATCCCCACGCTGTTGTTTTTGTCGAGGATGTTGACAGTCTTGAACTGAAAGAAATCGGGCCCAAGTTTGAAAATCACCCGCTGTTTCCGGAAAAAGTGAACACCGAGTTTGTTCAGGTAATTGACGATAAGACCCTGAAAATGCGTGTTTGGGAGCGGGGGAGCGGTGAAACGCTTGCCTGCGGAACGGGCGCAACGGCAGCTATGGTGGCGGCAGTTCTCTGCGGACACACGGGGAATGAAGTCACGGTGCAGCTTCCGGGCGGAGAGCTTTTTATCCAATGGGATAAAACCGGCAATCGACTTTATATGACGGGACCGGCAACCACCGTTTTTGACGGTGAGCTGTATTAGCCTTGGCAATATGATCCCCGTCCGTTTGAAGCACAGGCTATATGAAAGAAGGAGAATTCTATGCTTAGAGTTAACCAGAACTATGCAAAACTCCCCGGTAGCTACCTTTTTGCGGAGATCGAACGAAGAATCTCAGCCTACACTGCGGAAAACCCCGACGTTAAGCTGATAAAGCTCGGTATCGGCGATGTAACTCGCCCTCTTGCGCCTGCTGCTGTTGAGGCTATGAAGCTTGCCGCCGCCCAAATGGGCGAAAAATCCTCCTTCATGGGCTACGGTCCTTATGAAGGCTATGATTTTCTGCGTCGGGCGATTGTGGACAACGACTACGCACCTTATGGGGCGGATATTGCAGCCGATGAGATCTTTGTTTCCGACGGAGCAAAAAGCGACTGCGGAAATATCGGCGATATTTTCGATACCGACAACATTGTCGCGGTCTGTGACCCCGTCTATCCCGTGTATGTGGATTCAAATGCCATGAGCGGAAGAGCGGGAGACTGGGCGGGTGAGCAGTGGACAAAGCTTGTCTATATGCCCTGCACAGAGGAAAACGGGTTCATGCCGGAGCTTCCGGAAACCGTGCCGGATCTTATTTATCTTTGCTTTCCCAATAACCCCACCGGCACAACTGCGACAAAAGAGCAGCTTAAAGTTTGGGTGGATTATGCCAATGCTCACGGCAGCGTTATATTCTTTGACGCTGCGTACAGAGCGTTTATTACAAACCCGGATTTGCCCCGCTCCATCTATGAGGTGCAGGGCGCTAAGGACTGCGCGATAGAGTTTTGCAGCTATTCCAAAACAGCCGGCTTCACCGGCACTCGCTGCGGCTGGACAGTGATCCCCAAAACCTTGGTGCGCGACGGACAGAGCCTGCACAGCATGTGGTTCAGACGTCAGTCTACCAAGTATAACGGCACGTCCTACGTTATCCAAAGGGCTGCGGAAGCCTGCTATTCGGACGAGGGCAAGCAGCAGATCGAAGCTAACATTGCATACTATCTCAACAATGCAAAGGTTATCAGGGAAGGGCTGCACAGTGCGGGCCTAACCGTATACGGCGGAGTGGACTCACCCTACGTGTGGATGAAGACTCCCGGCACAGTCGGTTCTTGGGATTTCTTTGACCGTCTTCTTAAGGACGCCAACGTAGTAACTACCCCCGGCGCAGGTTTCGGTCCTGCCGGCGAGGGCTTTATTCGCCTTACCGCCTTCGGTGATGCGCAGGCAACAAAAACCGCGGTAGAGCGGGTAAAGAGCGTACTTTAAAAGGGCAATTCATTGCCCTTTTATTAATTGTTTAAGTAATAAAAATTAAGTGGAAAAAGAGGTAGATTTATGTGCGGAATAGTCGGTTACACCGGTAAGAAACAGGCGGCAAAAATACTTCTTGAAGGATTGGAAAAGCTTGAATACAGAGGATATGACTCTGCCGGAGTTGCAATATACGACGGCAAGGGAATAAATGTTGTAAAGACAATGGGCAGGTTGGCGGTTCTGCGGGAAAAAAGTGATGACGGCGCACTCACTCCCGGTTGTGTAGGTATAGGACACACCCGTTGGGCAACCCACGGCAGACCCTCGGACATTAACTCCCACCCTCATGTGAGTGAGAACGGAAGAGTCGCCATTGTCCACAATGGAATTATCGAAAACTACACGCAGCTCAAGGAGATGCTCATAAACAGAGGAAGAGTGTTCGTGTCTGAAACAGATACTGAAGTTGTTGCTCAACTGATAGATTTCTACTATGAGGATAATATTCTTGAAGCAGTGGCAAAAACAGCAAGAGAACTGGAGGGCAGTTACGCCATTGGCATAGTGTGCTCGGACGAGCCGGATACTATCGTTGCTCTTAAGAGTCATGCGCCGCTGATAGTCGCCTATGGAGATGACGGAAACTACTTTGCCTCAGATGTAATGGCGCTTGTTAGTTACACAAAAACAGTCTCTTACATGGAAGACGATGAAATCGCGGTAGTGAGCGGTTCGGACATAAAGTTCTATTCCGCGTTTCTGGATGAGATCCAAAAAGAAAAATGCACTATTGACTGGGACATCAGCGCAGCGGATAAATGCGGGTATGAGCACTATATGTTCAAGGAGATAATGGAGCAGCCCGAGGCCGTAAAGCGCACGATCGCCCCCTACCTGGAGGGGCATAGGGTTGATTTTTCAGCCACTCTCGACAAGGATTATGTAAACCAAATTAATCGCATTTTTGTTGTTGCCTGCGGCTCGGCTTATCATGTTGGAGTTATTGCTAAATACAATATTGAAAAGCTGGCGCGTATACCGGTTGAGGTTGTTCTGGCTTCAGAGTTCAGATACAGCAATCCAATTGTCAGTGCGGAGGACTTGGTGATCTGCATCAGCCAATCCGGTGAGACGGCGGATACTCTGGAGGCTCTAAACGAAGCGAAACGACTGGGCGCAGTCACCTTGGCTATAGTAAATGTTGAAGGCAGCGCAATTGCAAAGACCGCCGACAAGCTTATTTATACAAAAGCCGGACCGGAGGTGGCCGTTGCCACAACTAAGGCCTACAGCACCCAGCTGGCGGTAACGGTTTTGCTGGCAATGTACTTTGCCGACTGCCGCGGAACAATAGCCAAAAGCGAGTATCGCAGCATTCTGCGGGAGCTTCGGGAGTTGCCTGAGACCTTGGAGACGGTTTTGTCAGATAAGGAAAACATTCAATATCTTGCATATCAGCACTTTAACAACGAAGATATGTTCTTTATCGGGCGCAACATTGACTACGCACTGTCTCTTGAGGGCTCCTTGAAGCTGAAGGAAATATCATACATTAACTCTGAAGCCTATCCGGCGGGAGAACTTAAGCACGGGACGATTTCTCTGGTGGTTGATGATACTCTGGTGATAGCTGTTGCAACATATGAGCGTTTGGTTGAAAAAACCCTGAGTAACGCTCTGGAAGTGAAGGCCAGGGGCGCCCATGTAGTGGGGATTACCACCGATAGGCTAAAAGCCAGAGTTGCCACTGCAACAGACGAGATAATATCGATCCCCGATTGTCATGAAGTTCTCTTGCCGTCACTGGCGGTGCTGCCCCTGCAGTTATTTGCGTACTACATGGCGCTGTATCGGGGATGTGACATAGACAAACCACGCAACCTGGCAAAAAGCGTAACGGTAGAATAGATGAAGAGAATATAAAATACTAAGATAGTCCTCCGATAGTTCTTGGGAAGGTGATGTTCAATGGAACCGACAGTGCGAAAAATATTGGTTGTTGACGATGCGGTTTTCTTTACAACTGTAATTAAAAACACCTTGTCTGCTGCAGGCTATGAGGTGGAAATTGCTCAATCCGCTGAAGAGGCTCAGGGGAAGCTCAAGGAGTCTATTCCTGACCTTATCCTCCTTGATGTTGTAATGCCGGGGATGAGCGGATTCGACTTCTGCAAAACAATAAGAAGCAACCCCAGATATTGTTTGATTCCGGTTATTATCATCACCGGGCAAAACAATGACGATGACCGTTTTAAAGGTCTCGAGCTGGGGGCGGACGACTATATTATTAAACCTTTTGCCAGCCGGGAGCTTTTGGCGAGGATCCATAACACCCTGCTTCGAATTGAGCGCGTTCGTAACCTCAACCCCATAACATGGATGCGAGGCAACAACGACATTGACGAAGAGATACGCCGCAGAATTCAAGAGAGAATTCCATACGCGGTTTTGTATATAGATATTAACGACTTCAAAGCGTATAACGATGTTTACGGCTTTGCAAGAGGCGATATCTGTATTCGCTTTACCTCGGCCTGTATAGTGGAGGCCGTGGGCGTACATGGCGCGGAGACCGACTTTATTGGGCATATAGGTGGGGACGATTTTGTGGCAATTGTTGAGCCTGAATTAGCAATTGACATAGCTAAGGATACCATTACCAGATTCGAAAAGGGCAAGAGTACATTTTTTTGTGATAAAGATAACCAGAACGGTTATATGGTCTCTACCGACAGGAACAATGCTGAACAAAGATTTCCGCTTATGGGTCTTGCAATTGCAATTATTATGAGCGAAAGCCAGAATGTTGCAAACAAATATGAGTTGGCCAAAAAAGCGGCTGACCTCAAGCACAGGGTTAAAGATCTGCACAGGAGCGCATACATGCTTGAGTAGCCCAACAAATTCTGAGCCCCATGATAGCCGGGGAAGGAGCAAATATACAATGGATGATTTTCAGGACCAAATGTTTGATGTATTCGTCTTTGAAACAAACACATTTTTATCCCAGCTGGAGCAGATCCTTCTGAATTCTGAGAAGGATGAAGTGTTTTTTCTTTCAAGCGTAGACGAAGTTTTTCGCATCATGCATACAATTAAAAGCTCAGCAGCCATGATGGGGTTTGAAAATATGTCGGGGTTGTGCCACAGCATGGAAGACCTTTTCCACTGTTTGAAGCACGAGAAGGTGCAGACCCTTGATACAAAAAAGCTGGCGCAGCTGCTGTTTGAGTGCGTAGATTACTTAAAAGATGTTATAAATAAGGGAACAGATCCGGAAGCGTCGATTCTGAATGAAAACGTCTCGGCATTTTTAAAGCAACTGCGAGAGCAGGCTGTGGACCAAGGCGGGATGTGCGTAGAAAACGGGAGGGTTGAATCCGGAAAACAGGCGGCGCCTGCCCTCAATTTTTTTGAGCGGCGCAAGGATTCCTCCAGAGGCGGAGAGGGTTTGACCGGAGTGAAGCTAAATGTGCTTGATGAAATGGTAGATCTCTCTGGTGAACTTGTGATAGCGTCAATGAGCTCCCTGCATAGGGTAAGAGAAGCAGACATCGGCAATACCCTTGCTTCTCTCAAGCATCTGCACAGCTTGGTTCTGGAGATGCAGGCGCTTACACTGTCCACCCGCATGGTTTCCCTAAAGGACACCTTCTATTCCCTTAAGCGCTCTCTTCACGACCTTTCGGAGAAGTTGGGTAAGGAAGTGTACTTTTCTATGTCAGGTGAGGATGAGCAGATTGATAGGGACATAGTTTCAAACATATCCGCGCCGCTGCTGCATCTGCTTAAGAACGCGATCGACCATGGCATCGAGCCTGCCAAAGAGCGGCTTGCTGCAGGAAAATCACCTATTGGCAGTATTCATCTGTCTGCGGAGATAATAGGAAAGACGGCAGCAATCTCCATTGAGGATGACGGCAGGGGAATTGACAAAGACGCTGTTTTGCATACTGCCTTGGATAGGTGCATTATAAGCCAAGCCCAAGCAGACGGCATGAGCGATTCCGAAATTATAAATCTGATTCTACTACCGGGCTTTTCCACCCGGAGTGAGGTTTCGGAAATATCCGGGCGCGGCGTGGGAATGGATGTTGTTAACGATAATATCCATGGAATGAACGGGCGCATTGCCATTGAGACCGAGTTCGGGGCCGGAACAAGAATTATCCTTAAGGTTCCTTTGACTCTTGCGACCTTGGATGCGATTATCGTTTCCTATGACAATGAGTTTTACACAGTCCCACTTAGTCTTGTGACGGAAACGGTTCGTCCAAGGTCGGAGAATATTCAGGTTCTTAACGGGGCAGACACGCTCATGTTCCGTCAGGAGTGTTATCCTATTCTCAGCCCCTACCGCTTCGGCAACAGACCTGCAGCCGACTACGAAAACGGGAATATACTGATAATGGAGTCGCCGGAGGGCATGATCGCGCTGTTCGTAGACGAGGT
>CAZHCB010000069.1:0-8741 GCA_964530935.1 uncultured Oscillospiraceae bacterium
GGTCAATTATCTCAATAAAAAAGTGATCCTCGTTTACATGCAAGCCGTGCTGACATTCGCATTCAAAGGCTACACCCGGACCGATCACCTCCGATAAACCATAGATGTCATATGCCTTTAAGTGTAATCGCTCCTCAATTTCTCTACGCATATTTTCAGTCCAAGGTTCTGCGCCGAAGAAGCCTGCCTTCAGGCTAATATCCCCAGGGGAAATATCATTCTGCTGCATAAATTCAGCTATGGTCAGTGCGTAGGAAGGAGTGCAGAGAATAAATGAGGGCTTGAAATCCTGAAGTATCGTCACCTGACGGCGCGTGTTGCCGGTAGAAGCAGGAATTGTTGCGCAGCCAATGGTCTCTGCACCAAGACCACCGCCCAAACCGCCGGTGAAAAGTCCATAACCGTAGCTGATATGGCCGATGTCAGATCTTGTAACGCCTCCTGCGCCCAGAGTTCTAGCCATAACTTCGCCCCAGAGCTCCATATCTTTCTTTGTATAGCCGACAACAGTCTGTTTGCCGGTAGTACCTGAGGAAGCATGAATTCTGACAATCTCATCCATTGGCACAGCAAACAGGCCATAGGGATAATTATCACGCAGATCTTGCTTATTGGTAAAGGGGAATTTTGTGATGTCGTCTATGGAAGTAATATCTTCGGGCTTAAGACCCATTTCATCAAATTTTTGCTTATAAAATGGAACCTTTTCGTAAACTCGCCTGGCCATTTGGCAAAGCCTTTCGCTTTGCAGCTCTTTTAGTTGCTCGCGGGGCATCGTTTCGGCTTCCCTGTTGTAAATGTGGTAGGACACTGTCTTTCCTTCTTTCGTAGCTATTTGTGTAACAAAAAAGCTCTGCGGCGAGTTTGCCGCAGAGCTCAATACACATGTAAAGAACCTGGTTAAATCGACAAACTCAAAAAACCTTACCGGTAAAACCGGTAAAGCAAAAACTAAAGAAAAGTGCGTTATTGAATTTGCCTGTGAATATATGCATCAACTGATAGCTCCTGTTTGTGTGTGTTGTTGAAATAATAGCACAGTATATGTGATTATGAAAGTGGTATTATGCACAAAACTTGTTCGTTGCTATCATTAAAAGTATGGTAACTGCGCATTGAAAGAGCAAAATTATGGCACATGCTTGTAGTGGGCTTGTTTTCTGACGAAATAACTAAATTGACACATTAAAAGTAAATTATATTATTGGTAGATTACTATTGACTTTATTTGTGTAAACCATTAAAATATTAAATAATTATTACAGAATAATAATTCATAATATTATCAACATTTGAGAATATTATGCACAACTTGTTTTCTTTAGACGGTTTTCGTCTCTTGTAAACCGCTATTGCAAATAAATTTAATATTTTGGAGGAAAAGACATGAAAAAGATCTTATGCATTGCTCTTGTTCTTGTGATGATGCTCGGCGTTTTTGCTGCTTGCGGCAACAAGACCGACGACACCACTACCCCCGACACCGATGACACCGGTGATGTTACAGCTCCTGCAAACGCAATTAAAATCGGCGGAACAGGACCTCTTTCCGGTGGCGCAGCTATCTACGGACAGGCGGCAAAAAACGGTGCTGAGATTGCCGTTGAAGAAATCAATGCGCTTGGCGGACTCCAGTTTGAACTCAAGTACGAAGATGACGAGCATGATGCTGAAAAGGCTATCAATGCTTATAATGCCCTTAAGGACTGGGGCATGCAGATCTCCCTCGGCTCTGTTACTTCTACTCCAGGAGAGGTAACTTCTGCAGAGAACTATGCTGACCGCATCTTCGCGCTGACCCCCTCTGCTTCAGCCACAGCTGTTATCGAAGGTAAGGACAACGTTTTCCAGATGTGCTTCGTGGATCCTAACCAGGGCACTGCATCCGCACAGTACATATTCGATCAGAAGCTCGGTGAAAAGATTGCCATTATCTATAAAAATGACGACGTATATTCAAAGGGCCTGTATGACACCTTTATAGAGAAGGCTGAAGAACTCTCCCTTAACATTGTTTCGGCAACAACTTTCACTGAAGGCAATACAGACTTTGCTGTTCAGATTGCTGATGCAAAAAATAATGGCGCAGACCTTGTTTTCCTTCCAATGTATTATGAACCCGCTTCCCTAATTCTTGCTCAGTGTGCTTCTACCGGTTATGAACCCAAGTTCTTCGGTGTTGACGGTATGGACGGCATCCTGACAATGGAAGGCTTTGATGCAACTCTTGCAGAAGGCGTTATGCTTCTTACCCCCTTCAACGCTGATGCTGAGGATGCAAAAACTCAGGACTTCGTTAAGAAGTATCAGGAGAAGCACAATGAAATTCCCAACCAGTTTGCAGCCGACGGTTATGACTGCGTATACGCAATCTATCAGGCTTGCACAAATGCCGGAGTGACTTCCGACATGTCTGCCGCTGACATTTGCGACCTCATGATCGAGCAGTTCACCAGCATGACGTTTGACGGTCTTACCGGTGATGCAATGAAATGGGAAGCTACCGGTGCTGTTTCCAAGTCTCCCAAGGGTATGATCATCGAAAACGGCGTTTATGTAGGCATGTAATCTACACCCTTTAGCGATTAAATTTGTCAGGGGGCTGCCGAGTCGGCTCGGCAGCCCCTTGATTTTGTATTTAATAAGTAAGTTGATATGCTCCGCTATTTTGGCGAATTATATCATCTTACTTATTAGTAAACTTTGTTTGAGAGCATATTTGATATTGAGGTGGATGTGATGAATTTTCTCTCTCATCTGATTAACGGAATCAGTTTGGGAAGTATATATGCGATTATAGCTCTTGGATATACCATGGTTTATGGTATAGCTAAAATGCTTAACTTTGCTCATGGTGATGTTATCATGATTGGCGCATATATTTCTTTCTGCGCAACAGCATATTTGAATTTGCCGCCCTTTGTTGCCCTTGCGTTAGCAATGGTTGTTTGCCTGATTCTGGGTGTACTAATTGAACGCTTTGCCTATAAGCCTCTTCGTTCTGCTCCGTCGCTGGCTGTGCTTATTACGGCTATCGGTGTTAGTTATCTGCTTCAGAATCTCGCTCTTATTATTTGGAGCCCGAACCCGAAGGTGTTCTCATCAATAGTTGGCAGCGACCGTATAAAGCTTTTTGACGGTGAACTGCAAATATCCTACGTCACCCTTCTGACGATTGTTGTTGGTGTTATCGTAATGATCGCGCTTACCATATTCACAAGCAAAACAAAAATCGGTAAGGCAATGCGAGCGGTCTCTGAGGACAAGGGTGCAGCTCAGCTAATGGGTATCAATGTTAATACAACAATTTCAGTTACCTTTGCAATTGGAAGCGCATTAGCTGCAGTTGCCGGTGTTTTGTTGTGCTCGGCTTACCCCACTCTGACTCCTACAACCGGCGCAATGCCCGGCATAAAAGCTTTTACCGCAGCTGTTTTCGGCGGGATTGGCTCAATTCCGGGAGCAATGATTGGCGGCGTTTTATTAGGTGTTATTGAGGTATTCTCGAAAGCATACATCTCCACTCAAATTTCAGATGCTATCGTCTTTGCAGTACTGATAGTCGTCCTTCTTGTTAAGCCCACAGGTTTACTTGGCAAGAAGGTCAATGAGAAAGTGTAGGTGCGGAATGAACAAACTGACTAAAACCACAAAAAGCAATATCCTCACTTATGCAATCGTTATTGTCGCCTTCGTTATAATAAGAATTATGATTTCCGGCGGTAACATCTCCTCTTCGCTTTCAGGACAGCTCGTTCCAATTTGCACATATATCGTTCTGGCTGTATCCCTCAATCTGGTTGTTGGAATCTCAGGAGAGCTCTCGCTTGGGCATGCAGGATTCATGTGTATTGGCGCCTTTTCCGGCGCTGTTGCCGCTGTCAGCCTTCAGGGCGCGATACCCTCAGAGGCTCTTCGCCTTGCTGTTTCCATGGTCATTGGCGGCGCCTGTGCCGGTGTCGCGGGATTTCTTATTGGAATTCCTGTTTTGAGACTTCGCGGAGATTACCTTGCAATAGTCACTCTCGCTTTTGGTGAAATTATCAGAAGCTTGGTTACCTGCATCTACGTCGGTGTTGATAGCGCCGGTCTTCATTTCAGCTTTTTGACCAGCGCAAAAGCTCTCAATCTTGCGGAAGGCGGAAAAGTTATTATTGACGGACCTTCAGGAATTTCCGGAATGACTAAAATTTCAACCTTCACAGCGGGGTTCATATTCATTTTGATAGCTCTGTTTATCGTGCTCAATTTAATTCAAAGCCGTCAGGGACGCGCGATAATGGCATCTCGTGACAACCGTATTGCTGCTGAAAGCGTCGGAATTAGTGTTACACGCTACAAAATGACCGCTTTTGTTACCTCTGCGGTGCTTGCAGGTGCGGCAGGCGTTCTGTTTGCGATGAATTTCACAGCTATTGCGCCGGCGAAATTTGGCTTTAACACTTCAATCTTAATCCTTGTTTTTGTTGTTCTCGGAGGTCTCG
Organism: uncultured Oscillospiraceae bacterium; assembly: GCA_964530935.1. Classification (GTDB taxonomy): domain Bacteria; phylum Bacillota; class Clostridia; order Oscillospirales; family Oscillospiraceae; genus UBA2658. The sequence continues at coordinate 4,485 of CAZHCB010000069.1, forward strand.
GGAACATCTGGGGATCGGTTGTTGCTGCGACGGTGCTTACGGTTCTGCCTGAGCTCTTGCGTGGATTTGAGCGTTATCGCATGTTGGTGTATGCAGTTGTTCTAATTCTCGTTATGCTTATTACCAATAACGACAAACTAAAGTACTATTTATCTCTCCTTGTAGGTAAGCTTAATCCCTCCAAAAGAAAAAATACGGCAAAAGGAGGCGAAAACAATGGCTGAGAAAAACAACAGAGAAAAGACAAAGCTCGTCCCCGTCCCCTCAACCAATATTATACCAGAGCGCGATGTTGACAAAACGCCAATTCTGGAAGTTAGCCATCTGGGTATCGACTTCGGCGGACTAACGGCGGTTGACGATTTTAACATGGCGATAGGCCGCACGGAAATTGCCGGTCTCATTGGTCCTAACGGTGCAGGTAAAACAACCGTCTTTAACCTTTTGACAAAGGTTTATCAGCCCACGCGGGGTGTTATCATGCTTGACGGACACGATACTGCCGGTAAAAGTACGGTTCAAGTTAACCAGATGGGTATTGCCCGTACGTTCCAGAATATTCGCCTTTTTAACGACCTCACCGTTGAAGAGAACGTAAAAGTTGGTCTTCATAACGAGATTAAGTATAATCTTCTCTCAGGAGTCCTTCGTTTTCCCGGGTACTGGAAACAGGAAAAAATTGCTCATGAGCGCGCTCTGGAGTTATTGTCCATTTTTGATATGCAAGATATGGCAAATGCGAAGGCCGGTTCTCTCCCCTACGGCGCGCAGCGAAGACTGGAAATTGTTCGCGCGCTTGGAACAAATCCGGCTCTGTTGTTGTTGGATGAGCCGGCGGCGGGCATGAACCCCTCTGAGACAACGGAGTTGATGGAGAACATCCAAAAGATTCGTGACACCTTCAAGATCGCAATTATGCTTATTGAGCATGATATGAGCCTTGTTATGGGTATTTGTGAAGGAATTTGCGTTCTCAATTACGGCAAGGTGATTGCCAAGGGAACGCCCGAAGATATTCAGGCAAACCCGAAGGTAATTGAAGCTTACCTTGGAAAAAAGAAGGAGGACTGACGTATGCTTAAAGTTGATGACATTAACGTTTATTACGGCAGTATCCACGCAATTAAGGGCGTGTCCTTCGAAGTAAAAAAAGGCGAAATAGTAACACTTATTGGGGCAAACGGCGCCGGCAAGTCAACGATCCTCAATACTGTTTCCGGTTTACTCACAAGCAAGACCGGTTCGGTGAGTTTTTTGGATAAGAACCTGCACGGAGTGCCCGCCCATAAAATCGTGGCTTCAGGACTTGCTCAAGTACCGGAAGGGCGTAGAATCTTTCTTAATATGACCGTTCAGGAAAACCTTGAAATGGGTGCGTTTACTCGTAACAAGGCTGAAATTGAGGATTCACTGGAGGACGTATTTGAAAAGTTTCCCCGTTTAAAAGAGCGCCGCAAACAGATTGGCGGCACGCTCTCCGGCGGAGAACAGCAGATGCTTGCAATGGGCCGTGGACTAATGTCCAAGCCCGAGCTGCTAATGCTGGACGAACCCTCAATGGGTCTGGCTCCCCTGCTGGTTGAACAGATTTTTGCAATTATTAAAGAGCTGAACGCAGCCGGAAAAACAATCCTCTTGGTTGAACAGAACGCCCAGATGGCGCTTTCTATCGCCGACAGAGGGTATGTTCTGGAAACCGGAAAGATAGTCACCAGCGACACCGCTTCCGAGCTGCTCAATAATGACTCAGTCAAAAAGGCTTACCTCGGCGGATAATTTTTATTGTCTATAAGTGATGAACCTGGCTTGCCGCAATGCAGTCAGGTTCATCACTTTGAGCAACATCAACTTACCGTACTTTCCTTGACTTGTGTGTGACAAATGTTGTATACTCATCTGGTGACTGAAACAAAAAATTTGACTTTTTTATAAGTGGTTCTGGTGAAAAATAATGAAAAATGATTCTAATAGAAAATTGGTCTGGGCTGGCTTGTTTACTGCCTTAATCACCGTTGCAACTATAATTATTCACATCCCCTCGCCCACCGGCGGTTATATAAACGCAGGCGATGCGTTAGTTATCCTCGGAGCGTTAATCCTGGGGCCCTTATGGGGTGCAGTCGCCGCGGGAATTGGCTCTGCTCTGGCAGATATCCTCTCAGGATATGTGATTTATGCCTTGCCTACCCTTATAATAAAAGCGCTTATGGCGCTGGTCGCAGGCAGCATTATTTCTCATATTCACTCAAAAAAACCCCTTATCGGCGTCATATTCGGTGGTATAATAGCAGAAATAATTATGATAGCCGGTTACTTTGCGTTCTCCGCACTTTTCCTTGGCTTTGGCTGGGGAGCTGTTGTTGATGTGCCCGGAAACGCTATTCAGGGCGCATTCGGAGTTGCTGCCGGAACAGCTCTATATCTTGCACTGATAAAAATCCCCTACGTGCGCGATAACTACAAAACAGGAGATTCAAAATGATTACAGTTGAAAACCTTTCCCTCCAATTTGGCGGTCAAAAGCTCTTTGACCGGGTTGAACTGCAGTTTACCGCAGGCAATTGCTACGGTATAATTGGCGCTAACGGTGCGGGGAAATCCACTTTCCTTCGCATCCTCTCGGGTGAGCTGGATACTTATGACGGCAACGTCTTCATTGACAAGAAATGCCGTATGTCAGTTCTGAAGCAGGATCAGAATATGTACGATGATTACAATGTCATGGATACTGTAATCATGGGCAATATGCGCCTGTATGAGTGCGGCAGGGAAAAGGATGCAATATATGACAAGCCTGACTTTTCCGATGCGGACGGCATTCGTGCCGCCGAGTTAGAAGAAGAGTATGCCGAACTTGGCGGCTGGGAATCAGAAAGTGAGGCCTCACGGATTCTTCAGGGCCTCGGCCTCGGCACTGACTTGCACTATTCCATGATGACGGAGCTTGAGGGCCGCCAAAAGGTTAAGGTGCTGCTTGCACAGGCGCTTTTCGGAACACCGGACATCGTTCTCCTGGATGAGCCTACCAATAACCTTGACCTTGCCTCGGTTGTGTGGTTGGAGGATTTTTTGCTGGACTATGAAGGCACGGTTTTAGTCGTTTCCCATGACCGGTACTTCCTCAATACTGTTTGTACCCACATCGTAGACATTGACTACGGCAAAATTAAGATGTACGTGGGTAACTACGACTTCTGGTATGAATCCAGCCAGCTGATGCAAAAGCTTTTAAAAGACCAGAGCAAGAAGGCCGAGCAAAAGATTGAAGAACTGCAAAACTTTATACGCCGCTTCTCTGCCAATAAATCCAAATCCCGTCAGGCAACCAGCCGTAGAAAGCTCATAGATAAGTTGGCGGTTGAAGAAATGCCCGCCTCCTCACGCAGATACCCCTGGGTTGGTTTCAAAGCAGACCGCGAACCCGGGAAAGACAGGCTGTTTGTGACTGACCTGAGCAAAACCGTTGACGGTGTAAAGGTTCTCAACAAGCTTAGCTTCATTATGGGCAAGGACGATAAAATAGCGATCCTCGGTAAAAACGAAATCGCTATTACTACCCTTTTCAAAATCCTCGCAGGTGATCTTGAACCGGATGAGGGCGAAGTAAAATGGGGAGTTTCAACCACTCAGGCCTACTTCCCCAAGGACAATGGTTCTTTCTTTGATAACTGTGATTTAGAAATAATGGATTGGATGCGTCAGTTCTCCGAAGATAAGCGTGAGAGCTATCTGCGCACCTTCCTTGGCCGTATGCTGTTTTCCAACGATGACGTGTACAAAAAAGTCTCCGTACTCTCCGGTGGCGAACGGGTTCGCTGCATGATCAGCAAGATGATGCTCTCGGGCGCTAATGTGCTTTTGTTTGACCAACCCACAAACCACTTGGATTTGGAGTCCATTGCAGCTTTGAACAACGGTATGGACGCTTTTGAGCACAATATTATTTTCTCCAGCCATGACCACCAGTTGACACAGACCGTTGCAAATCGTATTATTGAACTTACCGAGAACGGCTGCATTGATCGCATGTGCACATATGACGAGTACATGAATATCATGGACAAGCCTCAGAAATAAAAAAAACGTTTTCAATCGCCCTTTCGCAGCTGAACCCTCAGTTGCTCCCACTGTAATTGAAACTGTTACTACTCGTAAATCCATTGGATATGCTGATCAGGCCGAACTTTTAGAGAGCCGCGAGAGTGAACTCGATGAAACTCCGATCGATTATTTAGAGCCTAAAGTCGAAAAGAAACC
>CAZHCB010000070.1:0-8659 GCA_964530935.1 uncultured Oscillospiraceae bacterium
TGTTTATCATCTCCCTGATAAACTCCGGAAAGGGCTGCGCCTCATAGGTTTTGCCCTTAGTCACATTGGTGATAAGGCCGGTGTCAAAGTCTATTTCCACCTGATCGCCTTCGTCAATATCTTTGGCGGCGTCCTCGCACTCGAGAATCGCCAGCCCGATGTTGATGGAGTTGCGGTAGAAAATCCGGGCAAAGCTCTTGGCTATAACGCAGGAGATGCCGCTGGCTTTTATGGCGATGGGCGCGTGCTCCCGGGACGAGCCGCAGCCGAAGTTGGCTCCGGCAACCATGATATCCCCGGGCTTCACACGCTGGACGAAGGTCTTGTCGATATCCTCCATGCAGTGGCCGGCAAGCTCCTTGTGATCCTGAGTTGCAAGATAGCGGGCGGGGATTATAACGTCGGTGTCGATGTTGTCGCCGTATTTAATGGCTGTTCCTTTGGCATTCATTCTCCCAGCACCTCCTGTGGATGACTGATATGCCCCGTGATGGCGGAGGCCGCCGCCACAACGGGGGAGGCGAGGTAGACTTCGCTGTGAGTGTGACCCATTCTGCCCACGAAATTGCGGTTGGTGGTGGACACCGCACGCTCGCCGGAAGCGAGAACGCCCGTGTGTCCGCCGAGACAGGGACCGCAGGTGGGGGTGGAAACTATGCAGCCCGCCTCCATGAAAATTTTCGTGTAACCCCGCTCGATGCACTCCATATAAATCTTGGGGGTGGCGGGAATGATGATTGCCCGCAGACCCTTTTTTACATGGCGGCCCTTGAATATTTCAGCCGCCGCCCTCATGTCCTCAATGTTGCCGTTGGTGCAGGAGCCGATGACCACCTGGTCTATCTCAATGTCTTTTCCCTCAGTTGCCGGGTGGGTGTTCTCCGGCAGGTGTGGGTATGCCACCGTGCAGGGGATCTCCCCGAGGTCGATGTTAATAACTCTGGCGTATTCCGCGTCAGCGTCGGCTTCATAGGCGGTCCACGGACGGGAAACACGCTCCGCCACATAGGCGCGGGTGATCTCGTCAACGGCGAAAATGCCGTTTTTTGCCCCCGCTTCAATGGCCATGTTGGAGACGGTCAGCCGGTCTGCCATGGTCAGGTCCTTGAGACCCTCGCCGGAGAACTCCAGCGACTGGTACAGCGCGCCGTCAACACCGATCATGCCGATAAGGTGGAGGATAAGGTCTTTGCCGCTGACCCACTTTTGCATCTTTCCCGTGAGCTCGACCTTGATAGCCGCCGGAACCTTGAACCAGGCTTCACCGGTTGCCATGGCGGCAGCCATGTCCGTTGAGCCGACCCCCGTTGAGAAGGCGCCCAGCGCCCCGTAGGTGCAGGTGTGGCTGTCCGCCCCTATCGCCGCCTCACCCGGGGCGATGAGCCCCTTTTCGGGCAGCAGCGCGTGCTCAATGCCCATCTCGCCCACGTCATAGAAATTCTCAATGTCGTGGCGCTTGGCAAAGCTGCGGCACTGCTTGCAGCCCTCGGCGGACTTGATGTCCTTGTTGGGGGTGAAATGATCCATGACCAGTGTTATCTTAGTGTCCCCACTCACCTTGGTGAATCCGGCGTTCTCAAACTCGTTGATAGCCACAGGCCCCGTAATATCGTTTGCCAGAACCAAGTCCAGCTTCGCTTTAATCAGCTGTCCTGCCGTCACGCTCTCAAGTCCGGCGTGGGCGGCGAGGATCTTTTGTGTCATTGTCATTGCCATGTTCGTGCTTTTCCCCCTTTTCCTCTTTTCCTCTTTTCCTCTTGGCTTACTGCATGCCGCTGTTTTAACACGGAAAAACATTATGCTCCAACGATTTTGTTGATGCCGTTGACGTAGGCCTTGATGGAGGATTCGATAACGTCGGTAGACAGTCCGCGGCCGGTGTACTCCTCGCCCTTGTAGGAGAGCTTAACGACCGCCTCGCCCATGGCGTCCTCGCCGTCGGTAACGGCGTTGAGACTGAAGCTGTCAAGGTTTGCGTCAACGCCGGTGATGAGGTCTACCGCCTTGAAGGAGGCGTAGATCGGGCCTGAGCCGATGGCCACCTCTTCCTTAATGCCCTGCTCCGTCTTAATTTTTATGCAGGCGATGTTTGTCATGTCTTTTCCCGTGGTAACCACATGGCTGACCAGCTCGTAGGTAGCGTGTACCTGACGGGTGTTCGCGTACATGAGGGCGACAATATCCTTGTCGGTAAGGCTTTTCTTTTTGTCGGCGGTGGCCTTGAAGCGGACAAATATCTCGTCCAGCTCCTCCTTGGTGACCTCGTAGCCCAGCTGGCTCAGGCGGTCGCGCAGGGCGTGCTTTCCGCTGTGTTTGCCCAGAACCATGGAGTTCTGGGGGATGCCCACATCCGTTGACTTCATTATCTCGTAGGTCAGGGGGTTGGCAATAACGCCGTGCTGGTGGATGCCGCTCTCGTGGGCAAAGGCGTTTGCGCCCACAATGGACTTGTTGGGAGCAATGGGAACGCCTGTGATGCTCGAGAGCAGCCGGCATGACTTGTAGATCTGAGCGCTGTCAATGCCCGTTTCCGCCTGATAGTACGCGCCGCGGGTCTTCAGGGTCATTACGATCTCTTCCAAACTTGCGTTTCCCGCGCGCTCGCCGATGCCGTTTAGGGTGCATTCCACCTGACTTGCGCCCGCAAGGATACAGGCCAGAGAGTTAGCCACAGCCATGCCCAGATCGTCGTGGCAGTGGGCGGAGATGTCTACCGTGTCAATGCCTTTGGTGTGCTCACGCAGGTAGGTGATGAGCTCAAACATTTCCATGGGTGTTGAGTAGCCCACGGTGTCTGGAATATTCAGGGTCGTTGCCCCCGCTTCAATGGCGGTCTCTAGGCAGCGGCACATAAAGTCCCTGTCACTGCGGGAGGCATCCTCACAGGAGAACTCAACATCGGGACAATAAGCTTTTGCGTAGGTAACGTGGGTTTTAATGCTCTCCAGAACCTGCTCGCGGGTCATTTTCAGCTTGTATTCCATGTGTATGTCACTGGTAGCCAGGAAGATGTGGATGCGCGGGTACTTCGCGCCCTTCACAGCGTTCCAAGCGGCGTCAATATCACCCTGTGTGCAGCGGGCAAGACTGGCAACCGTGCAGTTTTGTACAGCTTGGGATATAGCTTCAACGGCCTTAAAGTCGTCGGGAGATGCGATCGCGAAACCGGCTTCGATAATGTCAACACCCAGAGCGTCCAGCTGCCGGGCCATCTCCAGCTTTTCACTGAGATTCATACTGCAGCCCGGAGACTGCTCGCCGTCGCGCAGGGTGGTGTCGAATACCTTGATTTTTCTCATTTTCTTTTATGCTCCTCCTGTTCTGAGTTGTGGCTGTGCCGCCACAAAAAATAAAAAAAGCCCCGTCTCACATAAGAGACGAAGCATAAACTCCGCGGTACCACTCCAGTTGACAGATATTCTGTCCGCTTTCAGCGTCATATAACGCTGCCTCTTTGATAACGGTGAGGAAATCCGGTCACACCTACGTCTCTTTCTCAAAGACTTCGGCTGACTGCTCGAGGGTGAGTTCGCCGCTTTTTTGCATACCGTTTCGCACCAAACAACGGCTCTCTGAAATGCTCCGAAGCAGCTTTGTCCCTGTCACTGCATTTGTGTTATTGCAATACACCTTACAACAGGTTTATGCGTTTGTCAATAAAAAAATTACAATATGTGATTACTGGGGAGACCACCCCGTCCCCCGCGTCCATTCCCCTCCGAGGAGGGGTGGCGCGGAACGCGCCGGGGTGGTCTTCTCCGGCCTTCACTCTTCTGCGTTCATATACATTTCTTCGCACAATACTTGCAGTTTTTTTAATGTCTCAATAATATCAGTTATTCCATTGAACAAAACAAGGTACAGTTCTTTATAATTCGCCATATTTCACCCTCTTGTCGCACACAAAGTGTGGGGAAATAGTTCCCCTTATCTATGCTGATTATAAGCCCCATAATAGAAATACACAATAGGCAAAATCTGTTATGGAGCTGACATTATGATTACATTTGACAAGCTGTGGAAAACAATGCGAGAAAAGGGCATTTCCACTTACACGCTACGAGAAAAATACAACATAGACACTCGCACAATTCGGCGTTTGAAAGCAAATGCGAATACAACAACAGATACGCTCAACTCTCTTTGCAGGATTTTGGATTGCAAGCTCCAGGATATTGCAGAATATGTGAAGGATTAAGTAGAAAAGACCACCCCGGCACGTTCCGCGCCCTTAAAAACTCCCAAAACTCCACTCACTTAGTGAGCGATTTAAGTGGCGCAGTGCTTATCTGCCCTGTGGGCACGGCAGGTAGTCAGCGAACGAGGGTTAGGGCGTCTTTTCTTGGGTGATTCCTAAGAGGGGGGGTCTTTTTAAAAGAATCCCCTCTTAGGCGCTGCCCGCGGAGGGCGAGAAAAGAGTTTGATTTAGAAAGAATTAAAATAAGCGATTACTGGGGAGACCACCCCGCCCTTCGCGCTGCCCCTCCTGGTCGGTGTGGCTATTCCAGTTCTGTGTCTGTCGTTTCCGTGTTCCCTAACGCAATATAAATATCTTCAATAGCATTTTGCAGCTCTGCGATAACCGTACAAACAATTTTTATAGATGTGGCAGACTGATTCAAAAGCTCTATTGCATCAGCAAGTCTGGCGTTAACGTGGGAAAGCTGTTTTTCAATGTTAGGATGACATTTCATTACATTACACCGTCCTTATAGGCTATACATGATCCAATAGTAGCATGTATAGCCTACATTTTCAAGATAAACAATTTATCCTGAAAATTGTGGGAGATGATGTTATGAATACTATAAGCGCAGTACGAAATCGAATATTACAACTATGTCAAGAGCGCGATATTACAATAAACAAATTGGCAAATCTATCTGCACTACCGCCCTCGTCGGTGAAGAACATTTTGTATGGCAAAAGCCAGAATCCCAAGATTATTACTATAAAAATGATGTGCGATGGTCTGGGAATTACATTGAGCGAGTTTTTCAACACTCCGGAATTTGATGGATTAGAGCAGGAGATAAAATAACCACCCCGGCGCGGAACGCGCCACCCCTCCGAGGAGGGGAATTGGACGAGGGGGACGGCGGCACCCCGACCAGGAGGGGAATGGACGAGGGTTGCGGGGTGGCGTTCCGGCAACCACTATATATAGATGCCTAACAGTACAAAATACGCCCAAATAGACCAAAATGTAGGAAAACCCTTGACTTTTGCCAAAAAAAGATGTAGAATCAAAAAAGGAAAACCGTATGGGATACGGCCAATATAAACGTCACGCTCTGCTGGGCAGCGCATGACTGCGCAACGATTTAGATTAAGCGAATACGAACTTTTGAGCGCAAGAGCAGCAGGCGGGAATACAATGTTCCCGCCTGCTCTTTGTGCAGCGCGCCTTACTCAAGTCCTGTATCAGTGCTCCGGCGAACGTACAAAAAGCAAATAAGGCTCAGCCGGGGTACGGCTTGATAAAGCAAACATTTTCACGGCGAAACGGTATGTTGAATATAATATTGCCATGAAACAATTTGAAATTTATCAAAAAGAACAGTTGACAAGGGCTAATTTCGTAGGTTATGATTAGCCTAATCAAAAAAAATAAACGCGATGAGGGGAAAAAGTATCCCAACAAACTCTTTAGAGAGCTGCCGGACGGTGCAAGGCGGTGGGGGCGTTGGAAGAAAATCATCCCGGAGCAGTTTGCCGAAGGACCGGCAGGAAGCTAAAAAGAGGTCTGTGTAAGCAAAACGGCGGCGCCCGTTACAGCGCAGAACGTTGACAGACGTTTGTGAGTGGCTTTTCATTTGGCAGTGCAGCGCCGAAGGAAAAGCAATAAGAGTGGTACCGCAGGGGTATATTGCCTTTGTCTCTTGATTTTTATCAATTTGAGACATGGGCTTTTTTTGTTATTTGCAGCTAATTAAAGGGGCTAATGCAGCCTAGATGACTGGAGGAGAGACCTTTGAAATTAACAGGAGCAGAAATAATAATCGAGGTTCTGATAGAGCAGGGGGTTACCGATGTTTTCGGCTATCCCGGCGGAGCGGCGCTCAATATATATGAGGCGCTCTACCACAGGCAGGAGAGAATAAAACACTATCTCACCGCCCACGAGCAGGGCGCGACCCACGCGGCGGACGGCTATGCCAGAGCCACAGGTAAAACCGGCGTGATGTTCGCGACCAGCGGCCCGGGAGCGACAAACACCGTTACAGGCATCGCCACAGCCTACCTTGACAGTGTTCCCATGGTGGTTATCACAGCCAATGTGGCGCAGGACCTTATCGGCAAGGACAGCTTTCAGGAGGTGTTCATCGCCGGTATCACCCAGCCCATCACAAAGCACAACTACGCCGTGCGGGAGATATCCCTCCTTGCCGACACCATCCGCGAGGCGTTCAAAATTGCGGGCAGCGGCCGCTGCGGGCCGGTTCTCATAGACGTTCCCAAGGACATCACCGCGGCTGTTTTCGAGTTCACCCCCGCGCCGCGCTACGAGAAGCCTGCCCCCATATCCGCCTCCGACGAGGAGCACAACAAGATTGCCGCTCTCGTTAAGAAGTCCAAGCGTCCGGTCATCTGCTTCGGCGGCGGTGTTATCAGCGCCGATGCCGGGGAAGAGATGGCAGAGTTTATTAAGAAGACCCGCATCCCCGCCTGCCACACAATTATGGGCACGGGCGTTATCGGCTATGGTGACGATTTGGATCTGGGCATTCTGGGAATGCACGGCACAATGGCCGCGAACCACGCCGTTGACGAGTGCGACCTGCTGTTGGCTCTGGGCACAAGGTTCTCCGACCGCGTTGCCACAAAGCTCCGTGACTTCGCCCCCCACGCCACCGTTGTTCAAATCGACATTGACGAGAGCGAGATACGAAAAAACGTCATGGTGGATATGGCGGTGGTGGGAGACCTGAAGGCAGAGCTGCCCGCGCTTCTGGCACTGGTTGAAAACGCAGAGCGTCCGGCATGGCTTTCCTCAGTTAAGCAGTGGCAGGAGCACGACGCGAAAATAAACCGCAAGGAGACCGGACACATCCGCCCCATAGAGATCATGGATGTTATAGGTACGGTCTGCGGCAGGGACGCCATCATTACAACCGACGTTGGTCAGCATCAGATGTGGGCCTCACAGTACTGCAGGGAGACTGCGCCCCGTGGCTTCCTCACCTCCGGCGGTCTGGGCACAATGGGCTTCGGCTACGGCGCGGCTATCGGCGCGCAGGTGGGCAGGCCGGACAAGCGGGTTGTCCACATCACCAGCGACGGCAGCTTCCACATGAATATGAACGAGGCCTGCACCGCGGTTAGCAACGAGCTGCCCGTTATCACGGTCATCTTTGACAATCAGGTGCTGGGCATGGTATACCAGTGGCAGACGAGTTTTTATAACAAGCACTACTTCTCCACCGTTGCCGAGCGCAAAACAGACTATATCAAGGTCGCCGAGGGCTTTGGCGCGAAGGGCTTCAGGGCGGAAACAAAGGCTGAGTTTGAAAGGGTTTTGAAGGAAGCTCTGACCACAGGTAAGCCCTGCTGGATAGTTTGCCCCATCGACAGAAACGAGCGGGTTCTGCCCATGATAGCGGGCGGCGAGACCGTTCGCGCGGCCATCACCGAATAAGGAGGAGTCGGATATGAGTAAAAAGGTAATCATAGCTCTTCTGGTTGAGAACAACGCCAACGTTCTCTCCCGAGTATCAATGCTTTTTGGACGTCGGGGCTACAACATCGACTCCCTGACGGTTTCCGAGACCAATGACCCCGGAATTTCACGCATAACTCTGGCGGCTCAGGGGGATGACAGAATAATCGAGCAGATCATTTTGCAGACCCGCAAGCTGGTTGAGGTGAAGGCTGTCAAAATTGAAGACGAGAACGAGGCGATTTTCCGTGAGCTGCTGCTGGTCAAGGTTGCCGCGGGAGAGGGTCAGAGAGCCGGGATAAGGGATATTTGCGAGGTTTACAAGGCCTCTATCGTTGACTTTTCCCCCACCAGCGTGGTGTGCGAGCTAACGGGAAAACCCAGCAAGATAAACGGGTTTCTTGCCGTTCTCGCCGAGTATAAAATTCTTGAGCTATGCCGCACCGGCGTAACCGCCATGGATCACGGCGAGGAGGTTATGACCTGCGAAGATAATATAAGTCACCGAAGTTAGAAAGGAAATAACGCGCCGCACTAATTATGCGGTACGCACTGAAAGGAATAAAAGAAATGATTAACAAGTATTACGACACAGACTGCAATCTCGGACTTCTTGACAACCGCACGGTTGCCATCATCGGATACGGCAGCCAGGGACACGCCCACGCACAGAACCTGAAGGAATCCGGAGTCAAGGTTGTCGTCGGTCTTCGTTCCGACTCCTCCAGCTGCGCAAAGGCACAGGAGGCGGGACTTACGGTTATGTCCGTAAGCGACGCCGCCAAAGCCGCGGACATGGTGATGATGCTCGTTCCCGACGAAAAGGCGGCGGACATCTACTACGCCGAGGTAGCTCCCTACATGACCGAGGGCAAGGCTCTCATGTTCGCTCACGGCTTTAACATTCACTTTAACCTGATCCAGCCCCCCAAGAACATTGACGTTATCATGGTCGCTCCCAAGGGTTCCGGTACGTCTCTGCGCTCTCTCTTCCTGGAG
>CAZHCB010000071.1:0-8476 GCA_964530935.1 uncultured Oscillospiraceae bacterium
CCATGTGGATTTGGAGCGTGGCTTACGCTACGAACCCTACGCTCAGGTTTTTGCCGTCTTTACCCGCCCATGGCCGACGGAAATTGATGTACACAACATGGACTACTCTGCGGACTGGGGTTCTGAAGTGCTCGTGCCCATGTGTCAGGAGCTGCTGGATGTACTATTGAGTGAGTTTACAAAGAACAAAGATATCCTCAGCCATTGCCGAAGCGCGGAAGATGCGGCTCAGGCAGCGAGAAACAAAAAAATTGCGGCCTTTATAGCGGTTGAGGGTGCTGAGCTAATTGGCTGTGACCTTTCAAAGCTTCACTGGGCTTATGACATGGGTGTGCGGCTTATTAATCTCTGTTGGAACTATGATAACGCCCTGTGCGGAGCGGCAAACGGAGCTTCCAAAGGCGGGTTGACCAATTTGGGAAAAACCTATGTAGAAGAGATGCAAAGACTTGGAGTGGCGGTTGACCTTTCCCACGCTTCGGAAAAGACCTTTTGGGATGTTGCAAAAATCGCAAAGAAGCCCATAATTGCCGGACATTCAAATGCCAAAGCGATTTGCGACAATGCCCGCAACCTGACTGATGAGCAAATACGTGAAATTGTTCGCTTGGACGGCGCAATCGGCATAAACCTGTGTCCGGATTTTCTGTCCGCTGACGGAGTGGCCACCATTGAGCATATTGTCCGCCATATTGAACACTTCCTCGAGCTGGGCTGCGAAAAAACACTCTGCCTGGGAGGCGACTTTGACGGTATTGACCACACACCCGTTGGTGTTTTTGGAATAGAGAGCTTTGAAGCAATATATGAAGAGCTGCTTCGTCGCAATTATCCCACTGATTTGCTCAATAACATTTTTTATTATAATTTGCTCAGAGTATTGGAGGCCGTGCTGTGAACATACAGATATTCGGAAAATCAAAATGCTTCGATACAAAGAAAGCAGAGCGTTATTTTAAGGAACGAAAGATAAAATACCAGATGATCGATTTGCCCAGATTTGGAATGAGTCCCAGAGAACTGGAGAGTGTTAAAATCTGCGTGGGTCTGGCGGCGATCATCGACGAGAAAGCAAAAAACTCCGATATCCTCAGGTATCTTGCCTTTGATGAAGATAAGCTTCAAAAGCTATTGGAGGAGCCGGGGCTTATAAAAACTCCCATAGTTCGCAACGGGAAAAAAGCCACTGTAGGCTATTGTCCGGAAATATGGAAGGATTGGGAATAGAAGAAAAGGAAAAAAGCAAAAAAAGACTCTGCCGAAAGGCAGAGTCTTTTTTGACTATTAGTCCATTACATAGGGCAGGAGAGCGACCTGACGGGCTCTCTTAATAGCTTCGGTAAGCTCACGCTGATGTGCAGCGCAGGTTCCTGTTGTGCGGCGGGGCAAAATCTTGCCGCGCTCGGAAAGGAAACGGCGAAGCTTAGCGGTGTCCTTGTAATCTATATGCTCGCTCTTGTCAGCGCAAAACTGACAAACCTTTTTACGCTTGCGAGACTTATTGTTTCTGTCCTTATCAAATGCCAAGGTTTCTTCCTCCTATCATAGTAAAATTCAAAGTTGAATAGCGAATCTTAGAACGGCAAATCGCCGTCGCCATTGTCCAGCTCGGAAAAGGCAGAGCCCTTGGAGCTGTTGTCATATCCGCCGGTAGAGCCCGCAGCGGGAGCTTCACGGAAGCCGCCTGCGTCACCATCGCGACGCTTACTCTCGCCGAAGTAGACATTTTCTGCAACAACTTCTGCGCTTCTGCGCTTGTTGCCTTCCTTATCCTGCCACTCACGAATCTGAAGTCTGCCGGAAACAACAGCCATGCTGCCTTTCTGGAAGTACTTAGATACGAATTCACCGGTTTGACGCCAAGCGACGATGTCAATAAAGTCGGTCTGGCGTTCGCCGCTTTCACGGGACATGAAGTCACGGTCAACGGCAAGGGTGAAGGATGCAACGGGAGTTCCGGAAGTTGTGGAACGCAGCTCGGGATCACGAGTCAAACGACCCATAAGTGTGATGTTGTTAAGCATTTTGCTCCTCCTTATTCGTAGCGAACGGTAATAAGGCTGCGGATAATTGCGTCGTTAATGCCAAGAACACGATCAAGTTCCGCGGGGAAATCGGGAACAGACGTGAACTTTACAAGCACATAGTAACCATCGGTGAGATAGTTGATCTCATAAGCAAGCTTGCGCTTACCCATAAGCTCCATCTCATCAAGAGTACCATTCTGCTCGACAAGCGCTTTGAATTTTTCTACGACTGCTGTGGTTTCTTCCTCTGTAAGGTTAGGATTGATAACGTACATCAGTTCATACTTCTCTGTTGTCTTAGCCATTGGTGCACCTCCTTTTGGACTATGGCCCCCACAATAATGGGAGCAAGGATAGCTCGTCGTTCTGACAAGCTATCCCATTATACACCAAAAAGTTAGCTTGTCAAGAAATTTCCCCTTGTTAATGAAGGGACAAAGTCAGATATTTCAAGGTTTATTTAAGCTTGGGAGACTTGGAAAAACAAGTTAAAAAAATAGAGACCCGATCCAAGCGTGTCGGGTCTCTAAAAGTTTTAAATGCTTGCAAAGTTCTTGAAGTAGTTTGTGATCAACACAACCGGTGTGCCCCTGTCTCCGCTGCCGGAAACCAAGTCGCAGAGGCTTCCCACCAAATCGTGGATACGCCGGGGTGTCGTGCCCTCGGCGGTCATGTTACCGACAAGATTGCCGTCCTTATCCTTAATGCGTTCCCGCAGCTTTGCGGAAAGCTCATCTCCGGAGAGGTTCGCCAGGTCATTGTCGGCCAGATACTTGATCTTAAGCTCATTTGGCGTTCCGCCCAAGCCCAAGGTGAAAGCAGGGGAAATAACAGGGTCTGCCAGCTCCCAAATTCCGCCCACGGGGTCTTTGAAACCGCCGTCACCGTAGACCATAACTTCCATGTGTTTGCCGGTTTTGTTCTTAATCTCCCGCTGGAGGGCGAGAACAAAACTGTCGGTGTCCCGGGGGAAGAGCTTAACGGTGTTTTCCGTGGCCTTATTTGAGCCCAAAAGACCGAATTCGCTGAAACCGCTGCCATCAACGGATCGGGTGAGAATTTCGTCCATGCGCAGCGCAATTTCAGCGCCGGATTTCTTCAAAAGTTTTTGTGTGCGGAAACGGGAGTGTATGTCGCAGCCCAGAACATTTTTGGTATACTTCAAAATGTAAGTGGGGTCATTTGAGAAGATGATCTCACAGTTGCCACCAATGCTCTTGTAGTACTCGATATAATCAACGCCGGTAAAACGGTGGACTGTGTTGTTTCCGAATATCTCACGAAATTCCGCTTCGGTGAAGCTGTCAGTATGGGGATTAACTCCCTTCTCGTCGCACACTTCAAGATCCACGAGCTTGTTCCCTACCTCGTCACAGGGGTAGGAAAGCTGAATATATAGCTTGTCGCAGCTCATACCGATACCCCGAAGGAGATTGGCAAAGCGGTTGCGGGACATAATCGGAAAAACAATACCCAGAGTGCCCCCGCCAAACTTGGCGCGGACATCCGCGGCTATTTGGTCACAAGTAGCATAGTTGCCTTGGGCACGGCCGACAACAGCTTCGGTCACTCCGACGATGTCACCATCGTTTAGAGAAAAACCATCGTTTTGAGCTGTGCTTATGATGCTTTTTGTTATTTCCGTTACTATGTCGTCACCTTTTCGGAAAATCGGTGTTACGATTCCCCGCGCTACAACGCCTGTACTTTGCATAAATCCTCCTTGCCCTACCGGTGATGGGGTCTTCTTAATTTTGCTCTGCTGATTGCTACTATATAAGTCCCATGGTAATAATCGCCATAGTGTAAACCTCCTCGGCGTTACAGCCGCGGGAGAGGTCGTTAATAGGTGCGTTAAGACCCTGAAGAATGGGACCGTATGCTTCAAAGCCGCCCAAACGCTGAGCGATTTTGTATCCGATGTTGCCGGACTCTATTGAGGGGAAAATGAAGGTGTTTGCATGACCGGCGACAGGGGAGCCCTTGCATTTTGTAGCGGCAACAACGGGGGATACGGCAGCGTCAAACTGCAGCTCGCCGTCAATTGCAAGGTCGGGAGCAAGCTCTTTTGCCTTTTCGGTTGCGTCGCGGGAGAGCTGAACAGTTGCCCCTTTGCCGGAACCCTTAGTGGAGAAGCTCAGAAGCGCGACTTTTGGGTCAATGCCGAAAATCTTTGCGGTTCTGGCTGTTTCAACAGCAACCTCCGCCAACTTTTCGCTGCCCTTTAGAGTGACATTTCCTTCTTTGTCAACAGTGTCGGGATAGTCTATGTTGATAGCGCAGTCGCCCATTGCCAGGCGTTCATTACCGCGAACCATAATGAAGCAAGAACTGACAAGATGAGCGCCGGGCTTGGTTTTGATGATTTGGAGTGCAGGACGAACCGTGTCGGCCGTGGAGTATGTAGCGCCGCCGAGAAGACCGTCTGCCTTGCCCATGGCAACGAGCATTGTGCCAAAGTAATTTGCTTTTTTCAGAATGTCGCGGCACTCATCGGCAGTCATCTTGCCCTTGCGAAGTGCGACCATCTTGTCTATCATGTCGTCCATTGCACCATAGCTTAGAGGATCCATGATTTCGATCCCGTCAATATTATAGCCACCGGCAGCAGCGGCTGCCTTTATATTTTCCGGGTTTCCGCATAGTACGCAGTCCATAACGTCCTCTGCGCGCAAACGAGCAGCGGCTTCTAAAATGCGGGCGTCTTCGCCTTCGGTCAAAACAATTTTTCTGCGATTCTCTTTAAGTGATTTAAGAATGTCTGTAAGCATTTTCTTCCTCCCATGTTTAATTTGCCGCAAACATTATACACCCAACGGTGGAAATTACAAAGGAAATATTAAATAATCTACATATTTTTGCTTTTTCCCGCCTAACTTGAGATTTTTCGAAAAAAGGATTATAATCCCTATTGTGCCCATCGTCCAATTCGTAATAGTTTTCTTGTAATGGAGTGGGGTATCTAATTATTATAATGTATCTATGAAAAGCACAGAGGAGTCGCTTATGGATTTTTGGTACGACGGCGCCGTATACAGCAAAAAATATGAATTTGGTTTCGGAGACTGTGATAAATACATGCACGTGAGTCTCTATACTATAATGAAGCTATTTTCAGAAATAACAGGAGATGACTTTGCCGGACGCGGTTTAGGCAGATATGAGCTGATCGAACGCGGGCAGGTGTTTTTGCTCTCCCGTATGAGTATTCAGATCCACAGACGTCCGTTTTATGAAGAGAAAGCTATACTTATTACTTGGGCGAGGGATGTCGCAGGACCATACTGCTACCGTGATTTTGAGATAAAAACCGAAACTGGTGAACTGCTTGTTAGCAGCACCACTGTTTGGTGCATTGTAAATCCTTTCACACGGGCTATTTTACGAACCACCGCGTTCGGGGAGTTTCCTGAAATGAATAGCCGCCGCTCAGATTGCCCGGAGTGCAGAAAGCTGCGAAAGAACATAAAACTGCCCCTGATAGGGGACAGACCGGTGTATTTTTCAGATATTGATAATAACGGGCATGTAAATAACGCGGTATACGGGGAGATCGCTATTGACTTTTTACCAAAAGAGTATCAAAAACGTGATTTAACAAGTGTTTTTATTAATTTCAACTCCGAAACCAGGCAGGGTGAAACCCTGGAAGTGCGGGGTGGCGAGAACCCGGAAGGCTTTGAAATACAAGGGCTTGTGGGTGAGGGCCTCCGCTTTAGCACACAGTTTGTTTTTGGGGACTAGATGTTGTGTTGTGCAAAATGCTGCAAAATTGGGATTAAATAATCCGTCAATTACGCAGCATTTTTTATTGTTATGGTTAACTTGTCCTGCATAAAACAAGGTATTGCAAGAAAACTTGCAATACCGGTCAAAGTTTTACAAAAAGCTACAAAAAGGTAACATATAAATATGGTTATTGTACTAAAGATTACGTTAATTATTTGGCAATCATTGATTTTGTAACTAAATTATGCTAGGCTGTTAAATACGTGAGGGAAAAGCACCCAAAAAGCTGAGGTTTGTGGGAAGGAATTAAAAAAAATAAAGCTTAATAAACTCACCGGTGGGAAATGGACGGCAAATCACAAGTTTTGCAAGAAGAGACTCATACCAACGTGATTTTGACAACTTTCTTAATTGAAATGCGATATTATACAATAACAATAATACCATTCCTAACCAAACAACTGCGTAAAGGAGGAAGTTATGAAAAAACTGTTTGCAGTTATGCCTGTGCTGTTGATTTTAGTAATACTATTATCTGCAGGCGCAAGCGCAGCGTACACGCCTGAAGTGGATTACGCGCAGCAGATGATCAATGCCGCGATTAAAGGCGACTATACCGCAGGTTACGCTGCGGCTCAATCCAGAAACGAGAAAATCGATGCTATGGGACTGTCGTATGCAAAGTTCAGCTTTGATGATTTAATGAGCTTATCAAAGATCATGCAGTCTGAGGCGGGGTCTTCCTGGTTAAGCGACGAATGGAAGATGAGCGTGGGTGAGGTTCTTCTCAACCGAGTAGCCAGCCCCGAATACCCCAACACGATCCAGGAGTGCATAAACCAAAAAGGACAGTACACAGGAACCAGCTCCAGCTATTTTTTAAACCTTATTCCCAGTGAGCGGTGTGTCAATCTGGCGGTTAGACTTCTCAGCGGAGAAAGACACCTGCATCCCTCTGTTGTATACCAATCGAACTTTAAGCAGGGCAGCGGAGTTTATGTGTCTTATTACGACAAATATCTTGGATGGACATACCTTTGTGTCAGCTCAAAACCTGACCTATATCCTGCAATTTCCGCATAGTTATAAGCCTGTTG
Source organism: uncultured Oscillospiraceae bacterium (assembly GCA_964530935.1). Lineage (GTDB taxonomy): Bacteria > Bacillota > Clostridia > Oscillospirales > Oscillospiraceae > UBA2658. The sequence goes on from CAZHCB010000071.1 coordinate 6,854, forward strand.
TTTTAGAGCTACATAATAGAAACCCGGAGCGAAATTTGGCTCCGGGTTTGTTTATATATTCAAGATTAGAAAATATCTTGCTCAACCTTTTCGGGAGGAAGCTCAAGGAGATGGGGGTTGCGCAGGTAATACTTAAGATATTTCAAAGACGTTGCAAAGAAGAAACCGTCGCCTATACGCTCATCTGTCGTTACACAGAAGTCCACATATTTACGTTCATGCACTGCGGCGTTCTCGTCTAACTCATAGCAGCGGCGCTTAATGCCAAAAGCGATGAATACGGGGAGATTTCCAAAGTTGTATATGTGGTGGTCAATGGGCGGGATACCGATTGAACCGAGGTCGGTAATAATCAAAGAGCCATGGAAAGGACTGGCGTCGAGCAGGGCCTCGGGGAGAATCCCGAAATAGTCGCCCGCCTTTATCAAGCTTACGGCAAAGTTAAGAAGGAAGCGGGGCAGCTTCATAAGCGCAGCGGCCAGCTTATCGGTTGTGTTGCCCCCCTGTTGCGCTTTAGTCTCGTCAATTACTTCGTTCATCTTGCGATAGATGTCAAAAATAGTGTCAGAAGGCATAAACTTAACCTTGATTGAGGATTCTTCAGCTTCATCCGATAAGGCATGCTTAACGGTCATGACGACCTCAATATTGTTGCGTGCGTAAACACGCTGGCCTGAAACAAAGCGGTTAAGTGCAGGGCGTAAAGCCACAAGGCGGACATAGGAAGCCAGGAAGACGTGGAGCATACCAATGCCCTTGTAGCCCTCGGCACGTTTTGTGCGCAGCCAGCGGTCGATCTCAGTAACCTCAATCGTGTCCCTAAAGTTGTTTGTGGCGTCATTACGCTGCTTCATGAGAAATGGCGTAATCTTATTATAAAAAGGGTATGAGCGTAAAAGTCGACCTTCTTTTCTGTCGCCAATTCTGCGTCTGTAGGGGTTGTCGGGCATAATACTATCCTCCGCTCTATTTTTTCAGGAAGCTCATTTTTTATTTAACACTAAATATTATATATGAGCCCAAGACGTATAGCAAGGGGAATTTTTTGAATTTTCGACAAATTGTGGACGGTTAGAACCTTTACAAAAAGATGGAAATAGAGTATATTTGTAATAATTGATTAAATTGGGGAAAAATTTGTTAGTACAGGCATAGTGCGGCTTTGAATGCCCCAAGTTATCAGAGTATTGCGTACTTTTTACGCACTTTCAAACAATTGTTGGCGCAACTCAGTACGAGGAGTGTGAAGAATGTCACTAGAAGCAATTAAAACTATCAACGAGGCGGAAGAAACAGCAAAGAGGACTAAACAAGAGGCTGTTCAGGCGGCAAAGCGTATGGTTGTACAGTCCGAAGAGAATGGTCGCCGGGCTGTTGCAGAGGCTGGGGAAAAGGCAAATGCCAGGCTTGCGCAGGAACGTCGTCAGGCGGCGGAGACGGCCAAAGACGAGGCAAAGGAACTGGCGCGAACAACGGAGAACCGCAAGGCTGCGATGCTTGTGAAGGCTGATCTCAGAGCTGACCAGGCAATTGCTTTGGTAATTGAAAGGATAGTGAGGAGCTAATGGCCATCATTAAAATGAAGCGGCTAAGGCTTGTTGCTGCCAAATCACAGCGCGAGGA
>CAZHCB010000072.1:0-8389 GCA_964530935.1 uncultured Oscillospiraceae bacterium
ATGGACATACCTCTGGTGCACCAGTTGTCGTGCCAACGGCATAGCTGGGTAGCTAAGTATGGACAAGATAAACGCTGAAAGCATCTAAGCGTGAAACTTTCCCTAAGATAAGATCTCCCATCTCTTCGGAGAGTAAGGGTCGATGTAGACTACATCGTTGATAGGTCGGAGGTGTAAGCACAGTAATGTGTTCAGCTGACCGATACTAATAACCCGAGGGCTTGACCTACAATATTTATGCAGGCATGCCTTCCTTTTAAAAACGTTTCTCATTTCCTTTGTTCGGTTTTTAGGGTGTAACAACCTTAATAAGTTGGTGTTTTTAACGGTGAGGGTCCACCCGTTCCCATTCCGAACACGGAAGTTAAGCTCACCTGTGCCCACGATACTTGTCTGGAGACGGACTGGGAAAATAGGTCAGTGCCAACACAAAAGGAAGCTACCGATGTAGCTTCCTTTTTTTGTTTTAATTTCCAGTTTTTTTGGGGAAATATGAAAAACATATTGCACAAAGCCCCCTTTGTATACTATAATTGATTAGTCAACATAACACCAAAATTGACAATTTCCTTGATGTTATAATAAAAATACTCATTATTTTGCTCACCCCCGACATAAAGGAGTTTTTAAAATGGATAATAACCTGTCTCCTGCAGCAGAATATGTCGAATATATCGGAAAGCTGCCGGGTGTCCTCAATTCAAAGCTGGTTCTTGACGGTGAAGATATTACAGAAGTACATATTCTCTCAGATTTTTCCCGGACACCAAAACAGCTTGTGCGGGATATTCAATCCCTTTTTATGGCGCGCTTTAACAGGGAGCTGGATCATAAGGTCATTAGCATTGCACAAATTGATCTCAATTGCCCGGAGCGTTGCTCAGGTAGACTTACAATTGATGAGATCAACTGCATTAAACGCCGTGATAACGTAGAGTATCGAGTAAGCCTGTCTTACAAAGGGGAGATGTTCACGGGCGTTCGCAAATGCACTGTTGACGGGCTTGACTCCAGCCGCGCCCTTGCTCAGGCAACTCTGGACGCAGCAGCTGCAGCTAACGGCAGCGGCGAAGCCCTGTTATCTCTGTCGGATCTTCGCTTTTGCGACCTTGGTGGCGAGAGCGTTGTCGTCGTTTGCGTTTCAATTAAGCCCTCGGGAGGAAGCACGGGCCGATATACCGGAAGCGCTTTCGTTGCAGGCGACGGGGACCTGGGCATAGTTCGGGCAACCTTGTCAGCGATTAACAGAAAGATATTTAATTCCTGATTTGCCCTTGTGTGAGGGCACTGACAATTAAAAAAGCGGGTTTCGGATTAGCGAAGCGGATATAGCCTGTTTACTAGCGGAGAACAGAGTTCTTTAAGGAGGCTATATCATAATGAAAAAGACTTCCATCATGATCGCTTTGGCATCTTTAGTATCCATCATTGCATCTGCCGGCGCTATGTTCTCTTGGAGATAAGGTAAACCCTTATTAGTTAAGTCCTAAACATTATTGTTCCGAAACCCGTTTTTGTTTATCTTATCACGGGAGGTGATAGTTGCTTGAAACCGGTTGCTAAGGGATATGCCATAACAATTTCAGTAATCGGGCTTGTTGTAGGCGTTTTGTGTACATATAAATATTTCACGACAATTGCTTCTTCTGCTAATATTGGAAAAGAAATTGCCCAGTTTGTCGTGCTGTTTTCCCTGGCCTATCTTTGCCGCTGCCTTCCCATATATATTCGGGAAGACTTCGCTATTGATATGTCTTTCATAAGCAACTTCGCCATCCTTCTGTGCAAAGGCCCTCTTTACGCAGCGGCAATTACTCTTATTTGCTCAGCGTTTGTTATATCTCGCTCTACCAATCCGGAGCAAAAGTTTTCCCACATTTTCAATACACCTATTATAAAAACCGCCTTTAACACCGCCAATTTTACCCTCTCCGTTTATTTGGGAGGAATTGTTTTCGTCGCTTCGGGGGGTATTGTGGGTGATCTGTCCTTCCCGGGCGTGCTTCTGCCCTCTCTTTTTATGATTATGACTATTATGGTGGTTAATAGTCTTCTGCTGATTCTTCTATTCAAGCTGAATCAGAAAATGTCTTTTTTCCGCTCTTTCTTTAGAAATCTGCTGGACTTTATGCCCAGCGTTATCGCCGCAGCGCCAATCGGCTACTTTATCGCCACTGTCTTTTTAATGGAACACGGAGTATATCTTGTGATTCTTTTCGTGTTTCCCTTGCTGCTTGCCCGTTTTTCATTTTCCATGTATATTGACGTTAAGCAAAACTACCTCGTTATGATGAAAACCCTGACCAACACCATCGAGGCCAAGGACGATTATACAAGGGGGCACTCGGAACGTGTTGAGCGGTACTCCCGCATTATTGCCCAAGAGCTGCATTTTAACCGTTCTCGCATTGAGGAGCTAACCGTTGCAGCCCTTCTGCATGATGTCGGAAAAATCGGTATCGATGAAAATATCCTAAAAAAGCCCTACAAACTTGACGCTGGAGAGCGCCAAATTATTCAGTGCCACCCTCAAATAAGCATTAACATTTTAAAAGACGTAAAGCTCTCGCCAGTTGTTTTTGATGTGATCTTACATCACCACGAGCGCTATGATGGTACGGGGTATCCGGATGGTCTTGGCGGCGGTGATCTGTCTCTTGACGTATATATCCTGGGAGTGGCAGATACCTATGACGCCATAACCAGCGACAGGCCATACAGCGTGGGCCGGTCTGCCGAAACTGCGAAGAATATTATTCTTGAAGAACGCGGCGCGCAGTTCCATCCTGTTGTGGTTGACGCATTCTTGAACGCTTATAACAAGGGTCTGCTGCTTGTCCCCCATCAAGCTCTAAATACTTCTGGCGCGATTATTCCCGAGTCGGGGTTGGAAGAGCCCGCATTTGCCGGGGCACAGGAGAAAAAATAAATGCTATTGCTTTTGAGCGTTATATTGGGTCTTGTATTTGGACTGCTAAAAAAAGGGCGGCTTGAAAAATTGGTGGCTCTGCGTGGTCTGTGGCTGCCTATCCTATCCTTTTTTGCAACTGCCCTTATTGGATACCTGCCTGAGATCAACTTGCTTCCTAAGATTATTTTAACCTGCTTTTCATACCTTTGCATTATTACTTTCGCCCTTATAAACCTACGGGGGAGCATCTTCTCCTGCCTGCTAATTGGGCTTGGCTCTCTGTGCAACTTCGTGGTTATCGCCGTCAACTCTTTTCGCATGCCTATTTCGGAGAGCGCGCTGATATACTACTCTCAGATGACCGCCGAAGCGGTTTTGGAAACTCGGGCAGACTATTTTGTGGCGGTGGACGGGCGGGCAAAACTCATGTTCCTGGGCGACATTATTTGCGTGCCGATCCCCGGTATCGGGGGTTATATTAGTGTTGGAGACATTTTGCTGGCAATTGGCGTTCTTTTTCTTATTTACCGTTCAATGACCCGCACCCAGCCTTCAGTTACGAAGGCCGGAGACGATTTTGAATAATTCTGTCGATGACCCTATAAAATAGGGAGAAGGGAGATTGACATTGGATATTACGATCAGACCAATGGTAAGCGATGACTGGGCTGAGGTGGTTGAAATATACTATCAGGGCATCCAGACAAATATGGCAACCTACGAGACGGCCTGCCCGTCCTATGACGTGTGGGACAAGAGACATCTTCCCTCCTGCCGACTGATTGCCGAGGTGGACTATGATGTTGCAGGCTGGGCAGCGCTCTTGCCTTTCTCGGGACGGGATTGCTATTCCGGCGTTGCGGAAGTCAGCATTTATATTGACGCCAACTATCGCAATAGCGGCGTGGGTGAGGCTCTTTTAACGGCCCTGCTGGATGAAACGGCAAAAATGGGCTTTTGGTCCATTCAATCGGTTATTTTTCAGGAGAACCTGCCCAGTTTGAAGCTGCACGAAAAATGCGGCTTCCGCAAAATCGGCTATCGTGAGCGTCTGGGCAAGGACCGCTTCGGCGTTTGGCGCAATGTTGTGCTTATGGAGCACAGAATCCAAACGGACATCGCCGGAGGCTGCGATTGTGAGCTGGTCAAAGGCTCAAGCGCCCAATGCAGCTCTGTATAATTAATCGGGCTTGGCACTGTAATTCTTTGTTGTTAGCTCAACCTAAAAGAAGAAGAGACCGCAGACGCGGTCTCTTCTTCTTTTTGTTCACTCACTTAGCGTGTTTGTCTCTCTGCTCAACTGCCAATTGGTCACAGCGGTTGTTCAGGGGATTGTCGGCATGACCCTTCACCCAGTGGAAAGTGACCTTATGCTTTGTAAGCAGCTCATCGAGAATCTGCCAAAGATCTACGTTCTTTAACTCTCCACCCTTGCGCTTCCAGTTTTTTGCCTTCCAAGAGGAAAGCCAAGCCTCGTTAATAGCCTTTGCCATGTATTGGGAGTCTGTATAAAGCTCCACCTCACAAGGCTCCTTCAGGGCAGACAGGGCAGATATTGCTCCCATGAGCTCCATTCGGTTGTTGGTGGTTTCCTTTTCCCCGCCCGAAATCTCCCGACTAGTGTCCTTATACTGCAAAATTGCAGCCCAACCACCGGGCCCGGGATTTCCGGAACAGGCCCCGTCCGTATAAATCGTGACTGTTTTCATGACTTAAAAATCAGCAGAGCCCACCGTTCTGGGGTGAGGCAAAACGTCACGAATATTGGTAACGCCCGTGAGATACATGATCAGACGCTCAAAGCCCATTCCGTATCCTGCGTGGCGGCAGCTTCCATAGCGGCGCAAATCCAAATACCACCAGTAGTCCTCGGGATTCAGGCCCAGTTCACCCATACGTCTTACCAAAACATCAAGACGCTCTTCACGCTGTGAGCCTCCGATAATCTCTCCCACTCCCGGTACCAAACAGTCGGCAGCCGCAACGGTTTTTTCACCTTCATCCAAGCGCATATAGAAGGCCTTTATCTCTTTTGGATAATTTGTTACAAACACAGGCTTGCAAAATATCTTCTCCGTTAAATAGCGCTCGTGCTCAGTCTGAAGGTCGCAGCCCCAGTAAACCGGATACTCAAACTCGTCTTTGTGCTTTTCAAGAAGCTCCACAGCCTGAGTATAAGTGATCCTCTGGAAGTCGGAATTGGCCACCAGCTCCAAACGCTGGAGAAGCCCCGTATCGATGAAGCTGTTGAAAAACTCCATCTCCTGTGGGCAGCGGTCAAGCACCTGAGCAATAACATACTTTATGAGAGCCTCGGCGTTGTCCATATAATCCGAGAGGTCGGCGAAAGCCATTTCCGGCTCGATCATCCAAAACTCCGCAGCATGACGCGGGGTATTGGAGTTCTCTGCCCGGAAGGTGGGGCCGAAGGTGTAGACATCCCCAAAAGCCATTGCGAAGTTTTCCGCATTCAGCTGACCGGAAACGGTAAGGCTGGCAGGTTTTCCGAAAAAGTCCTCGGACGTATCGATGGCACCGTCTTCTGTCCGTGGCAAGTTCTCCAGATCCAGGGTCGTTACTCTGAACATTTCACCCGCGCCTTCGCAGTCGCTGGCAGTGATGATGGGGGTGTGGACATAAACAAAGCCGTTCTGCTGGAAAAACTCGTGAATTGCCGCAGCAGTCACGCTCCGCACACGGAAAATCGCCGAATACAGATTCGTCCTTGGGCGAAGGTGAGCGATAGAGCGCAAATATTCCACGCCGTGGCGTTTCTTCTGCAGGGGATATTCAGGCGTGGAAACGCCCTCAACTTCAATGCTCGCAGCTTTCAATTCAAAGGGTTGCTTAGCCTCCGGAGTAAGGCTGACTTTTCCACGAACGATTAGCGCGGCGCCAACGTTTTGGTGAGCGATCTCATCAAAGTTAGTTAAGCTTTCCTTTTCAAAAACCACCTGCAGACTTTTGAGGCTGCTGCCGTCGTTAAGTTCAATGAAGGCAAAGTTTTTCATGTCGCGCAGAGTGCGAACCCAGCCGCAAACTGTTATTTCGCTCTCGGTATATGCCGCTGCGTTCTTATACAGTGCGGCAACCTTCGTTTTTTTCATGCAATTATTTTCTCCTTTAATCAGGTATAGGGCAATTACTCCGCTTCCGGAGCCACGGTTGAATCAAGCTCCTGCTCCTCGTCCTCAGTTTCATCCTTATCGGTTCTGGCGATAGAAATAACCTTTGCGTCATCGGCAAGGCGCATCATTCGCACGCCCTGTGTGGAGCGGCCAAGAACGGAGATGCCCTCAACCGGCATACGGATAATTGTGCCGTCGTCGGAGACAACCAGAATGTCATCTGTGTCGTTGACAACCTTAACGTCAGCAATCTTACCCGTTTTGTCGGTGCAGTTGTAGTTTTTAAGTCCCATGCCGCCGCGCTTCTGGGCTCTGCCCTCGTCGCCGCGTAAATATTCGTCAAGCTCGGTTCTCTTGCCGTAACCCTTCTCTGTAACGGACAGCAGCTTTCCGCCCTCTCTTGCCCGAACCGCGCCCACGCAGTAGTCGTCCTTACGCAGACGGATACCGCGGACACCCGTTGCGTCACGCCCCATGGGACGAACGTCAGTTTCGGCAAAACAGATCGCCATGCCGTTGTGGGTGGCAATAACAATATTCTGCTCTCCGTCGGTTTCCCGAACGGAGATAAGCTCGTCGCCCTCATCAAGGCGCAGGGCGCGGATTCCGACGCTTCGTATATTCTTCAGAGCATCGGCACGCAGGCGCTTAACCGTTCCGTTGCGGGTGATCATAACCAGAAAACGCTCGGAATTGAGCTCGCGAATGTGGATCATGGCGTTGACTCTCTCGCCGGACTCAATAGGCAGAAGGTTAATAATATTAGTTCCCTTGGCGGCAGGACCGGCTTCCGGGATCTGATAACCCTTCTTGCGGTAAACACGGCCTCTGTCGGTAAAAAACAGAATGAAGTCGTGTGTGGAGGCGGTAAACACGGTGTTTACAAAGTCCTCCTCCCGGGTCGCCATCGCCCGGCGTCCACGGCCGCCCCGGCGCTGGGCGCTGTAAACAGAGGCCGCCACACGCTTAATATACCCTGCATTGGTAAGGGTATATACGCACTCTTCCTCATCAATGAGGTCTTCGATGTCTATTTCGTCTTCAACTTCCTGAATCTCCGTGCGGCGCTCGTCGCCGAACTTGTTGCGAACCTCCAGGAGCTCTTCCTTCAGAAGGGCTTCGATCATCTCAGGGCTTCCCAAAAGCTCGGTATAGTGGGCAATTTTTATTTCAAGCTCCTTGAATTCATTTTCCAGCTTTTCACGGTCAAGGCCCTGCAAAGCTTTCAGGCGCATGTCCAGAATCGCCTGAGCCTGAATATCATCCAGCTCAAAGCGGGTCATCAGGCGTTCCTTGGCATCGTCATAGCTCTCCCGAATTATTTTAATGACTTCGTCAATATGATCCTGAGCAATGATCAGACCCTGCAGCAGGTGAGCCCGCTCCATAGCCTTTTTGCGGTCATATTCTGTGCGTCGAACAATAATTTCCTTTTGGAAAACCAGGTACTCGTCCAGAATCTGGCGCAGAGAGAGAATTTTCGGTTGGCTCTGGTTATTAATAAGCGCCAGAGTATTAACGGCAAATGAGCTCTGCAGCTGAGTCTGAGCATAGAGTCTGTTCAAAACCACCTGAGGGTTGGCGTCACGCTTTAGCTCGATAACAACGCGCATACCGGTGCGGTCCGACTCTTCACGAATGTCGCTGATGCCCTCCAGCCGCTTCTCGTTGACCTGATCGGCCATATTCTTAATCAAGGTGCGCTTATTGACCATATAGGGGATTTCCGTGACGATAATACGCTCGTGTGTCTGGCCGTTGCGCCTGTATTCTTCAATCTCCGCCCGGGCGCGAATAACAATTCGGCCGCGGCCTGTCGCGTATGCGGAACGGATCCCGCTCCTGCCCATAATAATTCCGCGGGTTGGGAAGTCGGGTCCTTTAATGTGCTCCATAAGATCTGCCAGCTCCGCCTCGGGATTTTCCAAAACGCAGATGCAGGCGTTGATTACCTCTGTCAGGTTGTGGGGCGGGATATTGGTAGCCATACCAACGGCGATACCCGACGAGCCGTTTACCAGCAGATTGGGGAAACGCGCCGGCAGAACCCGGGGCTCTTTTCTGGACTCGTCAAAGTTCGGTGTCCAGTCAACGGTATCCTTCTCAATATCACGAAGCATCTCGTCGGAAATTTTGGACATTCTGGCTTCCGTGTATCGGTAAGCTGCCGGGGGGTCACCGTCCACAGAGCCGAAGTTACCGTGTCCGTCAACCAGCATATAGCGCATAGAGAAATCCTGGGCCAAACGCACTAAAGCGTCATAAACGCTCTGGTCTCCATGGGGATGGTAGCGACCCAGAACGTCGCCCACGCAGGTTGCCGACTTCTTAAAGGGTTTGTCGTTGGTGA